>NZ_DATFKB010000194.1:0-20617 GCF_035268865.1 Salinivirga sp. | reverse complement strand
CCCCGTGTATCATCCTGTTGGTTGTTTTGACTCATTCTGGATGCTTTTACGCATTAATACTAAGTGAAAAGATTTTACTCTTTCAATTTACATTATTTGAGGTTCTTTGACAAATAAACCTGAATAATTGAGTTTAATAGGTTAAAACCAGAAATATATGTCTTTTGATCCAAAACCAAATGCAAGGTACTAACAATCAGTTTTCAAAATGTTTGATTATGTGAAATATATGAAGTAAATTGAAAGTGCTAACTAAAATTTTACCTTATGGAAAACATGCATCAACAAGCACTAAATGACTTCATGTCCAGGATTGAAATGAAAAATCCGGGTGAAGAGGAATTTCAGCAAGCGGTTAAAGAAGTAGCCGAATCATTAATTCCATTTATTGAGGAAAACCCGCAATACAAGGAAGCAAAAGTCCTTGAACGTATTGCAGAACCGGAACGCATGATATTGTTCCGTGTACCCTGGGTCGATGATAAAGGCAATATTCAGGTGAACCGCGGCTATCGAATTGAGATGAATAGCGCTATTGGGCCTTATAAAGGAGGATTGCGTTTTCACCCGACTGTGAATCTGAGTATTCTTAAATTTTTAGCATTCGAGCAGGTATTTAAAAATTCCCTTACTACTTTGCCAATGGGCGGTGGTAAAGGCGGCTCAGATTTCGACCCCAAAGGCAAATCAGATCATGAGGTAATGCGTTTTTGTCAAAGTTTCATGAACGAGTTGCACAGGCATTTAGGTCCAAATACTGATGTTCCGGCAGGTGATATAGGTGTGGGTGGACGCGAAATTGGATTTTTATTTGGTATGTATAAAAAACTCAGAAATGAGTTTGTGGGCGTATTTACCGGAAAAGCTAAAGAGTGGGGGGGCTCCCTCATTAGACCTGAAGCTACAGGCTATGGAGCTACATATTTTGCGGAAGAGATGCTCAAAACCCGTGGAGAAGACTTTAAAGGAAAAGTAGTCGCAATTTCAGGGTCGGGTAATGTGGCACAATTTGCCACAGAAAAAGTTACTGAAATGGGTGGAAAAGTAATTACACTTTCCGACAGTAGTGGCTTTATACACGATCCTAATGGTATTGATGAAGAGAAATTAAAGTATGTGATGCATCTTAAGAATGTGAAACGCGGCCGCATCAAAGAATATGCAAATAAATATGATGTGGAATATCACGATGCTCAGCGCCCCTGGATTGTAAAATGCGATGTGGCAATGCCATGTGCTACCCAAAATGAGATCAATGAAGACGAAGCTAAGACTTTAGTGGAAAATGGTTGTTATGTTGTTTCTGAAGGGGCCAATATGCCTACTACCCCCGAAGCAGTTGAGTATTTCCAGGAAAAGCGCGTACTTTATGGCCCTGGTAAAGCAGCTAATGCCGGTGGTGTGGCTGTTTCAGGTCTTGAAATGACACAGAACAGCATGCGTCTCGCCTGGACCAGAGAAGAGGTTGATAAACGACTACATACCATTATGAAGGATATTCATTCTACATGTGTAAAATTCGGAAAACGTGATGATGGTTCTATTGATTATGTTAAAGGTTCGAATATTGGTGGATTTGTAAAAGTTGCAGATGCCATGCTTGATCAAGGTATTGTATAGATATTAAATAATTTTAATGCATACAAAGCTCCGCTGCTTGCGGGGCTTTTTTTATAATTAGAACCACATTTATATGACTACCTTTTTAATATAAACCAATTCCTTTGTAAATTCGTTTTGCTTTAACAATTGAAGATTTATGAAGCCATATCTGAGTATTTTTTTATTTCTGGGACCTTTATTGCTGTCAACCAATACTTTTGGTCAATCATCATTATTGGGCGGTTATATAAATGAAGGCCTTGAAAATAATATTGTACTAAAACAGAAAACGCTTGATTACCGAAAAAGCGTTGAAATAATTAAACAGGCAAAAAGCTATTACTGGCCCGAAATAACTGTCAATGCAAGATTTTCGAGGGCAGATGGCGGACGTACGATTGATTTGCCCGTTGGAGATATGTTAAACCCTGTTTATAGTACACTTAATCAGCTTACTGGTACTGCAATGTTTCCGCAGATAGAGAACCAGCAATTCGATTTTTTACGCACACAGGAGCATGAAACCAAAATCAGGCTAACGCAGCCTATATTAAACGGAGAAATTTATTATAAGCACAAAATGAGCCAGGCCATGAGTAATGTAAAAAAACAGGGTCGCAATGCCTATGCCCGGGAACTGGTATCAGAAATTAAAAAGGCATATTTTAATTATCTGAAAAGTATTGGTTTATTGGAGGTTTTAAATAAAAACAAGCGTATTTTAGATGAGAACCTGTATGTAAACAAAAAAATGTATGAAAATCAGAAAGTGACCTACGACCATGTTTTAAAGTCCAAAACCCGCATTGCCGAATGGGAGGAGGCACATGCCGGTGCAACAGAAAAAACGCAAAAGGCCAGGTTGTGGTTTAACTTTTTGCTTAACAGAGATCTGGGACATACGATTGAAAAAGATACTCAATTTGACTCGCTCATTCCGATCCAAAAAATTGATACTTTTCAACAGAACGCTTCACAGCGTGAAGAAATGGAACAGGTGTATGCAGCGGCTAAGGCTGCCCGATATAATGAAAAACTCATGAAATCGAACTACTGGCCAGAACTTACATTTGTTTTTGATTATGGTTTTCAGGGCAAACATTATCAGTTTGAGCACGATGATGACTTTTACATTGCATCACTTGTGTTGCAATGGCCCCTTTTTCGGGGAATGAGACGGAATTCAAAACTGGAGAAAGCACGCATTGGCCTTCAGGAGGCTGAATTGGAAAAACAAAAAGTGCAAAAACAGATTGATATACAGTTGATTAATGCATATTACAGTCTGAGAGCTGCTTACAAGAAGTATGAGGCCAAAACACAACAGGTGAAACATACAAAAGCTACATGGAAAATCATTAATAAAAAATACCGGCAAGGCATGGTAAATCAACTTGAACATATTAATGCCCTGGAAGAATTTAGAATAGCGCAGGAACAACAGGTTATTTCCAGATATGATTTTTACATAAAAAAGGCACGGCTTGAGAAAGTTGCTGCCCAAATAAATATGGAGCAAAAATACGATCAGTATGAAAAATAGTCCTTTTATCATAATTGTATTAATGGTTTTGGTAAGTTGCCAGATCGACAACCCAGGCAAAAAGGAATCAACGAACCCTGAAGTTGCTGTTGAGACCGTGGAGCGGGTTACCAGGCAATGGCCCATTCACACGGTAGGTACCATAGAAGCAGACAAAAACCTCAAACTGAGCTTTAAAATTGGCGGTATCATTGATCAGATTAATGTTGAACCCGGAGACCAGGTAGCCAAAGACCAAACACTTGCCCGTTTAAATACGGTTGAAATATCCTCCAGAGTAAAACAAGCCAAACTCGCCGTTGATAAAGCCAATCGTGATTTTGAACGTGTAAACAATTTGTACAAAGATAGTGTGGCCACACTCGAACAATGGCAAAATACAAAAACTGCCCTGGAAGCAGCACGTGCCGAATTGCAAATGGCCCGTTTTAACCAAAAACACGCTACAATTAAAGCACCCCAGCCAGCAACTGTTTTAAGGCAACTGGCACAACCCGGCGAAATGATTGGTGCCGGGTACCCGCTTATTGTACTTGGTATTACCGGCAGGCAATATCGTGTAGTAGCCCAGGTAACAGATCGTGAGTGGGTGCAAATCAAAAAAGGTGACAGCGCTGTGCTTAGCATGGATGCGCACCCAGGTAAGTCTTTCAACGCACGCATAGAACAAATCAATCCATTACCTGAAAAATATACTGGTACTTATCGCGTCAAATTAATTTTTGAAAAAACCGATTTGTCAATGACTACAGGTATGATTACGCGTGTTAAAATTTATCCAGGAACAACACAACAGTACTTTAAAATACCTATCGATGCTCTGGTCGAAGCCAGTGGCAATGAGGGGTATGTGTATGTCTTAGAAGAGGCTAAGGCCCAACGGCGTCAGATACAAATAGCACGTGTCGACCGGGCAAATCTTTACGTACAGAAAGGTTTAAAAAAGGGGGAAAAAGTTATTACAAGTGGTAAAAGTTTTGTTTCGACAGGACAGGAAGTGAAAATTATTCAAAAGAACTGACTCTATGGGCATTACATCGCTTGTACTTAAGCATCATAAGTTTGCTACCATTATTTTTCTGCTATTGTTTGTAATTGGCATGAATTCATTTTTGAATATGCCCCGTACTGAGAATCCACAAATAACGGTACCTGCAGCAACCGTTTTTGCCATTTACCCCGGAGCCAATCCGGTTGATCTTGAGCAGCTTATTGCACAGCCCATTGAAGATGCTATTAGCGAACTTGAAGATATTAAACGGGTTTCCACCTCTATTCGTGATGGACTTGTGGTGGTCAATGTGGAATTTTATTTTGGTGTAGATACCGATGAAAAATACAACAAGGTAGTGCAGGAGATAAATAGCGTGCGGGAAGCATTGCCAGATGATTTATACAGTCTGGAAACCCTAAAATGGCGGGTTTCAGATCAGGTTTTAATGCAGTTAGCCCTCACTGCAGATAGCCTGCCTTATCATGTATTGCGCATGAAAGCCGAAAAAATTCAGGATGCTGTTAAAAAGTTACCAGCTATACGCAAAGTAGAAGTACTTGCTGCACCTGAACAAGAGGTTATTGTAGAGCTCGATATGGAAAAAATGGGCGCTCTGAACCTGGGTATCGATCGTGTGGCAAAAGCCATAAAGAGCAACAATGCAAATATTCCAGGTGGCTCGGTGAAGCTGGGTCAACGTAGTTTTGGGGTTAAAACAAGTGGTGCATACACCAATTTGGACCAAATAGCTGCTACGGTTGTGCATGCACAAAATGGGTATTTAATTCGCCTCAAAGATGTGGCAACCGTACGAATGGGGGATGAAGACGAAAAATATAAAGGTCGTTTCAAGGGTATCAAATCAGTTTTCGTGGCCATATACCAAAAAGAAGGGCGTAATGTTTTTGAAACTACAAAAGAGGTAGACCGGGTTTTACAAAAAATTGACAGTCAATTTAGTGCCAATATTGAATTAAACCGGGTGTTTAAGCAATCACGTGAGGTTGAAAACAAGATTTCTAACTTTCAGGGTAATCTTTTTCAGGGTATTGCCCTGGTAGGTATTTTAATCTTTCTTGCGCTTGGCGTGCGGTCAGCCTTTCTGGTCATTATTGCCATTCCGCTCTCTATCATTATTGGCCTGTTCGGGGTCGATATATCAGGTTTTGCCATGCAGCAGATGACCATTGCAGGATTGGTAATTGCACTTGGATTGCTGGTCGATAACTCCATTGTAATGACCGAAGGTATTAATCGCTACATTGATCAGGGTAATAAACCGGCTAAGGCTGCTGTGCTTGCTGCTGCAGAAATCGGATGGCCCGTTATTGCGGCTACGCTCACTACGGTATTGGCTTTTGTCCCCATCATAGCCATGCCCGACAAGGCTGGTGTTTTTATCAGAAGTATGCCGGTGACCATTATTTTAACATTATCTGTTTCGCTATTATTGGCCTTAACACTCACACCCCTGTTAGCCAGTCGTTTTTTTAAAAACAGGAGTAATGCAACAACCAAAAATGATGGTAAACAGGCGAAGGGCATCAAACGCTTATTTAACTACCTGGTGGAGCACAGTTACCGCGATACTATTGTTTTTGCATTAAAGCACAGGTGGCTTGTAATATGGGGCGCAATTGGTGTTTTTTCTATTACCATGTTGATGGCTTATTTGTATTTAGGTATAAGTTTTTTTCCCAAGGCAGAGAAAGGACAATTTTTGGTGCGAGCAAACCTTCCGCAAGGAAGTAGCCTGGAGCATACGAGTGAAGTGGTAACGCACATAGAAACCGTACTTGATTCTATTCCCGATGTTAAATTTTATGCCAGCAATATCGGCCACGGCAATCCACGGATTTATTACAATGTACTGTCTAAAAACTATCAGAAAAGCTTTGGTGAGGTCTTTGTTCAGTTGGAATCCTACGACGTGGATAAATTTGATGCCCTTGTGGATCGTCTGCGTGGTTTATTTGATAAGTACCCCGATGCCCGCATTGAAATAAAAGAATTTGAGCAGAGTCCACCTGTCGATGCCCCTATAATGGTGTACATTAAAGGCAATGAACTGGAACGATTGCGTAAAATTTCAAAAACCTTCGAAAATTTGCTTGCCAGGCAACCAGGCGTAATAAATCTGGATAACTCCCTTTCAAAGGTACGTACCGATTTACTGGTAGATATTAACCGCGACAAAGCCAACATGTATGGTGTCCCTGTTCATGCAATCGACAAAGCAGTACGCACTGCAGTTGCAGGTATGCAGGTCGATCAATTCCGCGATGAAAAAGGAGAGGAGTACCCAATTACACTTCGCATGCCCCAGGGTGATGAATTTAGTCCTGATGATTTCAGAAAGGTATACATTAAATCAATGGCCGGATATGCTGTACCGCTAAATCAACTGGCATCAATAAAATTTCAAAAAGCACCAAATGAAATCAGACGCTTCAATTACGAGAGAACTGCGCTACTGACGGCAGATCTGGAAAAAGGAGCCAGCCTTGATGAAGCACTCGAACCGGTTATTGCCAGGCTGAAAAGTTATAATTTCCCTGAAGGCTATGATTACTACATTGGAGGTGAACTCGAAAGTCGAAAGGAGAGCTTTGGCGGTATGCAGCGAGCCGTGCTTATTGCAATTCTCATGATTTTTGCCGTGTTGGTGCTACAATTCAGGTCATATACACAGCCATTGATTATTTTTGCCACCATTCCCCTTGCTATGATCGGGTCGGTCTATGCATTGATGATTACAGGCAATACCTTCTCATTTACCGCATTTATTGGTCTTACAAGTCTTGTCGGGATTGTCATAAACAATGCAATAATACTGGTGGATTATACAAACTGGCTGCGTAAAGAGGGCCATTCCAAATTTGAAGCATTGCGCATATCAGGCGAAACCAGGTTTACACCCATTATTCTGACCACACTGACCACTGCCGGCGGACTATTACCTCTGACCTTACAAGGCGGTGACTTATGGGCACCAATGGGATGGACCATCATTGGAGGATTGCTTATATCTACATTTTTAACACTTGTGGTAGTTCCGGTTTTATACAGTGTGGTAGTTAAGGACAATTAATTGTCAAATTTAAGAAAAGCGCATCATATAGCTGTTTTTTTACTTTTATTGTGCAATTTTGCAACTGACAATAATTCCATTACCAAATGCAACGATTTCTGTTGGTCATAATCCTGTTTTTATCACTAAATGCCTGGACCAACGATAAAATAAAAATAAGCGTATTAACCTGCTCGGCGGGCGATGAGTTGTACAGTGCCTTTGGACATACGGCCTTAAGAGTTCATAACCGGCAAACCGGCGATGATTTGGTTTATAACTTCGGTCAATTTGATTTTGATACAACAAATTTTTACATGAAATTTCTACAGGGGAGATTAAAATACCGCCTGGGTATTCATTCCTATCTGGAATTTCTTGCAAAATACAGTTCTCACGGCCGATCGGTTGTAGAGCAGGAAATTGATATGCCCACAGCACAGAAAAAACAGCTGGTTGATACACTCCGGTTTTTGTACCGACCTGAAAACAGGTACTATCTTTATCATTTTATGGATAAAAACTGCACAACAGAGGTTCGCGATTTGATAATTGAAGCTTTAGGTAAAAAAATATCATTAACCCAAAAACAGGCAGGTATAACCTTCAGGCAAATGCTGGAGTATTACCTCAGCGAAAAACCCGTTTTGAAGGTCGGCATTGACTTAATTACCGGCACTAAACTTGACCGGGAATTGAACCCGTTACAAGCAATGGCTTTGCCACATAAATTAATGGCGGGTATCGATACCTTAAAATCTAATGGCAGGCCAGTTGTAAAAAGGCGCATAAATGTGGTTAGCTATCGGCAACAGCCCAATGTCCGGAGTTGGTTTTACATCATTACTTTTTATTTGTTGCTCGTAATGGTGTGGCTGTTTATATCTAAGGAACTATTCGTAAAAGTTATGTGGCTGCTTACCGCATTACCAGGCATTTTAATTTTGGGACTTCAGTTTTTTTCGGAGCATCCAGAGTTTATGAATAACTGGAATTTATTGTGGATTAACCCGTTATACCTATTACTTTTTGTAAACCGGGTAAGAAACAATAAAACAATATTTCAGGTCATTGGGTATTTCGTCATTTTTGCTTTAATCACACGATTTATAGTAGCGGGCTTACAACCTTTTAATTTTGTGTTTCTTCCATGGACGGTACTTTTAATTCTGACTTTTTTACCATCCTTGATAAAAAAATGAAGGATAAAACAAAACCTGCGCTAAAAATACATAAGGCTTAAAATAGCAATGGTGCCAGCCATATAAATTAGCGTAAGCGGAAAACCTATTCGGAAGAAATTCCTGAAAGTATAGCGCCCCGGACCATAAACCATGAGGTTTGTTTGGTAACCATGCGGGGTTATGAAGTTTGCAGCTGCAGCAAAAGCCACAACCAGTATGAAAGGCATAGGATTGAGGTCCAGGTTGGCTGCCAGCGATAATGAAATGGGGAAGATCAAAGCAACGGCAGCTTTATTGGTAATATAAGCAGCCAAAATCGATGTTACAAAATATATACCTGCAAGCAGTGCGACATGTCCCCATGGCAGGAAAGCCTCAATAAAGAGATTTGCCACCATATCGGCCACACCTGTTTTGAGCATTGCATTTCCAAGCGCAATGGCCAGGGCTATAATCAGAATCAGGTCGTAATCTATGCTTTTATGCATATCTTTGGGGCTGGTAATTTTCAATGGTAAAAGTATAAGTAATAACACCATTATCCCCATAAACAATGGAATAATACGAAATGCCGAAAGCATAATAGCTACAAGTGTGCCGCCAAGCAACAGGGTAGTGCGGAAGACCCCTAATCTGCGCACTTCCTTGATTTGTGAGATGTAGTATACATCGGAACTATAAGTGATGCGTTCTGCAAACAGGTCATCTACCAGCAACAGAAGGACATCGCCTGCGCGCAGTTTTTCATCATCAATAACTCCTGTTAAACGCTCACCATTGCGGTGTATCGCAATAAGCGCTCCATTAAATTTAGCTCTGAAATTGATCTGCTGTACCTCTTTGGAAATAAGTGTGGAATTATGTGAGACCACTACTTCAACCAACTCGGTTTTACTTTTATGCTTGAGCATCCCAACTTTGGGGAAAGTCAGCCCGCTGGTATCGCTCAACAGGTCAGCCACATTGTTTGACTCTGCTGCAAATCGCAGCATATCGTTTTCTTTCAATATAAGTCCTTCATCACTTACCTTGATGGTTTGTTTGTCGCGGATAATTTCAAACAAAAACAGCCCTTCAATTCCAATAAGTCCCGACTGATGCAGTGGTTTATTAATCAGGTGAGATTTGGGCCGAATTTGCGCCTCAAGAATGAATTTTCTTGATGAACGGGAAATGTCCGATAAAGCATCTTTATTCCATGGCAATAGTTTATCACTGAATAGCGCCAGATAAAGGTAACCCAATATGAGCATAGGAACACCAACATAAGCAAAATCGAACATATTGAGTGGCTCAAGGTTGGGTATGATGCTTTGATCCTGTACAAATCCACTTACAATAAGGTTGGTAGAAGTTCCAATCAAAGTGGCACAACCACCTAAAATGGCTGCATATGAAAGCGGGATGAGTAATTTTGAAGGTGATTCGTTGTGTTTTTTCGACCAATTGTGTACAAATGGCATCATAATGGCTACAAGGGGTGTATTATTTAAAAAGGCCGAGAAAAACCCCACCATTATCATCATGCGATTCCGGAATCGCGAGACGGTATTGGCTCTTTTAAAAATTCGTTCAAAAGCAATTTCAATGACGGAAGTTCGCCGGATGATGTCGCCAAGCAAAATAAGCAGTATAATAACAGCCAGTTGCTCGTTGGCAAATCCAGCCAATATTTCAGAGGGCGAAAGCACACCGAAAATACCCAAAAAAACAACTGCTACCAAAAATGTATAGGCAGGACCAATCCATTCAAGGTAAAGACTTAATAGAATAAAAAGCACAGCTATAATGACCAGCGTACCGCCAAATACATCCATATACTATCGATTTGATTCTGTTACGGGGCGAAGTAAATAGTTACGTTGAAAGTTTAAAAGAAGCATTTCTTCATTGATAAAACCGCTACCCTTATTTTGCTGTTGAAAATTGAAATTCATCTGTAGCAAAGCTGGATAAAACTGGTCAAAACAACAATAAAAACGCCCTCCAAATAATTGATAGGCATGCATAAAGTAATAACTTATATCATACCCGTAAAATGCATACTTGCCAGGTTCTTTTTCAAAAAATTTACGGTGTTTATATACAAAATCGAGCACCGCCTCAGATTCATAATCTATGTAATTGAGATTAAAAATATGGGTATTCAGATTATGGAAAAACTGTATGTCAATGTTCTCATAGTTGATCATCCGGGGGTGGCCAAAAAGTGTAATGTCGTGGTTTTCGCTAAGTGTATTGAGCCTGGCAACCACGTCACTCACAAATGCTTTGTCAGACGATGGTAGTATGACAAAATTATGCAGACTGTCTACAAACGGATCAAGGTTGAGTTCTTCGTCTCCTGCATAGTAAGTTATTTCGGCATAGCCAAGGTGTTCAATTTCATTAACTGTTTTACCCCTGAAAAATTCGTCTTTAAAAGCATTTACAAACGATTCCTCAGGTCGGTTGCCATTTTTAATGATGATGTAATTATCGGCTTTAAATTCCTTCGTAGTAGCAATGGTTTTTCGATGCAGAATGTGCTCCGTAGGACTTACCTGGAAACCTTTAACATAGTTTTTCAAAAAGTCCGGTTCCGTACTTAGCGGACTAACCACGGGAATATCAAACAGTTTGGCTCTCTCTACCACAATAGGTAAGTTTTGGCTGTAAACCGGTCCGATAATAAGGTCAAAATAGGGAAAAAGTGAACTTTCAGTTATGGATTTAACTTTTAGCGTGTCGTTTTCTGTATCAAAAACATGCAGGTCGATATTCATTCCCTTTTTACTCATATCCTCAACTGCAAGCAACACGCCCTCATAAAAGTCCAAAAATATACGACTGCGCTTATATATTTTTTGGTAAGTTAGGTTGCGGTTAATGGTATCATTTGTAAAGCTGTAGAGTGGGAGCATTAATGCAACCTGCATTCTGTCCTTTCCACCATCAACCGGGCATTGGCAGGTATCCTGCAGCAATGAGTCTGAGGTTTGAGTTATCATTCCGTCAGGTTGAGATGGAAGGGTATCGGGTAGGGTTATTTCATCTTTTGGTAATTTAATGTATTCGCCCGAAAGCAGTTCTCGTCTGGTTAGTTGTGGATTATGCTCAATTATTTTAGTATCAGTGGTTTCATATTTTATGGCAATTGAATATAATGTTTCGCCGGGTTTAACATTGTGGTAATAGTATTTCTTCTTTTTCGCTGTAGGTTTTTGATCCGCGTATTTTACTTCACCCTTTTCGATTTTAATTACCTGGCCGGGTTGCAAATCATTTGGGTCAATATTGTTGTTTTCTCTCTTTATTTTACGCGCTTTAACACCATATGCACGGGCAATGGAATAAAGTGTTTCGCCTTTTTTTATAATATGGTATATGAAATCGGCATCCTGCAAAACTTTTGCTGTGGTGGTATCGGGTTTTTCGGGCAGGAAAAGTTTTTGTCCGCGGTAAATGGCATCTTTAGCACCGGGGTTAAGCGAATAAAGATTTTTGAGGGAGATATGGTAGTTTCTGGCGATAGAATATGCTGTTTCCCCGGAATCAACCACATGGATGCGTGGCATATCTGCTTTTTCAGGGGCAGGTGCTTTTTCTTTACTTATGGGAATTTTTACAGGCTGGCCGACTGACAATCCTTCCGCTTTTATATTGAAATTTTCCTTTTCAATATCTTCCACTGTTACATTGTAGGCTTTAGCAATTCTGTATAATGTCTGCCCTCTTTTTACTATGTGTATGTAAAAGGGTTTTCCAGATATAAATACCTTATTGTTAGTTTTGTTTACTTTAAGGGTGTCCTGAGCTACCAGCTGCTGACTATGCATTACAGCAAAGGCAAATATGGCAAACAATACATATTTGTTTAAACGCATTGTATATATTTTTTTATAAAGCTTTTCCAGCCTCAAACCTACATATTTTTTTTCATGTAGGTTAAATCAAATTGATTAAAATTTTGAAGCATCCGCCTAATTTAAGAAGTTTTTATCTTTTAAAGAACTCATCTATTGAAACACAAAGGAATAAAACAAAAGACCCGGAAATCTGGGAGAAATCCGGGTCTTAATCACTAACTAAATTACTGCATATGAAAAAATAGCCATGAATCACTTTGAATATTACAAAACTTATGCCACAAATTATGAATATAGTTCATCATCTGTATACGTATTTTCAAAATAGAAGGTTCTTCTAATTTTTAAAATATTGTTAATCATGTTAATTGAGGTGGCTGCTTTATCATAATCTGGATCAATTGTAAGTACATGTTTATAAACATTGAGTGCATCGCCGTATTGCTGTTGTTTGGTAAGAATTTTTCCTTTGAAGCAAAGTGCATCTATATCCTGGCTATTTTGTTTTAGAATCTTATCTATTTCATGCATGGCATCTTCCAGGTTGTAATTCTCAATAAGGTTGTATATTTTTTCCTTTCTTAATGCTTTATCCATATCTTTATGTTTTTAACAGGGAAACTTAAATCAAATTATTTTGTTTTCGATAAAACGCTGATTGACTATGAGTATTTATATACATGAGCCCACTTCTGATTTACCATCAATAACACTGGACAAACGCACCGGAACTTTTGAAATTGGTGGTACATCTTTTCCGGAAGATGCACACGAATTTTTTAATCCGGTTCTGGAGTGGATTGATGAATTCATGGAGGATCCGCTTGATGAACTTTGCCTGTGTTTCAAATTGACTTATTATAATACTTCTTCATCAAAAATTATACATACTATTTTTGAAAAATTCGAAGAATTGTATGACAAAGGTTATGCCATTACAATTAAATGGTACCATGAAGCAGAGGATGAAGATATGTATGAGTCTGGCCTGGCATATAAAGATCGTATAGATATTCCTTTTGAAATTATTGAAATGTAATTTATGCAAGATATTTCAGCATTGCTCAAACGTCAGTCTGCATTTTTTTATGAAGAGGCAGACTTGAATGTGGACTTTAGAATTAAAGCACTAAACAAGCTCGCAGAGGTTATAAAAAAATATGAAGACCCAATACATGCTGCCCTGAAAGCCGATTTGGGTAAAAGTAGTTATGAATCTTTTATTACCGAAACAGGTTTTGTACAGCATGAAATAAGCTTTGTAAAAAGGCACCTCAAGCAATGGGCAAAACCCCAAAAAGTAAAAAAGTCGTTGAAATTACTGTTTGCGACCAAAAGCTATCTACATTATGAGGCGCGGGGCCAGGTGTTGATTTATGCTCCCTGGAATTATCCCTTTCAGCTATTTATGTCACCATTGATTGGTGCTATTGCTGCCGGAAATACGGTGGTGCTTAAACCATCGGAACATGCACCTACGGTTTCATCTGTTCTGGAGCAAATGATCAGTGAGATTTTTCCTGAAAAGTATATTGCTGTAGTGCAGGGAGATGCTACAGTGGCACAGGAGCTGTCAAAGCTCGATTGGGATATGATTTTTTTCACAGGTTCAACTGCTGTAGGTCAAAAAATATATGAACAGGCTGCTCAAAAACTTATACCCGTAGTTTTAGAACTGGGAGGTAAGTGTCCGGTACTGGTTCATAAAGATGCCAACCTTAAGGTTGCTGCACGTCGCATTGCATGGGGCAAAATTCTAAATGCCGGGCAAACCTGCATAGCTCCTGATCATATTGTTGTGCATAAGTCAGTTAAGGATCGTTTGTTGAAGCTTTTGTGCAAGGAATTTAAAGCAATGTTAGGCAAAAATCCCGCAGAATCGGCTGCTTACGCGCGAATAGTGAACAAGGCCCATTTCGAGCGGTTGGTTAATATGCTTGATCAGGCCGAAATATTCTGTGGTGGAAACTATAATGCTGAAGAACGGTATATTGAACCAACCATTGTTGATAATGTACAACCTGCTCATACTTTGATGAAAGAGGAGATTTTTGGTCCCATACTACCAGTGCAGAGCTATGAAAATATCAATGATGCCATTCTTTATATCAACAGGCTGCATCCGCCATTGGCTATATATGCTTTTACAGGTGCAAAAAGTACTTTTGAACAGATACAGCGACACACGCAAAGCGGTGCTATGGTAAAAAATGATGTGATTATGCAACTGACAAATATGTATTTACCTTTTGGCGGGGTTCGGCAAAGTGGCATTGGCCGGTACCATGGCCGCTTTAGTTTCGAAGCTTTTTCATACCAAAGGTCTTTTTTACATCAAACCACCTGGACCGATCCGGCTATGCGCTATCCGCCATATTCCGAAAAGAAATGGAAACTAATTAAAAAGGTACTAAAATAGGTTGCAAGCTATTCGATTAAAATAGGCTATAAAAGGTATTTTTCTGGCAGACACTATTTAGGCGCTTTGCATGTCACTGGGCAATATTTCATCATTTGATTCAAGTACATTCTGCAGCGGTTTAAACTGTGTACGCATAACCTGCCAGCGGTCAGGATACAAACGTGCCAGTGTTTGTATTTTTTGTCGGTGTTTACGTAAGGCATCTGTTATGGCGGGCGCACTAATAGAGGGCTCCCAGGCCAACCCAACATTCACACCGGTTAATCGCTGTCCGTTTTGTACAACTCTTTGGCCTGCTGCTTCCAGCTTTTCAAGTAAATCAAATGTTCGATTGTATTTTCCGTCGTGCCGGTGATCATGATCGCCATGCATTTGGGGGGTAGTTTGAGCAGGTTTGATTACATGCGCTTCTTTAATGGTCAAAACTTCTTCGTCTGTGCCAAAATTACTCAGCCATGCAATGGCCTCTTCAAGTATTTGTTTTAGCCCCGACGGGCTGAGCTGCTGATTTGTAAGGTAGTTCAGGGCATTTTTACTGATTTGAATCGTATACCCATGCTTTTGCCCGGCCTGCACAAGGTACTCTTCGATATAAGCCTCCATGAAATCTTCCTGACCAGTGCTTTGACGTACAGTGCTAATTCTCTGTTGCATATTGCTAATGTGGGCAGCAACCCGGTTATCGGAACTGTAGCGTTCACATTCATAATTGAGTAAATGGTAAATGGTGTGGGCCACAAGCTCTTTATGCTCTGTAGATAATCGGTTGTCGGCACGAGCTCCTGTCAATGCCTGCTGTTCATTAAAAAATATATACAGCACTATAAACTGATCATCAATAGGCGGGATGTACAGGTGTAGTATTCTATTTTTGTATTCATCAAAAATATTAAACTGTTTTTGAGCCTCTTTGTCAGCGGTTAATGGCGTTTCGTTTAAACTGGTCCATCGGTAAAAGTTTTTGGAATTCAGGTAGTTATTCTTTTTCACCTGAACCTTATTTACAAGCTGCGCTTTTTGATTATGCTGGTTGGCTTCAAAAAGATTAAAGTTTTCAGATTCGCCGTCTTCAGCAATAAGCCATACCTTATCGATACCCGGAAAGGTACGCAGCAAAAGCCTCGAAAGGACTTCCTGGAGTGGCCTTTTAAAATTGAACTGAAGCATGGCTAAAATCTTTTCAGCAAAATTAAGCAAATTCAGGGATACTTAAAAATATTTAAGCTTTGCTTAACTAAAATTAAGCAGTTGTATTTTTGCTTAAATTACGTAATCGTCTACTTAAAAGTGTTTGCGCCCTTTTTGCAAGGTAGTAAGTTTGCGGTAGAAAACAAAATAATTAAGTTTCACTTAAAAATACTGCCCACTATGTTTTATGTCATTGTCATATCTATGCTCATCGCTTTTATTGATTATTCCCGCAAACAAAAACGTCAGAAATGGGATAGCAAGTCTGAAAGAGGCCGCAAAACCGTTTAATTTGGATTGTGGTGAAGTATATATCCACTTCCATGCACATTTTCGATATGGAGCGCCGGGTCATCTTTTAAATATTTCCTAAGTTTAGTGATGTATACATCCATGCTGCGCGTGGTAAAATATGAACTTTCGCCCCAAATCTCGCGCAAAGCCAGGTCTCTGTTGACGACCTGGTTTACATTGCGCGCAAAAAGGTGCATTAAAGCGCCTTCTTTCGGACTTAGTTTTTGTTCGTTATCTCCCAACTTAAGTATACGTCTGGAAATGTTATAAGTGTACTTACCAACTTTAACCTCTTTCTCTTCCTCCTGGTTAATGGATTTGCGGCGCAAAATGGCTTTTATCTTGTAGAGCAATACTTCTGAGTCGAAAGGTTTGGTAATATAATCATCAGCACCAATTTTGAATCCTTCCAGTATATCTTCCTTCATTGATTTAGCCGTAAGGAATATAAAGGGAATATGCGGATTTATCTTGCGTATTTCTTTTGCTATGGTAAAACCATCGGTATGGGGCAACATGACATCCAGAATACAAATATCATATGATTGTTTCTGGAAGGCGTCAATAGCTTTTTCACCATCATCAATCCACGTTACCGTATATTTATTCATTTCGAGATACGATCGTAATACGGTGCCAAAGTTGATGTCATCCTCTACTAAAAATATTTTATAAACCTTCATGGTATAATGCTTTATTTATTGTCGAAATTTTCTTCAGCAATTGGAATTTTAAGTGTAAAAACCGATCCTTTATTTAATTCGCTTTTTGCCAAAATGTCGCCATTATGACGCTCCATAACTGCCTTTGCATAGCTGAGGCCGAGCCCAAAACCTTTTACATTGTGCACGTTTCCTGTGCTGGCACGATAAAACTTATCGAAAATCCTTTTTTGTGTATCCTTTGACATACCAATTCCTTTATCGGCCAGGGAAATAAAAGCATAATCGTCTCTTTTCCATATGTTTATACTTATGTCTGGAGCCTTTGTGGTATATTTAATAGCATTGTCAATCAAATTATACAACACGTTGGCAAAATGGTCACGATCTGCTTCAATATGTAGTTTCTCTTCACTCAATTTTAGCTGACTGCTTCCGTTTTTCTCTTCTATGCGCAGTTTTTGATTTTCAAGTACATCCTGTACAAATTCATTTACTTCAATAGGTTCAGGCTGTATTTTAAACTCGTTTTTATCTATTCTGGCCATTTGCAGAATATGCTCCACATGTTTGTGCATGCGCTCGCTTTCCTGTTTTATAATTTTTGTAAAACCCGATGCCGAGTCATTTATGGTACGGTTCATGGCATCTGACGCCAGACTTATTGTGGCAATAGGCGTCTTTAACTCATGGGTCATGTTATTAATGAAATCGTTTTTTATTTCCGATAACTTTTTTTGCTGAATAATGGTGCGTACAGTTAAGTAAAAAGCCACCAAAATTATGAGTGTGAACAATAACGAAAGCACTAGCAACCATTGAATAGAGTGCATCAAAAAGCGCTGTTTACCCGGGAATTGCACAATCAGTTTGGGACTGGTACCCAATACATCATTAGGAAATATTTCTGCTTTATATGTTGCATCTGTTTTATCATTAATGAACTGGCTTGATGCAATGGCAGGTTTATTTGAATCGGGTCTTATAACAGCATATTCCATAGGAATGGTAATATTAAAATTCCGTTTTTCTGCCATTAAAATAGGTTCCAGACCACTCAATTGCAGGCGCTTTTTCAATGGTAACTGTTTTACTTCTGCTTCAAAACTCAACCATTGGTGCATTGATTGTAACTGTTGGTCTTTACCCTGCATTCTCCTGTCCATCATCGATTGCATGTTGTCGAAATGGTCCAGTACTTTATTTAGCTCCTTGCCAAAAGGACTGGATTTTGTCATTTCACGCATTTGCTCCATTGATTGTTTGTTTAATTCGTTGAAAATGGAGTCCATTTGGGTATTTCTACGATTAGAATTACCCTGATATCGTTTGAAATTCCGGGGTTTTAGGCGGTACATCAGAGCCATTTCATTACGTTCGGTTTTTTGTACCACGCGATTCAGCATGGCAAATACCCGAGCACTAAAACGTTTTTCATTTTCAGACATGGTATTGTTGATCCACAATAGTTGAACTAAAATGATTCCCGCCAGGGCAAAACTGACTAACCCAATAATGTATTTTATCTGTCTTTTTTTCAAACTAGCTTCCTTTTTTGGCTTTCAATGACAAATCTAACATCTATTTTGTGTTTTCAAATCTACTTTAACCTTTCTTTAACCCTTTTTAACCGAGGTTTAACCTATTGGTTTACAGTCATATTATATATTTGTACCAGAACTTTTCAAGACATAATCACTTATTTTTATTTAGAACTTTATTAGATTTTCACAATTAGTTTAATGTTTGCTTCTTAAGAGCCCGGAGCCCCGGGCTCTTTCGCATTATAGCGTATGATCCTAATAAAGATGTGATAAATTGAGTAAAATATTTTCGAAAATAAAAAAATAACCCTATTTTTGCAGGCCGTTAAGCAAATTAAAGTTAGGTTGCTTAATCAGAATACATTAATTAATAACTAAATTTTATTAAAAATGCAGAAACAGTACGAAACCGTTTTCATTGCAAATCCCGTTTTGTCTGGAGCACAGATGAAGGAAGCGGTTGGTAAGTTTCGTGAATTAATCCAATCCAAAGGAGGAGAGGTTATCCACGAGGAAGACTGGGGACTTCGTAAGCTTGCCTACCCAATCCAGAAAAAATCAACAGGATTTTACCATTTGTTTGAATTCAAGGCTGATCCTGAGTTTATTAACAAGCTGGAAGTAGAATTCCGTCGTGACGAGCGCATCATGCGTTTCCTGACTGTTAGTTTGGACAAGTATGCGATCGAGTACAACGAGAAAAAGCGAGCTAAAAAAGAACAAGCAAAACAAAAACAAGAGGAGGAATAAACCATGGCACAAGGAAAAGACGATATCAGATATTTGACGCCACCTTCTGTGGAAATCAAAAAGAAAAAGTACTGCCGGTTTAAGAAAAACCGCATTAAATATATTGATTACAAGGATCCGGAATTTTTGAAAAAATTCCTCAACGAGCAGGGAAAAATTCTTCCTCGTCGCATTACAGGTACATCGCTAAAATACCAGCGAAAGTTATCTATATCGATCAAGCGTGCTCGCCACCTGGCTTTATTGCCTTATGTAACCGATATGATGAAATAATAAAACTTTTCAGATATGGAAATTATACTAAAACAAGATATAGTTAATCTGGGGCATGCAGATGACATTGTAGACGTTAAAGATGGTTATGCACGTAATTACCTTATTCCAAGGGGTTATGCGATTATGGCCGATGAGTCGAACAAGAAAATGCATGAAGAGAATAAACGTCAACGTGCCCACAAAGAAGCAAAACTGAAAGAAGAAGCTGAAGCGCTTGCAGAACAAATAAAAGGAAAAGAGATTAAAATTGGTGCTAAAACCAGCTCGGCCGGCAAAATATTTGGTTCTGTTAATACGATTCAAATTGCTGAAGCTCTTCAGAAAAAAGGTTTTGACATTGACCGTAAAAAGATTTCAATTGATGGTGATGCCATTAAAGAAGCCGGTACTTATAAAGCTAAAATTAGCTTACACCGCGAGGTAACTGTTGAAATTGAATTCGAAGTTTTCTCTGAATAAGAGCAATAATAAAGATATAAAGGCTGTTTGATTCCGATCTGACAGCCTTTTTTTTGCTTTCAATTCAAAAATTTTGTTTTTTTACTTACCAAAACTATTCGAGCAATTTTTGGTATAGAATAATTAATTATAGACAGCAATTGTTGAAAATTAAATATATACAAAAAGCGGCATTTATATTTTTAATCGTGTCCCTCACTGCTTTAACGCTGAAGGCGCAACAAAGCGATAGTCTTCCAAAAGATACGCTTGTATTGCTGGGCGGCAAGCCTGTTAAAGCCAGGGAAATTGAGATGACAAAAAAGGCCTTTTTAAAGACCGGGAAAATAGACGTAAATCAAAAGGGGTGCACTGTTGATCAATATTCATACAGCATGTTTGCACTGGGAAGTAACATCAGAGCAACTGTGCGCGACAGTTTAATTCCCGAAAAACTTAAAAGGGCAGTATTAGATAAACGCATAAATTACCGTTATATAAACCTTGAAGGTATCGTTATTCGGCACGGCGACGATGATCTTTTCATTCCGGAAATCGACACCATAAAAGTTAAATTTGTTTACCAATGAGGAATCTTTTAATCGCAATATTTTTGTTATCAGCTATTGGCCTAACAGGGCAGACCAGTGATTATTCAAAATCAAGGTGCATGGAATACCATAAAAACCATTGCGAAAAATCCACAAATAAATATTATAAGTATAATTCAGAATCGAGAAGCGGTTTGTTTCATAAAGGGCAGAAATCAAAAACCTTGCTCGAAGCCTTTAATGGTAGAGAT
>NZ_DATFKB010000193.1:0-2595 GCF_035268865.1 Salinivirga sp. | reverse complement strand
AAAGTTCTTTAGGGGATTACTGGGCTGGCTTTAGCGTTTATATTCCATCAGACATTGATATGAGCAAAATGGTATTAGACAGAGACAAATTTGTCTGTGTAATTGCACAATGGGGTGTTTGGGAAAATAACCCGAGCTTGCCTGATTTTGCAGTGCGTATGGGTAGGGAAAATGGAGAAGACAAGTTTTTCCTCACATATGAACCTCTCCCGGAATCAAAAATACTTTATCTATGGGATAGCCCATTAATTCAGGGTGAATGGGTTGATTGGGTAGTTCATATAAAGTGGGCTAAAAATGATAGCGGAGTTTTTGAAGTATGGCAGAATGGAGAAAAGGTGTTTAGTAAAACTGATTTTCAATCTACAGATGGTGATGGAAGTGACGTTAAAAGTAAAATAGGCTTGTATTATTCTTCCTGGGGAAAGCGTCAGAGGGAATATGATGAAGTGAAAATTTATTTTGACGATTATACGATAGCCAAAGGTCAAGATATGTACGATGAGGTAAAACCTGGTAATGACTAATTGCAAATAACAGAGAGAAATTCATTTCAGTAGTAAAATTAAACACCATATTCATGAAGATAGTTCTAAACCTGCTTCTCATACTTACCACAAGTATTGCTATAGAAGCACAGAAACCAAACATCATATTCATTCTTTCTGACGATGTTGGAACAGGTGATATCAAATGTTATTATGAGCCATCGAAAGTAACTACGCCAAATATTGACAACCTGGCTTCACAAGGGATGCGTTTTACTCAGGCTTATGCTCCGGGTTCAGTCTGTTCACCTTCACGTTATGCTCTTCTCACCGGCTTTTACCCTTGTCGTGGACCTTTAAGGGATAAGCCTCCAAGATATACGTCTCCGTTGTCTATCGACACAAACATGTTGTCATTACCAGGATTCTTAAAACAACAGGGTTACCGAACAGCACATATTGGGAAATGGCATTTGGGCTATGGTGAAACGGGTATTACGAACTGGGCCGGTGAAATCAAACCCGGACCGCTTGAAATTGGGTTCGATTATCATTTTGGCCTTCCAACGAATCATAGTGATAACTTCAAAACCTACGTGGAAAATCACAGACTGCTTTGGCTCAAAGAGAATATAACTAATCTTCCGGGTAAGCCTACAATAGGCGACCTGACAAAAATCCGTTATGATGATGAAGTAAGCACCACGCTTACCCAAAAAGCTGTCGAGTTTATAAAAAAGAACCAACAGGAGCCATTTTTTATTTATCTGGCTCTTGTCGCAACCCACACACACATTACGCCACATGAGCAATTTCGTGGCACAAGTAAAATAGGGCAACTTGGCGATTATATCAATGAACTTGATTACGACGTGGGAATAATCATGACTACACTTGAGGAGCTCGGTCTGACAGACAATACAATACTGATCTTTGCAAGTGACAATGGTGGAGCTAGTGGAGATGTAAGCTCGGCAGGCAAAAACCTTAATTTGAGGAGCGAATCACATGATGTAGCTGAGAAAAGCAAAACTGCGAAAGACGATGCTCGCAATAAATATGGACACCTTACAAATGGTGATTTTCGCGGGTATAAGGCCAGTAACTTCGAAGGTGGCTTTCGTGTGCCATTTATCGTACGTTGGCCGGGAGAAGTAGCAGCTGGAGTTAAGTCTGATCAGGTTATCTCACTGACTGACATGCTTGCAACAACAGCTGGTTTTCTAGATAAAGATTTACCAGAGTCAGCCGGAGGCGATTCTTTTGACCTCAGTTCAGTAATTTTGGGCAAGAATGTAGAAGGTCCTGTACGTACAACCACCATATTGCAGACAGGCAAGGGGCTTTTGGCCTTTAGAGAAGGTGACTGGAAGCTTCGTTTTACAAAAAGACCCATATGGAAAGGCAAAAAAATGATCTTGCCGGACGCACCGTTTGAACTTTACAACCTTGCTGATGACCCGAATGAGAAAGTCGACCTGGCTGAAAACAGACCAGAGCGGGTTGCCGATATGAAAAAGCTCTTGTTAGAACTAATTGATAAGGGCCGTACCCGGTAATTACAGATGCAACTTATTTGCAATTAGATTATTGGAAAAATCGGGCAGGCAGCCTTAACTGTTAAGGTTCATTTGAATACTCAGGGAGCTAAAAAAATTTTGCGGATGGTTATAATACCATTCATGGTAAAAAAATTCACAATGCCATCCAAAAGTAGAATAAGTAAAAAATCATTAAAATGAAAATAATATTATTTGCTCTATTATTTTTTGGAACAGTTAATCTAACTGGATGTAAAAACAAACAAGATGATTCTGAACGGCCTAATGTTTTAATGATTTGCATTGATGATTTAAATGATTGGCTGGGATGTATGAATGGGCATCCCAATGCCATGACACCCAACATCGACCGGCTGGCGGCGGAGGGAGTTTTGTTTGCCAACGCCCATTGCCAGGCTCCGCTTTGTGGTCCGTCGCGCGCGTCGCTTATGACCGGACTAAGGCCATCTACCACCGGTATTTATGGCATGATTGACGACGATTTAATCAACCAGGACAATCCTTCAACCGAAGGAATTATTTTTCTTCCCGAATATTTCAAAAAC
>NZ_DATFKB010000192.1:0-2443 GCF_035268865.1 Salinivirga sp. | reverse complement strand
ACCACAGGGCGTTGCCCTGTGCTGTTGGCTGACGGCCCCTTTGGGGCCTTTTGGTTGGTAGATTATGTGGACGTTTTGTGGTGGTTTATTGTTTTGAAATTAATCATGCTCATTTATTGGGCGCGATTTGTTCGCTGTTTTTACCACAGGGCGTTGCCCTGTGCTGCTGCTGACGGCCCCTTTGGGGCCTTTGAGTTGGTAGATTATGTGGACGTTTAGTGGTGGTTTATTGTTTATTAATTAATCATGCTCATTTATTGGTCGTGGTTTGTTCGCTGTTTTTTACCACAGGGCGTTGCCCTGTGTTGCTGCTGACGGCCCCTTTGGGGTCTTTTTTTTTGGTTGATGATGTGGGTGTTTTGTGGTGGTTTATTGTTTATTAATTAATCATGCTCATTTATTGGGCGTGGTTTGTTCGCTGTTTTTTACCACAGGGCGTTGCCCTGTGTCTTGAGTTTGGATTTAACTAGATAAAAAAAAGATCAATAAGTTATAGACACCTATTGATCTTTTTTTTATCTTTGAAACTAGTTATATAACTAGTACTAAAATCTACATTATGGGATTTCCGACAAAAATTCAGCTAATAAAAAGGACTGCAAGTGAGCAGTGGTACATTAATTTCCCTTCTGCAGTGGCTCAAGCCATGGAATTTCAAAAGGGTGAAGTTGTAGAATGGGTCATTGAAGACAAAAAACGGATGACCTTAACTCGTTCTACCAAAAATGAAGATGAGAATAAGGATAAAAAAAAACCAGTACCGGATCGTTAATTGATGAGCTTGATTTTCTTTTTAATGAATGTCATCCTGCTTTTTCCAGTCATAGCTCATGGACCAAATGTAGAGAGTTAATGTATGGGAGTTTAACCTGTTTGGGCAGACGTACGGTAACGGGGATGTTAGCGGCCAGCGGCAATCAATTCGTGGATTGGTCAGGGGCTTATAGGCTATTTAGCCAACAGCGAGTAGATGTAACAAAAATATTGAACGTAGTTCAGTCAAATGTTCTGCAGGAAACAAGCTCATTTCCTCATATCATAGCCCATATGGATGATACTATAATAAAGAAAACGGGAAAGCGCATTCCAGGGACAGCATGGCGACGAGATCCACTGGGACCTCCATTTTATACTAATTTTATTTGGGGCCAGCGGTTTATACAAATGTCTCTGGCTCTTCCCCGGAATGGCCAGACTTGCCAATCCAGAGCTATTCCCATTGATTTTCATCATTGTCCTACAGTCGCCAAACCACGAAAAACCGCCGATAAGGAACAATGGGATACTTATAGAGAAGAGAAGAAAATAGCAAAACTTAGTCGACAGGGAGCTGAGAGAATTAAACTTCTGCGAAACAGGTTAGACGATCAAAAATATAATCAAAAAGAGTTGGTTATTGGAGTAGATGGTAGCTATACGAATAAAGAGGTATTAAAAAATTTACCTCATAACACAACATTAATAGGACGTATTAGAAAAGATACCAAGTTGTACACAATTCCAGATAAACAAACAGGCTCGGGACGTAAGCGTGTATATGGCGAGCGGTTACCCACACCTGAACAAGTACGACAATCATCGCAATATCCATGGCAACAAGTACAAGCGTGGGCAGCAGGGAAAGTACACAAGTTTGACGTTAAAATTATCCATGATATCAGGTGGCGCTCAGCAGGCCCACAAAACTTAGCTTTAATCGTTATTCGTCCTTTGGGTTACAGGCTAACAAAAAACGCTAAAGTACTTTACAGGGATCCAGCTTACCTGATTTGTACTCAAACCAAAATGAATATTAAAGATATTCTACAAGCTTACCTTTGGCGCTGGGAAATAGAGGTTGACTTTCGAGAAGAAAAAACACTTCTTGGGTGTGGTCAGGCACAGGTTAGAAATCAAAACTCAGTAGAAAGTATCCCATCGTTTATTGTAGCCGTTTATGGATTATTGCACCTAGCTAATTACAGAGCTAATAAATTGTCTAAAATGGAATTGCTTCCAAGGCCAAAATGGTATCCTCTAAAAAAGCAAAAACGTATAACGACTGGGGATTTACTTAATAATTTGCGGGCCCAAATTTGGGCAAAGGCAAATAAATTGAATTTCTCCCACTTCGTGAATAATGAAACAAATACACGAAGCCTCAGAAATGAATCAAACAGCCCAATTTCTGCTTTTTTTTATTTAAGAAATTAGCCAAACTCCAGACAAACGGGGCGAAAGCCCCGTTTGCTTTATCTCATCAAATACAATTGTGCGCAGGCTTTTGCATCCGACAGAGCTTCGTGATGATTTAGTTGCACTCCCATTCGGGCACAACAAGCATCCAATTTGGCAGGCTTAAATCCTTTGGCGCGGTATATTTTCATAGTGCACTCCCATCGTTCAGACAAACCCAAATTTTCATAGGGCAGTGCGTAATAATTCATGGTGTTTTTCAATACGC
>NZ_DATFKB010000191.1:0-71373 GCF_035268865.1 Salinivirga sp. | reverse complement strand
GTTGGCACGTGAAAAAGCCCGCTCCGATAGTTTACTGAAAGCCCAGGAAGCGCAGCGGCGCAAAGACTCTATTGCAGAGGCCAAACGTGTAGCTGAAGCCCGTGAGGCAAAGCTGGCTGAGATTAAAAGTCGGCAGGACAGCATTCAAAAGGTAAAAGAAGCTGCAGAGCTGCGCAGAAAGCGGGAAGCTGAACAAAAACGTAAAGAAGAGAACGAACAAAGAAGACGCGAAGCAGCTGAGAGAGCTCGTAAAATGGCGCAACAAAAGGCTGAATCTCAAGGTAAACAGACCACCGAGGTCGATTTGCCTGAAGGTACACTCGCTGAACTGGAAAATATGGCCAAAAACACCAAATTATCTGATACAGAGCGTCAAAAGGCTATAAAAGCATACAAAAATAAACTTTCTGAAGTTTATACCCGGCAAAAGACAGTTAAAGAAATTGAGAAGCCACATAAAAAAATTACAAAAGTGTATATAAACGAAAATGGGTTGGTAAAAGTTTATATGAAAGTGAAACACGACTGGGGAGGTATTTTTTATTTCATCGAAGATGATGATCTGACTTATAGAAATATCAGTAAATCAATATATTTGACGGAGACCTCAAAATAATAGAAATAAAAAAAATGCTGATTTTCGAAAATCAGCATTTTTTTATAATACCGGATTAGCTATTATAGCTTTTTAGCCACTTCAATTGCCTTTTCATAGTCTGGCTCTTCTCCAATTTCATTTACGTATTCTACGTATTGTACTTTATCATCCTTGTCAACAATCACAACTCCTCTTGCAAGTAGCCTTAATTCGTCAATTAAGAAGCCATATTTTGACCCAAACTCAAGGTCTTTATGATCGGAGAGGGTTACCACCTGATCGATGCCTTCTGCGCCACAAAAACGCTTCTGAGCAAATGGTAAATCGTTCGATACTGATAAAATGACCGTATCATCCAGCTCAGCAGCTTTTTGGTTGAAAATCCGGTTTTGCGTGGCGCAAACCGGTGTGTCAATTGAGGGAAAAACTGAAATAATACGTGTTTTACCTTTGTAATCACTGAGTTTAACTGGTTTTAAATCATTATTGATAACGGTAAAATCAGGTGCTTTTTCCCCGACTTTTATCTCTTTGCCTACTAAAGTTACAGGATTTCCTCCAAAAGTTACTTTAACATCGTTTTTATCCATTGCTATTGTATTTTTAAATTATTATTTACATTTCCTGACAGTTGAAATGGGCTTTTGTTTTGAACAAGGCAAAAAAATACCGGATCATAAGAGTGATCCGGTATTTTATCTTCATTTTAAATTGTCGGTTAATTATTTTCTTTTTTGTTTTCCTCATTGTCTCCTGAGGGGTCCGCTTCATTGGAAGCTTTCTTTATTTTAAATTCAATTTTTTCTTCCTTTTTACTAAAAATTGCCTTTATGGTATCACCCGCACTAATGTCTGATTTCAATATAAGTTCAGCCATTTCATCTTCCAAATATTTTTGTATGGCTCTTTTTAGCGGACGAGCTCCATATTGCGTGTCAAATCCTTTGTCGGCAATAAACTCTTTTGCTGGTGCCGAAAGTTCTAATTTATAGCCAAGTTCTTCGGTTCGTATATACAATCCTTTAAGCTCAATATCAATTATCTTGTTAATAGCGGCTTTATCCAAAGAATTGAACATCACCACATCGTCGAGGCGGTTAATGAACTCAGGCGCAAATGCATTTTTTAAAGCCTTTTGAATGATGCCCTTGGCACGATCATCGACACTTTTAACAGTGGCTGAGGTGGCAAAACCAACACCCTGTCCGAATTCTCTCAACTCGCGCGAGCCAATGTTCGAAGTCATGATGATGATGGTGTTCCTAAAATCGACTCTACGTCCAAAACTATCTGTCAAACGCCCTTCATCAAGCACCTGAAGCAAAATATGGAAAACATCAGGGTGGGCTTTTTCGATTTCATCGAGCAACACAACTGAATAGGGCTTGCGGCGCACTTTCTCGGTAAGCTGCCCGCCTTCTTCATAGCCTACATATCCCGGAGGTGCTCCAACAAGTCGTGAAACTGCAAATTTCTCCATGTACTCACTCATATCAACACGCAACAGGGCATCTTGTGAGTCAAAAAGGTACTCGGCCAGCACCTTGGCCAATTGTGTTTTACCCACACCGGTAGGTCCAAGGAAAATAAATGTACCAATCGGTTTATTGGGGTCTTTAAGTCCGGCGCGATTCCTTTGAATTGCTTTCACAATTTTTTCAATGGCCTGTTCCTGTCCAATAACGTTTTCACGTATCTCTTCGCCCATTTTCAACAAGCGGTTACCTTCGGTTTGGGCAATACGCTGAACAGGTACACCTGTCATCATGGCAATTACTTCTGCCACATTTTCTTCTGTCACTGTTTCACGATGCTTCACAAGCTCCTGTTCCCAGTTTTCTTTTTCTTTTTCGAGCTCATCGTTCTTTTTACGCTCTGTATCTCTAAGTGCAGCAGCTTGTTCAAAGTTTTGTTCATGTACCTTTTGGATCTTTTCGTCGTGGATTTTTTCAATCTCTTTTTCCAGTTCCAAAATCCGTTCCGGCACGTTAATGTTGGAAATGTGCACGCGCGATCCACTTTCATCCAGTGCATCAATGGCTTTATCCGGCAAGTAGCGGTCGCTAATATAACGCATTGATAACTTTATACATGCATCAAGTGCCTCCTCTGTATAATTCACATTATGATGCTCTTCATAACGATCCTTTATGCGGTGCAGAATCTCCATGGTCTCTTCCTGCGAAGTTGCTTCGACCATAACTTTCTGGAAGCGACGCTCCAGCGCACCATCTTTCTCAATATGCTGGCGATATTCATCCAGGGTTGTGGCGCCTATACATTGTATTTCGCCACGTGCAAGTGCTGGCTTAAGCATATTCGCTGCATCAAGCGATCCTGTTGCGCCTCCTGCGCCTACAATGGTATGAATTTCATCAATAAAGAGAATAATATTGTCATTTTTAGACAGCTCATTAAGAATGGCTTTTATGCGTTCTTCAAATTGGCCGCGATATTTTGTTCCGGCTACAATAGAAGCCAGATCAAGTGTCATAATTCTTTTGTCGAATAAAACGCGAGAAACCTGGCGTTTTACAATACGGGCAGCCATGCCTTCTACAATAGCTGATTTTCCAACTCCTGGTTCACCAATCAGCACCGGATTATTTTTTTTGCGCCGGCTCAAAATTTGTGCAAGTCGCTCAATTTCAGTTTCACGCCCTACAATCGGATCGAGCCGTTTCTCTTCTGCAGCCTTGGTAAGGTCTACACCGAAATTATCGAGTACCGGCGTGTCAGAGTCTGATTTTGAAGTCGATGATTGAAAATCACCGGGTTCGTCCATCTCTTCGTCTCCATAGCCGGAATCGCTTCTGGCCTGGGGACTGTATTTTAGATAATTCTCTTTAAAATGATCATAATCTACCTGCATTTCTCTTAGTGTCATGGCGGTTAAGGAGTTTTCTTCTTTTAAAATAGCCATCATCAGGTGCTGGGTATCGACCTCTTCACTCTCAAGCGACCGGGCTTCGAGGTAAATAAGCTTCAAGACCCGTTCTGCAGGCCTGAGTAGTGGCAAATTATTTTTTTCAGCAATGTCGGTCACTTTGTCTTGCCTGATTTGTTCTTCAATGGTTTGTCGCAGTTCGAAGAGTTTTATGCCCATTGAAATAAGCACGTCAACGGCCGGCCCTTCACCTTCCCGCAAAATTCCGAGGAAGAGATGTTCTACGCTAATAGATTCATTTCCAAGGCGTATGGCTTCTTCCCGGCTGTATGATAAAACTTCGTGTAATCTTTCAGAAAATTGTGCATTCATAAGCGTTTTGCTTTTCTTTTGAATATGTAAATTTAATATTCTTGTTTCAAAAAACAGACCATTATTTATGAACATGTAACTGTTGATAAAGTTCGGTCTAAAACGATAGGATATACCACCATTATTTGTATTTTTGAATGCTAATTTTCAAAATGTAAAATGAATGGCTGAAGGAGAGAAAATTCACAAGATTAACATCGAAGAGGAGATGAAATCTGCCTACATTGATTATTCAATGTCGGTGATTGTAGCCCGGGCCTTACCGGATGTTAGAGACGGTTTAAAACCCGTACACCGCAGGGTGCTGTTCGGTATGCATGAACTGGGTGTAACTTATAATAAAGCTTATAAAAAATCAGCACGTATTGTGGGAGAGGTGTTGGGTAAGTATCACCCGCACGGCGATTCCTCTGTCTATCTCACAATGGTCAGAATGGCACAGCCCTGGTCCATGCGCTATAAACTTGTCGATGGTCAGGGTAATTTTGGGTCTGTTGATGGTGACAGCCCTGCGGCCCTTCGTTATACTGAAGCCAGATTGCAGCGTATTTCTGACCTTACATTGGCAGATATTGAAAAAAATACAGTCGATTTTCAATTGAATTTCGACGATACGCTGAAAGAGCCAACAGTGCTGCCCACAAGGCTGCCAACCTTATTGGTAAACGGAACTTCAGGTATTGCTGTAGGTATGGCCACCAATATACCGCCGCATAATCTCAGCAATGTAATTGATGCTTGTGTTGAATACATCGATGAACCGGAAGTGGATATTGAAACTTTAATTGAACATGTTAAAGCTCCAGATTTTCCTACAGGAGGTACTATTTACGGGTATTCCGGTGTAAAAGAAGCCTACCGTACCGGTAAAGGAAGAGTAGTTATCAGGGCCAAGTCCGAGATTGAAACCGACAATTCAGGTAAAGAGCGTATTATCGTAACCGAAATTCCATATATGGTGAACAAAGCCGAGATGATCATGAAAACGGCTGAGTTGATCAATGAAAAAAAACTGGAAGGTGTTTCTAATATTAACGATGAATCGGATCGTAATGGTATGCGTATCGTTTATGATATAAAACGGGATGCCATAGCTAATGTCGTTCTTAATAAGCTATACAAATATACACAGCTACAATCCACATTTAGTGTCAACAGCATTGCCCTTGTTAAAGGAAGACCGAAGCTTCTAAATCTAAAGGAGATCATCCATGAGTTTATTGAACATCGCCACGAGGTAGTTACAAGGCGTACCCAATATGAACTCGATCAGGCCGAAAAAAGAGCCCACATCCTTGAAGGATTAATCATTGCAAGTGATAATATTGATGAAGTTGTTCAGCTAATCAAGACTTCATCGAACAGAGAAGAAGCTCGTAACCGTTTAATGGAACGGTTTGAATTATCTGATGCGCAGTCTCGTGCCATTGTTGATATGCGATTGGGACAGCTGACTGGTCTGGAGCAGGATAAACTGCGCGATGAATATAATGAACTGCTTGAGAAAATAGAGTGGTACAAAAAGGTATTGGCCGACCGGGAGATTAGAATGGGTATTGTGAAGGATGAATTGGTTGAGGTTAAAGAGCACTATGGTGATGAACGCCGCACAGAAATAGTAATGAATGCGGAAGAGTTCAACCCGGAAGATTTTTATGCCGACGAAGACGTGGTTATTACCATTTCACATATGGGTTACATCAAGCGCACTGTACTTACGGAATTTAAAACGCAGGGCAGAGGTGGAACCGGAGCGCGTGGTTCGTCAACCCGTGATGCCGATTTTGTGGAGCATATGTATGTGGCATCAATGCACAATACCATGCTTTTCTTCACAGAAAAAGGCAAATGTTTCTGGCTTAAAGTTTACGAAATACCTGAAGGCACCCGTACTTCCAAGGGAAGAGCAATGCAGAATATGCTGAACATAGAGCCTGACGACAGGGTAAAAGCCTATATTCACATACAGGATCTTAAAGATGAAGAATATCTTAAATCACACTATATTGTCTTAGCCACTAAGAAAGGTATAGTCAAGAAAACATTGCTTGAAGCTTATTCGCGGCCAAGAACCAACGGTATTGTGGCTGTAAATATAAGAGAAGGAGACGAGCTTCTGGAAGCTAAACTTACCAATGGCGAGCACGATATTCTTATGGGTGTGAGGTCAGGCAAAGCGATAAGATTCCCTGAAAAGGACGTGCGCACGGTCGGAAGAAATGCTGCAGGTGTACGTGGAATATCAATTTCAGGCAATGATGAAGTGATTGGCATGATTACTGTTGAAAATGAATCAGAAGATATACTTGTTGTATCAGAAAAAGGATACGGCAAACGTTCTTTAATTCAGGATTATCGCATCATCAGAAGAGGTGGTAAAGGGGTAAAAACCATGAATATCACCGATAAAACAGGTGATTTAATTGCTTTAAAAGGGGTTACGAACCAGGATGACATCATGATCATTACCCGTAAAGGATTAACCATCAGGTTATCGGTTGAAGAAATGCGCGTATTGGGAAGAGCCACACAAGGAGTGAGGCTAATCAACCTCAAAAAAGATGACCATATAGCTGCGATAGCTTATGCCGAAAGTAACGGGGACGATGAGATAGAAGATGCACAGGTTGATGATGATAATTCAACAGAAGAACAGTAAAAATATTTGATAATCGCATAAAATCGCATATTTTTGAACTGTACAAAAAAATACACCAACATGAAAAGAATCGTTTTAATTGTTTTATTAATAAGCGGGTTCACTTATACACAAGCTCAACGTTCGAAGGTTGTCAGCGCGTATAATTACGCCAAGCCCAAGTATAATGAACTCGAGAAGGCGATGAAAGCCATTGACGAAGCAAAAGACCATCCTAAAACACTGGATGATCCTAAAACATGGTATTACCGTGGAATGATTTATCAAAAGATTTATCAGGATACTTCATTAACTGATTTACATGAAGCGCCACTGGTGGAAGCCATGAAGTCGTTTAAAAAATCACTGGAACTCGATGACCGGGGCAGATATGAGGATGACGTGTTGAATTTATTCAACATTGCACTTCAACAAGCACTCAACCAGGGGATTAGACAACTCAGGGCAGAACATCCCCAAAAAGCCTTCAATACCTTTAAGCAACTAATTGAATCGGCTAAGTTGGAGAAAACCTTCAATATTGAAGATATTGACAAAGGTATTTATTTCTACACCGGTATTGCTGCACAACAGTCAGAAAACATTGAGAAGGCCAATGAAATGTTCAGCAAGAGCATTGAAATGGGGCACGAAGTTTCAAGATGTTACCTGTTAATCGCCCAAAATTATAAAGATCAGAAAGATACTGTACAATATGTACAAACACTCAAGACTGGGCTGGAAAAAGCAGAAGACAATAAAAATATTATGCTTTTGTTGGTGGATTATTACACCAAATCGGGTAAGCTCGAAGCAGCATTGAAATACATGAAGAAAGCCATTGAGGCTGACCCGGAAAATGTAACCCTTTATTTTGCTATGGGTAATGTTCACAGTGAAATGGGTAATCCAGAAAAGGCTCAGGAAGCTTATGACAAAGCCATGAAAATTGATCCCGATAATGTGGATGTAATGTACAACATGGCCAGATTGTTTTACAACAAAGCAGCAGAATTAAGGAACCAGGCCAACGATCTTCCTTTGGAAAAAGAGAAGGAGTATAAACAACTGCTTAAAGATGCTGAAAAAGAGTTTATGCGTGCAGCAAAATATTTTGAACGTGCACATGAACTTGCTCCAAAAGATAAACAAGTATTGAAAAACCTTAAAACCATTTATATGCAATTACGTGGTAAGGAGGGTTATACAGAAAAACTTGAAGAGGTGAAAAAGAAATTAGAATCACTTTAAATACTATAGAAGGGAGAAGACAAAAGGTTTTCTCCCTTTCTTTTTATATATTCTATTTAACATAATATAAATTATAGGACATTCATTGATTTGGAATTTAAATAAGAGAATATTAGATTCGCGGCCGAAAATTTAATGGAATTATGGATTTAAAGGTAGTTACAAAACATCCGTTGGAAATTTCGGAAAACTATATTCCCCAACAAACAACTTTTTGGGCCAATTTCAAGCAAAGAAATGGCTGGAATGTTCAGGCATTTAATCTCGAGCTATCGGAATCAGATAGTTTAATTACCTATGCCGATATGCTCATACTCACGCAGCGGATTGCACCGGATGCTACAATGGCCTATATACCTTACATTCCTTTTGAAATTCCGGAAAGCTATCATTACGGTGATGTGCTGGAGCAAATTACAGAAAGCATTAAGGTTTATTTGCCCAAAAATTGTCTGTTTCTGAGATTCGATGTTTCCTGGGAATCACCATGGGTTTATGAGCCCGAAAGATTCGATGAAAATGGCAATTGGCTTGGTAACCCTGCGCCACACGTACGTGAACTGCGCATGAACTTCGGTACCCGGACACATGCATTGCGCAAAGCCGGTACCGATGTGCTGCCAAGCAACACACTATTTGTTGACCTGAATAAAAGACCGGAAAGTATTTTGCAGAAAATGAAATCAAAAACGCGCTATAACGTGCGACTTTCAGAGCGCAAGGGTGTTAGTGTGCGGAGAGCCGATAAAACAGCGCTTCCCACCTGGTATCGCTTATACCGCGAAACAACTTTACGTAACCACATTCATTACGATGATTATCAGTTTTTTGAAGCGCTTTGGGAAGCCCAAAAAAAAGATCCCGAAACAAAACTTGAATTACTGCTGGCCGAAAAAGATAAAGAGCCACTAGCCGGTATGATTCTGACAATGAACAATGGGCGTGCCACCTATCTATATGGCGCCTCTTCATCCAATAACCGCCACTTGATGGGACCATACAGACTTCAGTGGGAAGCCATGCTCACAGCACAGCAATCTGGTTGCGAAACCTACGACATGTTTGGAGTATCCCCTTCCGATGACCCAACCCACCCTATGTATGGACTATATCGATTTAAAAAAGGATTCGGTGGTCACCTTTTCCATCGCCAGGGCTGCTGGGACTATGTTTTTAATGAACGCGAATATCAATTATTCCGTACCGAAGAGCAACAAATGCAAGGATATCACAATTAACAATGCATACCTTAAAGTGTCTGTTGAACCACTTTGTCGATTTCATTTTTTAAGCGCTCCTGTACGTTATCTTCACTGCCAATTCCATCAATTACATGAAGCAGATGTTTTTTATCGTAAAACTCCTTGGCTTTTAATGTTCGTTGCTCATACTCTTCCAGACGAGAAATGATGGTCTCAATTTGCATATCATATGGCCGTCGGCGCTCTGTTTTACTCCTGTCAACAAGTCGTTTTACGGCCTCTGTAGCCGTAATTTTAAGTTCGAACACAGAAGTAACTGTAGAGCCCACCTTATGCAACATACCATCCAGAATATAGGCCTGTACCATGGTACGCGGAAAACCCTTAAAAATAAAACCATTGGCTTTATGATGCTCCTCCATTTTACGTTCAATCAATTTAATGGCATACTCATCGGGTACAATGGCGCCTTTTTCCATATAGGGTTTGGCCAGTTTTCCAATATCGGTATTATCTCTGATCTCTTGACGTAGAATTTTGCCTGTTGAGATATAGTGCAGGTTATATTGCTCAGCTACCTTTTTGGCCTGAGTTCCTTTCCCGGCACCTGGGTATCCAAACAAAATAATATTAACCCAACGGTCCTCTAATGAGCGCTTAATAGCATCATCAAGGCGCTGAAAAACATCATCAACCGATCCCCTGCCTTCAATACCATAATATATGTGTTTATCTTTGTAAAATGATGCTACAGGGATGGTTTTTTGATCATATTCCCTTAAACGATTTTGTATAACCTCCTCATTGTCATCTTTTCGGCCCGAAACCTTTCCGCGTTCACGTAACCGCTTTACTAGTTCATCTTTAGGTACTTCAAGGCTCAACATACAGGTAAGCCTTGTATTCATTTTAAATAGCATACCCTCGAGAATATAGGCCTGTACAATAGTTCTGGGAAATCCATCAAACAAAAATCCATTGGCATATGGATTTCTTTTAATTTTTTGTTCTATAATTTGCACAATAATCTCATCGGAAGCCAGGCCTCCTTTTTCAATAACTGTCTTAGCTTTTAAACCGAGTTCAGTGCCTTCAGCGATCTCTTCGCGTAAAATATCTCCGGTTGATATGTAGGTTAGGTTGTATTTTTCGATCAGCATTTTTGATTGCGTTCCTTTTCCTGCACCAGGAGGACCAAATAGAGCTATGTTCAGCATAAATGTTGTTTTTATTTAATTCTACACTTATTTTGCAATATACGATATATTTTTTTAGTCATAAAAAATATTACAACTGTAAACACCGCTTAATTAAACCTATGCCTTGATAGATAAACCCCGTATACAACTGTAACATATCGGCTCCGGCATCAAGTTTAGCCCTGGCCTGGGCTTCATTTACAATACCACCTGAACCAATAACAGGATAATCGTTACCCAACTCTTTTTTAACTAAAGCTATGATTTGTGTAGACCGCTCTGATATGGGTAAACCACTTAAACCACCATTACCAATTTGATTTATGCGTGCTTTAGTTGCGCTTAATCCTGTACGTCCGATACTTGTATTTGTAGCAATAATGCCATCCACACTATGATCGGCAACCAATTGTAAAGTATCCATTAGCTGATGATCATTTAAATCCGGTGATACTTTAAGCAACACGGGCTTGTGAATAACCATTTGGTTTCGTCGCTCCATAATTGCTTTAAGAATGGTATCAAGTTCTTTGCGATCCTGTAATTTATCCAGATCACTGATATTGGGGCAACTGACATTAATTACCAGGTAATCAACCAGGTTGTAAAGTTCGATAAATACCCGGAGGTAATCTTTTAATGCCTGTTCATTTGGTGTAGCAGTATTTTTCCCCAGGTTGCCGCCCACAATATAATCTTTAGGACGATTTTTTAGCCGCTCCCGGATGATATCCAAACCATCATTATTAAAACCCATACGGTTAATTAAAGCCTGGTCATCGGGCAATCTGAAAAGTCTCGGACGTGGATTACCCGGCTGTCCAAGTGGCGTAACAGTTCCTATTTCGGCAAAACCAAAGCCCAGTGACTTCCATATCGGAAGTAATTCTGCATTTTTATCTAAACCCGCAGCTACACCAACACGATTGCGGAATGTAAGTCCCATTATATTAACCGGATCTTCCACAGGTTGCATAAAAGATTCAAGCATAGCAGGGCCAAAAGGGATTGATTGTAAAAATTTAAGTGCCTGGAAAGTTAACCAGTGCGCATTTTCGGGATTAAATTGGAAAAGAAGTGGGCGAATTATAGATGTATACATTTGTAAACAAATAACTTTTGGGCAAAAATAAGAATTATTTTGCGTTTTTGCTATGCATTATCTCAAATGTATCATCTTCATATATCAGAATTATTTGCTTCACGGTCTTATTTGTTACTAAGGGAGGTTTTAATGCGCTGTGCTGCTCACTTTTTTCCGTATTGGATCTGTAATTGGCAGGAGCTTCACTCTCCACTCCGGAAAACAGGTCTTTTTCTTGCTGGGTATGTGTAATATCGGAATTTATAGCGTGCTGTTTTAGCATTGGATTGCTACCATTTAATATCCATTCGGCATTATAACGCGGAAATTGTGTTAAAAGCTTTTGAATAAAACCAATACTTGGCTTGTTTCTTCCGCTATAAATATGCGATAATCCGGAACGTTGAATTCCTAGTTTTTCAGCGAATTGGCTGGCTGTATAACCTTCGTTCTGTTGAATTTGAGTTATTCGTTCTGTTAGTGACATCTGTAAACAGGCTATATGTTATTATTGTAACTTTATTGTGTTTTACAAATGTAATCAATTCTCTATTTCAAAACAAAAATAAATTCACTCCAATATTAGGCTGTAATAAAACTTTTAGTAAACAATATAACAAACTAATATACAATACGTTAGATAAATATTTCTTATTGGCTTAACAGTGTTTTGTCATCTTGTCATCTTTGCTCAGATTTATTGTGGTTTTCAAGTTCAGTTAAAACTTATAAATAACTCATATTGAGATAAATATCGAAGTGTTAAATATGCTTAACATTAATAGAAAGGGCGAAAATATCCAATTCAAAGATGATAATTTGCTATTATACATTTAATAAATAAGTACTTTCCATATACCGAACGTTAAAAGGTTTCTCTATCCTATCCAAAATTTTTTCTTGTTTTGATTAATTGACAGCTATAAATTAAATGCTTTGTTGTCCCCCCTTGCTCTCAGCTTTGCTATATTATCCAAAGTAAAGCAGTACCCATTATACCCTGGAAACAACAATTATTTTTGTTTTTACACAGACTTATTGGATAAACATACCTTTTTCCTGCTAAATATCCTGGTTGACTTATTTTAAAATAGACAGGCTAATAGATAACCTCATATAAATCGAGCTTGCCAAATCCTCCATCCCGGTCTGAAGAAAAGTATGCTTTGTTAATTGCTTTGTAGAACTTATACGTGATATCATTACCACTTGAATTAACTGGCGCTTTAAGTGGGATTGCTGGTCCCCATTCGTTATTTTCCTGAAGCTGACTTTTATAAATATCATATTTGCCTTTTCCACCGGGTTTATCCGAAGAAAAATATAATGTATAGCCATCAGCACTTAAATAGGGATAATGTTCGTTATTTGCAGTATTTATATTCGAATTAAGTTTAACCGGCTCCTTCCATTCACCCTCGCTTTTCTTTACTGTTTGATACAGGTCATATTGCCTGGTTTTACGATCCTGAAGCACGATAATCATGCGGTCACCTTTACCGGAAAGGGCTGCATAGGCATTATCTTTCGACCGGTTAATTTTACGCGAAAGCTTTTGGGGTTCATCCCAGTTCTGTCCTTTTTTCTCTATAGACCAGATATTATTTTCATATACAACGGTTGCCATGTCAAAATCAAGTGTAAAAGAGGTAATCTGCTGGTGCCAGTTGGGATCAAGGACTAATGCCTTATCGTAAGAAATATCAATAAGGGGTTTGGGTTCCTGATATTCGTTGTTTTCGTATTGTGTGACATATGGTTTCCTGATATACTCGTTAAAAACATAGTCAAACGTACTGGCTGATGTGTAAAACAACTTATCATCATACAATAAGGGCGACAGGTCGTCGTTTTCGGAATTAACCACAGGACCTAAATTAATCACTTCAACCCCTTTACTTGAGGCTTGTGCCCGTTTGTTCTTAATTTCAGCCAGCCGTTGTTTTTCCTTTCGGCATGCTTCGATATATCGTTTAACACTCACCCTGATAACACCTTCCTCGGGCGGAATGGCACTATATTGATTAAATGACCTTATGGCCTTGTCATATTGTAAATTATCCTGGTATGCTTGCCCCAGATAATTAAACAAATCGGCAACGGTGTCTTGCATTACGTGCCTTGCAGTTTCAAAATATGGTATACTTGCACTCCTGTTGTTTAACTCATGAAAATACAACATGGCCAACTCGTAATTAAATACAAAGTCATCGGGCTTGGCTTTCACCAGCTTTTTATACAAATCACGGGCATCTTCAAAATGCCCTGTTGCATAACGGTTTCTTGCTTTATTATATAGTTTATCAAGATCCTGCGTTTGTCCGCAAAGCAATGTGTTTGTAAAAAGAATAATTGTAATAATGAATAAACTTTTCATGGTTACATGATCAATGAGATTCGACACCCTTTAATAGATTTACTTAATATATTTGTAAAAAATAAAAGTAACCAATTTTCATACACAATGCTAATTTTTTTCACATCCCGGATAGATTTTAAGTTCAAAATTGTTGAACTTATGAGATTATGTACTTTGAGAGAAGCTAAAACAAAGAAGTGCAGAAACATTTCTGCTTCTGCACTTTATATGGCTTGTTTAAAGTTTGTTTATTCTTCTATCTCCTCAAGGTTTTCCATGCCCTGAACATTCATTGTTTTCGATATTTTGGCAATATCAGCCAGGTTAATGTCGCCTGTAATCTGAATGACGCTGGCATCATCCTCTGCAACAAGGGTTAGCTCAATAATTTTTTCGCCGGATTTTTTCATATAAAAAACCACCTTGTCGTACTTCTCTTCTACCCGCATAAACTCTTTGTAAACAGAATTATCGAAAAAGCTCCATAATTCTTTCATCAGCGCTTTTTTTGCCTGATGATTGCCACACTCTTCGGCGCTAAAAACGCGGATACCTTCTATTCCTTTAGCTACATCGGCTTCCTCTTTGTCTTCGGCATATTCAGCAGCTAGCTGAAAAAGCGCACCATTGATGGTAACTGTGGTATAATTACCTTCTCCAATATGCTTATCAAAAATAGCTTTTATGCTCTGCGCATCTGCATTTACAACTGTCATAAATAGCAGGATAATAATGGTTAAGTTTTTCATAATTAATGTTTTAAGGATTAATAATTAATGTTTTAGTGGAATTCTTTTAACGCGTTCCAGTTTTTCTAACCCATCGATTGGTTTTGCAAGAGGCTCGAAATAATTGGTTGTGTTCATCATTTTATCAATTGGTGATAATTTATCGATATTTTGATTCATATAATACGAAACTTTGTATAGTGCTGCAGTGGCTTGTTGGTATTGTAATTCGAGTTCTTGCTGCTTATGATGTGTCGTTTTAATGATTAGAAATGAAATCATTAAAGCCAAAACTGCTGCGCTGACTGTAATAATCCAGCTCATTCTTCTAATATTGCCTTGTTTGGTTTTTGCCCTGTTCCATAGCAACTCAAATTTGTCATCAGCTAAAGTATTTTTTTGCTTTAGCTGAATGCTTTGTTCCAAAAATTCATCAAAATCCATGTTTTCTGGTATGTTGCTTTTATGTAAATCAGTTTTACTCATTTTTCTGTTTTTTTGAGTGTATTTGGTGTATCGATCCGGTTAATTATATTAAACTGTTTTCGTAGGTGTTTTTTGGTCCGGCTTAGTATCGTTCTGACATTAGCGATTGGGGTATGAACGGTTTTGCTTATCTCTTCGAATGATATTCCTTCGACTTCTCTCATGTGAAAAACCGTTTGGTTTAATTCTGGCAGCTGCTCCAGAAACCGATCAATCCAGGCTACCTGGTCACTGATTTCAACCGCATTTTTATCCATGTCCATGAAATCTTCATAAATTCCGGGTTGTTCATATTTTCGATTATGCTTTTTAACCATATCCAGGCATCTGTTTCTTGTGACACGCATTAAATAGCCTCTTATATCTGAGGTAATTTGTATTTCAGTTTTTTGGTGCCAACACTTTACGAAAACATCTTGCAGCGCATCTTCAGCATCTGCTTCACTTTTGAGGATGCTTAAGGCCAGGCGATACATCGCATCTTTATTATCGTAAAGTGTTTTTTTCAACACCTTTTCTTTGATCATGCCTTTCTGTGGTTATAATTCATCTATTCGACGAATGAATGTAGGTTTTATGACAATGAAATTACATTTTTATTCATAAAAAACACATCAATAGTACAAAATGCTCATTGTGAGCCATGTATATTTACATAGAAATAGCTATTTGAAACAATAATCCTGTTAAAAAAATTTAGCGGGTTTACGATTGATCTTTTAAAGATTCAAGGTATTTGATTCGTTCATTTACAGGTGGATGACTGTAATGCATAAAAACAAAGGCAGGGTGCGGATTAATATTAGAAAGGTTTTTATCGGTTAGTTTTAACAGTGCCCCGATCAAAGCCCTGGCCTTTCCAAGTTTTGCAGCAAATGCATCGGCCTGGTATTCGGCTTTTCTGCTAAAATAGGAAGTAACCAGCCCAATTAGTATGGAGGCTGGTGTAAATAAAAATCCAAAGACCAATAGTCCCATATGGAAGGATGGTTTTACTGCTCCTATGGCTTTATAAATGGCATCATAACCTGTTATAAAATCGAATAGTAGCAAGATTGCACCTGTTTGGAGAACACCGGTTATAAAATTGCGTGTGACGTGTTTTTTCTTATAATGCCCAATCTCATGAGCCAACACCGCCACAATTTCTTCATTTGATAAATCATTAATGAGGGTATCGTAAAGTACGATCCGCTTTTTGGGACCAATGCCCGTAAAATAGGCATTTGATTTTGTAGATCTTTTAGAACCATCGATTACATAAATGTTGTCTAATTTAAAGCCAGCCTTGTCTGCGACTTCTTCAATTGCGGCTCTTAATTCGCCTTCTTCCAATGGGCGCTGCTTATTAAATAAGGGTACTATTAAATTGGAGTAAAACATGGTCATGAATAACGAAAATGAAGTGATCACGGCCCAGGCTATCCACCAAAAATGATCATTGAGGTTGTAATAAATCCATGTTACGATTGCCAGTATGCCTCCGCCCAGAAGTATACTTACGGCCATGCCTTTTATTTTGTCGAGCATAAATACTACCGGGGTTTGCCTGTTAAAATCAAACCGTTTCTCAATATAAAATGTATTGTATACTTCCCAGGGCAAGGCCAGTATTGAACCACCTACTCCAATTACTCCAAAAAAGGCCAGTGTTATCAGAATTTCATTATCAAAATAACTACGAATCCAATAGTCTATTTGCCCAAAACCGTTAAATATAAGTAGCGACAAAATTATAATGAGCGAAACCAGACTACTGAAAAAACCGGTTCGGTAATTTGCCAGGTGATATAAGTGCATTTTTTTTCGCTGCATATAACTAAATATGCGGCTCAAATAGGGTGATACAGGCTTAAGTTCATGCTTTAAATTAAGATAGTCAACTAATTCATTAACAGTGTATTCTAAAATAAGAATTACGATTACAATGTACAATATCGTCATATACTTTTTACTCCTCCAAAAGCTGTTTAATTTCTTCTTTTCTCTCTTGTAATGTCTTAAGATATTTCACTGCCAATTCATTTTTTCGTTCGGCTGCTTGCGATGCATATTCCATTGCCTGGTCAATATCCCCATTTAGCTCATGATACACAGCCAGGTTTAACAAGGCATTTTCAACTAAAGACCGATTGCCTGATTGGCTGTATTGCTTCCAGATTTTTGCTGCTTTTTCGTAATCACCATTATCCATAAAATAAGCTGCCCGCTGGAAATCATTATTGCCACTACGGTAATAATAGCGGGTTGTAAGTTTCCAGTGCGGCACCAATTGATGTGCAAACTCCACTCCCGTTTTTCTGATGATATATTTTATGACCTCATTAAACCGAACAAGGTCTGCAAGTTTATCAAAGGACCGTTTATACCCTTCAGCCCAAACAGTATCCTGATAGGTGAAAGGTGTCATTGCACCATTGCTGATTACCGTCCATTCTATTTTGTACGGTACCCTCACTGCAGCGTAATAAGCCCCGCGACTATTAACATATATGGGTTCAGTTTCAACCTCGGAGACCACATCAACATTTTTCAACAAAATGCCACTGTTTTCCGGTGCCTTATACCTTCCTAAAGAATCAATTTGCTGCAACTTCACTACTTCAGTTGCCTGCATTTCGTTACCAACAGCTTTGATTAATTCTACACTAACCAGGCTGTCTATCCTGAATTTATCATATTTTACAAGGTTTTCAAAATCTGTTTTTTGCTTCTTGTTGAATTTTAAAAACTGATTTTGTAGCCTTATATCCTCCAATTGTACCAGGGTTGGTGACTGGGCCGGTTTCAAAACCTCAAGCTCAACCTTGCCAACTGTTGCACAACTGCTTAATAGCACAACAGACAATATAAAAATTGCTGTTTTAGTCCATATGTTGTGTGAAAATTTCATAATTATTTAATTACAAACAATTTGCCAAATTAATACAATTATTTCATGGTTCCATATTGGATACATTTTTATATCCGGCCCTTAAATTTACGAATTATCCATTCAGAAACCACTAATAAAACGATTATCCATAGCAAAATATTTTGCTCTATCAGATCAGTTAAACGAATTTCGGTTTTACGAATTTGCGGAGCTTGCTTTTCATTCAGCAAAAGCGCGGTAAGTGTTTCGATATCATTATGATCAAAATACCTGTGCTCACCAACCATATTTATTAGCAATTGCCGGTTCAGGGTCATACTACTTCGTTCAATATTGTTTTGTCCAACCATAAAAGAACCTGTATCGGAAAAAGTTCTTTTTTCCGTCTCAATTACAGCCTCAAATTGATAGGCACCAGGAGGCAATACCCCTGGCCGGGCCTCAAATCGCTTTTCTTTTGGTATAAACGTATATCTAAATCTATTATTGGCAGAGTCTATAATTTCAATATGCCCAGGTAAACTATTGTCTGGCTCATAATTTTCGTTGTACCAGGTTGCTTCTATATCAATTGGCTGAGTTGCATTATAAAAATTCTCGTGCTTAATGATCAGCCGTTTTCTGGGCTCATTAAGCGAAAGGAATTTAACTGTTTTGTAAACGAGATCTTCAAGGCTTTGATGGCTGGCCGTTTGCCGATACAAATACATACTCCATTTCCAAAGGCCCGTACCTGCCAGTACAGAAAAACGATAAGGCTGATCAGTAAAAATCCACGCAGGACGTTCAGTTTCTACACCATGCAGGTTTTGCATAAAAAGCTCCACCCCCCTGTTAAGCTTATAATCTCCAAAGGCAACATTTAACGGCGGTAAAAATGCAATATTACGCTGAAGTAAAGATTCAACCCTGAACCATGAAAAAGCTTTATTATAACGTGCCGAAACTTCTTCAAACTCACCGTTAAAACCGGTTATATCCAGGGCATTTTGACCCTGATTAAAGGTAGAAAAATCGCTTTGTGGGCCAAGTATAAGCCAATATGGAATCTTTTTCTCGACCACTTGAGCAAACCAACGATCTTCAGAAAAATTCCCGGAGGGTACCTGATGAAGTAAAACCATGTTATAATCTGTAAGCTTTCCATTAAACTGGTTGGCTTGTTTCAATACCGGCTCAAAACGATTCGAATTTTCAAGGGCTTTTCTGATTACACCAATATCGGGATGCACAGCATGGTATATCAATAGTACTTTCTGCCGCTGTTTTTTCACACTCATATAAAGCGTTCGGTAGTTTTGCTGACCGAGCTTTATTTTATATTGCTGCAAACCTGTATTTTTCGGGGAAAAATACAAATTAATCTTCTGGCGCTTATGACCCTTTTTAAATGTCAGTTCTTTTGTAGATAAAACCTGGCCATTTTTTTGTATAGATAGCTCAATAGCAGTATCTTTTGCGACTCCACTTGAACGCAAATCCACCTCTACCGGTGTGCGCTCATTCAAGTACGCCACTGGATTATGGTATATCTGATGCAGATATACTTCACTTCTGGCCAAACTATCGCCAACCCCTATGGTATAGATGGGAAACGGGAGATTTTGACTTACGAAAACCGGATTTTCACCTTGATTATAATTACCATCTGTAATGAGTAAAGTCGCAGCAATTGGCTCGTTAATGGATTGATTGATTTGCTGCAAGGCATAGCCCAGGTCAGTTCCTTTACCTGAAAAGTCCCAATGCTTACCCTGTTTGATATCCTGAGCAAATGTATAAGATTTGATGTCGTAATGTCCTGAAAGTGTTCTTCGGCCAACCTCCCATAGGGAGTCAACTCTCTTTAACCTGGCAGAATCATTTAAATATCTCATCGACTGAGAGTTATCTTTCAGGATAGCCAGTATAGGTTTTTGCGACTCTGTTTTAAGTTGCCTTATACCCGGATTGAAAAGCAGTAAAAACAATAATGTAAGCACAAGCACTCTAAAGCAAAATAGTGACCATGCAACAGGTTTGCCTGTGCTGTTTTTTTTCCATGGCCATGGATATAGCAGCCTGGAAATCACAATAGCCATGACCAGTGACAGGATTATACTTAAAAAAAGGTAGGCTACGGTGGTATACATATGAGTGAAATCAGCTGTTAAATTTGAATTTCAGGTAATGGTTCCCATCTACCTGGTTATATAGGTAAAGTGCTCCTGTAATTACCCGAATGTAACTTCAGGAGCAACTTTCAGTATTAATTAAATCAGGTATTCATCGCACCACAAACATTTATAACCTGTCCACTTACGTATGATGAAAGATCTGAAGCCAAAAATAATGCTGTTTCAGCCACTTCTTTGGGCTCTCCACCGCGCTTAAGCGGTATTTGTTCACTCCAACTTTTTACTACATCTTCACCCAACTTGCCGGTCATCTCAGTAATAATAAAACCGGGAGCAATGGCATTGCATCTAATATTTCTTGAACCCAGCTCTTTGGCAATTGATTTTGTAAAACCAATAATTCCCGATTTTGATGCACTGTAATTTGATTGACCAGCATTTCCTGAAACACCCACTACAGAACTCATATTAACAATTGAGCCATGGCGCTGTTTAAGCATGGTGCGCTGCACAGCTTTTGTCATATTGAAAACAGACTTTAGGTTTACTGTCAATACAGCATCCCAATCGGCTTCTGTCATGCGCATTAACAAGTTATCCTTTGTAATTCCGGCATTATTTATCAGGGCATCAATTGAGCCAAAATCTTTTACTACCTGTGATGCCAACTCATTACAACTTTCAAAATTACTGGCATCAGAAGCATACATTTTACATTTTACGCCTTTTTCATTAAGCTCTTTTTCAAGTGCTTCCGCATTCTCATCGTATTTGAGATCGGTTCCTGCTATATTGGCACCATGCTCTGCAAATACCAAAGCAATTGCCCGGCCTATTCCTCTTGAGGCTCCTGTTACAATGGCTGTTTTTCCTTCAAGTAGTTTCATATTTATTTGTTTTAATGATCTATTTCTTTTAAGAATTTATTATAAAGCATTGATTAACTAATAAATGCGTATATTTATATAAAGTAAAATTCGGCTTCTAATATTCGTTGTGTAAGTCCGTTAAGACTTCATAACCATCTTCAGTGACCAGTATTGTATGTTCATATTGTGCAGATAGCTGCTCGTCAATGGTTCTTGCTGTCCACCCGTCGGCGTTGTCTACACTAACTTTAGGTTTTCCGGCATTAATCATTGGTTCAATTGTAAACACCATTCCGGGTTTCATTTTAGCACCGGAGTTTTTGCGTGCAATATGCTCTACTTGCGGTTCTTCATGAAATTCTAACCCAACACCATGTCCGCAAAATTCGTACACAACACTGTATCCCTTGCTTTTGGCATACCTATTAATCATAAACCCGATATTTCCGAATCGGTTTCCGGGTTTAACCTGTTGAATACCCAGATCCAGGCAATGCTTTGTAACGTCAAGTAAGCGTGCGGTTTCATCATCTATTGGTCCTACCTCGAACATGCGGCTGGTATCGCCGTAAAAACCATCTAAAATGGTAGTTACATCGATATTTATTACATCTCCATTTTTTAATATTTGGTCATCGGTAGGTATTCCGTGACATACCACATTATTGGGTGATATGCAGGTGGCTTTAGGAAAACCATGATAGTTTAGCGGCGCCGGCGTGGCACCATGCGCTCTTATATAATCTTCGATTTTTTTATCCAGATATCCGGTAGAAACACCTGGTTCTACATAGGGCTCAATATAATCCAGACAACTAGCGGCCAACCTGCTGCTTTTGCGTATCCCCTCTATTTGTTCCGGTGTTTTGATAATAATTGACATGTAAACTTTTTTTTAAAGTTACAAAATTGATGATTTAAGTCAGTTTTTCAAAATAAAAATACCGAAAAGCGCATGCAGACTGAAATAAAAAATCCTTCCCAGGTAAGGAAGGATTGCTATGTAGATGTTTTAATCACTTAGTTTTCCAGCATTTTATCAATGTCTGTTACAAATGATTTAAACCTTTTATCAGTGTCCAATAAGTTTTTAACCGTTTTACATGCGTGCAATACAGTAGCATGATCTTTTCCACCAATACGCGCCCCTATGGTAGACAAAGATGATTTTGTTTTGCTTTTGGCAAAATACATCGCTATTTGTCTGGCTTGTACAATTTCGCGCTTTCTGGTTTTTGATTTAAGCTGATCGACCGGCATACTGAAATAATCGCATACTGTTTGCTGAATCACATCCAGAGTAATCTCTTTGCGGGTATTACTGACCAATTTATCAATAAGGTCCTTCGCCAAATCAATGGTAATTTCTTTTCTATTGAGTGTACTCTGAGCCATGAGTGATACCAAAGCGCCTTCTAATTCACGCACATTGGTATTAATATGATTGGCTATGTAGTCTATAATTTCATCCTGTAGCTCAATACCATCTTTATAGGCCATTTTTTGAAGGATGGTCTTCCGGGTTTCAAAATCCGGCACCTGTAAATCGGCGCTCAGCCCCCACTTAAAGCGTGATAGCAAGCGTTGCTCTAAACCTTCAAGTTCAACCGGTGGTTTGTCTGAAGTTAGAATAAGTTGCTTACCTGATTGGTGCAGGTGGTTGAAAATATGAAAAAATACATCTTGTGTTTTCTGTTTTGCGGCCAAATGCTGAACGTCATCAATAATCAGCACATCGATCATCTGGTAAAAATGGACAAAATCGTTGCGCTCATTGCTGCGGGTAGCATCGGCATATTGGCGTTCAAATTTATTGGCTTCGACATACAACACTGTTTTTTCCGGAAACCTTTCCTTTACCTGTATTCCTATTGCGTGCGCCAGGTGAGTTTTTCCCAAACCTGAGGCTCCGTATATAAAAAGAGGATTGAAGGCAGTTTTACCCGGATTTTGAGCTATGGCAAATCCCGCTGAGCGGGCCAGTCTGTTGCACTCACCTTCGATAAAATTCTGAAAATTATAATCACTATTAAGTTGCGGGTCGATATTAAGCTTTTGAATACCAGGTATTACAAAAGGATTTTTAATATTATTGGTACTATTAGATCCCATAGGCATGGATACGGGACGGTTAGTAAGGTCAGATTTATTTTGCGTTGGTATTTTTACAGCATATGGCTTTGAGTTGTGTGTATTATTATGCACAATAATGCTGTACTCTAATTTGGCATCTGCTCCGATAACCTTAAAAAGGGTTTTTCGAAGAATATCAATAAAATGTTCCTCAAGGTACTCATAGAAAAATGATGTTGGTACTTCTATCGTGAGTACTTTATCGGATAACTTAATTGGCCTTATCGGACTGAACCAAGTTTGGAAACTTCTCTCAGGTATGTTATCGCGAATAATTGACAGACAATGATCCCATGCTTCTTTGTGATCCATAGCGAGCTAATTCCTAACAATTTATATTAATGATGATTTTTTTTATTGCGAATACTAAATTGGTGAAAAAAAACATTAAAAAAAAATAAAATTTCGCTTGTATTTTTCATTTTTTTGATATTCGTTTTAAAATCAACCGCTTGTAAAAGTAATTTTTTTTTGCTTTATAACTACCTGATTTTAAAAATATTACAGCAATTGGAATTTTAAACTGTTGAGTGTTAACCGGATTAACGATATGTTAAAATAATGTTAAGGGAAAATTAACAGGTAAAAATACCTATATGGAAATAAAATTAATCTACATAGGTAAATTGACCCTTGTTAATGTAAATAATGCGCGCTTTGGGATAGTTTTTTCTTACCTTTTTCAGAAAACGTTTTGCTTTACGCTTTTTCTCATAATTACCAACAGTATATAAGTAGGTATCTTTTACAACGCGTTGTTTAACATTGTCAATTTTATCATAATATTCAAGGGAAACAGGCGAAGGCGATTCATCAATTAAAACATGATAGTTTCCATCGTTTTTCTTCGCACGCTTTTCCATTTTATCGTCATCGAGTACATACATTGTGCGACCAAGATCAAACGCTGAAAAGTGTAAGTACCTTTTAGGATTTACGCGCAAATCTTCGGCAAGCAATCCTATATCTTCGGTACTCTCATTAAGAGCATTATAGAGCGAATCGTTATAGATAAGTTTGCCCAGAGTGCCCTCCTGAGTCTGTATTTTATTCAATACACTATTAATGGCTAAAATTGTTGAGTCTGCCTCTGCCACAGTTCCATTAAAATCTACACGTTTTAGCGAGTCTGTTAGTACCTCCAGGTTTGCCATAAGGTCTGTAATATTTTCATTATTCTCGCTAAAATTATTGGTTATAGATTCCAAATTAACCAATAGCCGGTGAATGCGTTGCTTTTCATTTAAAAGTAAAGTATCTACACTGGCAGTGCTGGAACGCAGGTTTTTAGATGTGTAATTCAATTCTTCTATAATCTGTTTTAAATTTTGCCTGGTACGCTCATTAAAAATTAAGTTGATAATATTTATTGCATTCTCCATTTCGCGCAACAAATCCTCTGCTTTGTTTTTTAATGGTAGCATTTCAATACTAACCTGTTCCTTCAGGCTCTCTTCGGTTTCAGCAATTAAGGTGTCTCCTGCGGTTAGCAGACTGTCTTTATCTGAGAATACAAGATCAATGGCTTTGGTACCCATTAAATCCTGACTAAAAATACGGGCTATGGACTTTTGGGGAATGTGGATATCTTTTTTGACGACAAATTCCACAATCAGATTGCCTTTTTTAACGTTATGAAAACTAATTTCGCGCACCTGACCCACATTATAACCGTTAAGCAGAACAGGACTGGATTTGGTTAACCCTTCTATCCTATTATAGACCACATAATAAGTATCTTCCTCAATAAAATAATTTTTGCCTTTAAGATAATTTAGCCCGAAAACAAAAACTAAAATGGTAATAGCTGCCAGAAGTCCAATTAATATGTATTTATATTTATTATTCATCACTTAGTACTTTCATTGCACGTTATGTAAAGATCAACAATATACAATTTTATTGCACACTTTTTATAGCCTTTTGCACAGAAATGGGATTATCGCCTTCGAAAGCAACTATAAATGCATCTGGAAAATGCGCCTCGCAATGTTTCTGGAGTTTTTTTGCTTCTTTATAGTTATTAACCTTCCCGTAAAAATATTTATAATATTTGCCTATTTTTTGTATTTCAAGCGGATTATCAAGATTTGAGAAAGGTGCTTTTGCAGTATCTGCCATTTGAGAAGAAGCTGTTAGCTGCACCATAAAATATACATCATTAGATTTATTTTGTGTTTCTGTTTGTGCGATTTGCTTTTCACTTTGAGGTTTTTCTTCAGCTTTTTGAGCTTTCATCTCTTCATAGTATGAACGAATGGCTCTGAATATGGCCGAAGCCAGATAGTCTTTTCCCTGGTCCGAATTCAAATAAGCCTCTTCATTGCTATTAGAAATAAAGCCTGTTTCAATAAGTATACTTGGCATGGTGGTTTTCCATAAGACCAGAAAACCGGCCTGTTTCACCCCTCTGTCTTTTCGCCTGGCGCGCTCGCGGAACTCTTTTTGAGTTAACTCGGCCGCCCTGAGGCTCTGTTCCAGAAACGCATTTTGCATTAAAGAAAAAATAATGTAGGATTCTGCACTGTGTGGATCATAACCTTCATAGTGTTCTTCATAATTTTCCTCCAGGGTTATTACAGCATTTTCCTTTTGGGCAACTTCCAAATTACTTTCTGTTTTGTGCAAACCCATTACGAATGTTTCGGTACCAAAAGCCCTGTTACTTGGCGAGGCATTAGCATGTATAGATACAAAAAGATCAGCCTCATTTCGGTTGGCTATTTCGGCCCTTTTAAAAAGCTTCACAAAACTATCATCTTCTCTGGTATAAAGTACCCGTATTTCGGGTAAATGGTTTTGTATATAATGACCAACTTGTTTGGTGATATCCAGAACAACATCTTTTTCCATTGAAAAGCTACCCCTTGCGCCACTATCTTTTCCACCATGACCAGCATCAAGTACAACCACAAATTGATCCTCATCTTCAGTACAATGTGCGGTATATGGCAAAATAAACACACTAAATATTACGTATATGATAGAAATCTTCTGTAAACGATTCATAAGGAATAAAAGATTTTAATTAGTTTTGAACCGCAAAAATTATGCATTCAAGAACAAACAAAAATAGAACAAACTAACGGGATTTGAAATTTGTGTTGAAGGTTTTTATTCGATATACTATTTACCTTTTTCTTGTTCAGATACTTTACCCGGTAAATTTATTGGGTCAGGAAGTACCTAAATCTGGCAATAGTGATAGCATTCCTCCTGTGGACACCTCCGCATGGACTTATACTAAACTGGATTCATCCAATATAAAACCCGACACAACTAAATCGACTCCTTCATCTACCCTTTCAAGTCCTGTCGATTATCAATCAGCAGATACCATAGAATCGTTTTTAAATGAAAAAAGGATCATATTAAAAGGAGACGCAAAAGTTTTATATGGCGATATTGAACTGACAGCATCTTATATCGATATAGACTTCAATAAAAATGAAATCTTTGCCAAGGGTAAAACAGATTCGTTAGGTAATGAAATTGGGTTGCCAATTTTTAAAGAAGGCGAAGATTTGTATGAATCACGGGAGATCAGGTATAATTTTAAGACCAAAAAGGGAATTATTACCGATGTCGTAACAGAGCAAGATGGTGGTTTTTTGCACAGCCGGCGCACTAAAAAGCACACCGAAAACATCATCGACCTTAAAGCAGGTAAATACACCACCTGCGATCATGAACACCCGCATTACTATATCGCCATGAGTAAGGCACGTGTAATTCAGAACGATAAAATCGTTTCGGGTCCGCTTTACCTGGTTATTGAAGATGTCCCCACTCCAATTGCCATTCCTTTTGGTTTTTTTCCATTTACAAAAGAAAAAACTTCCGGTTTAATCCTGCCCAGATACGGAGAATCGGAAAGACGCGGTTTTTCACTCGAAGATCTTGGTTACTATTGGGCGTTAAGCGATTACATGGACCTAAAAGTAGTCGGAAGTATTTATTCAAAAGGGAGCTACAAAGGAACCATTTCGTCACGATATAAAAAACGGTACAGATATAGCGGCCAATTGTCGTTTATGCTCGAAAAAATAATTGAGAGCGAAAGAGGACTGGCAGATTATGTCAACACCGATGCATACAACCTTACATGGCATCATAATCAGGATCCTAAAGCAAGGCCTAATAGTAATTTTTCAGCCAATGTAAACCTTAAAAGCACATCGGCCAACCGCTATTCCACACAAATGAATAATTACCTGCAAAATACGGTAAACTCATCAGTAAATTACAGCCATAGCCTTCCGGGTACACCGTTTTCATTTAATGCACAACTCAGGCATACACTTAACACCAAAGACAGTAGTGTAGCTATGACTTTACCGAGTGTAAACCTCAACATGCAAAGAATAACCCCTTTTGCTCCAAAAAACTCAAATAAACCACCCAACTTATTACAAAAAATTGGCATCACTTATAGCTCCAGGCTTGAAAACCGCTTTACAGTAAAAGAAGATGAACTTTTTAAAAAAGATGTGGTGGATGAGTTTAAATTCGGGGTAAAACACGATGTGGGAGTAAAAACTTCAGCAAAATTCTTAAAATTCCTCAATTTTTCTCCCAGTGCCAACTACACTGAACGTTGGTACTTTAATTCATTGCGTAAAAAATACGAAGGGAGTCTTTTTACAGAAGGAGACACTGTTTTTGGAAAAACCACAACAGATACAATTACCGGTTTCAACCGGATATATGATTATAATGTAAGTGCAGGGGTAAATACAACCCTATACGGACTATACACGTTTCAATCCTACATTCCGGTAGAAGCTATCAGGTTTGTGCATTCTCCATCGGTTTCTTATAGTTACAGACCCAATTTCTCGCTTGATAAATACGGTTACTATGACGAGGTCGAAGGGCAGCCAAATCAAACATATAGTTATTATGACAATGGCATATATGGTGTGCCATCAGGTCCGAGATCCGGGGCTATAAATCTGAGTCTGGGCAATCAAGTCAGCATGAAGGTAAGAACACCGAATGATTCAGTATCAAAAACAAAAAAAATTGATCTGCTCAAAACCTTAAACTTCTCTACTAATTACAATATTGTAGCCGACTCTATGAACTGGAGCCCCTTATCTATGCGAGCCTCGACCAATTTATTTCAAAAGGTTAATGTACAGTTTAATGCAACTATGGATCCCTACGCTTTAGATCCAATCACCTATAAACGCATAGATAAATACCAGTTCAATGTAGATGGAAAATTGGGCCGCATCACCCGCGCAGCGGTTTCATTTAATTTTAAGCTCGATTCTAAAATGTTTGAAGGCGATGAAGTTTCAGAAGAAGAACAGCAAAGAGCCGTGGTCGATTATTACGACTATTTTGATATTCCCTGGAGCTTTACCCTTAACTATAAATACACTTTCTCAAAGCCACAAAATACTAAAAGTGTAATACAAACCGTAGGTTTGAGAGGTAACTTCAGCGTTACCGATAAATGGAAAGTAGGTTTTAGGACCGGTTATGACTTTGAGCGGAGAAAAATGTCGGCCACGACGCTTGATATAACAAGGGATCTGCATTGTTGGGTGATGAGTTTTCACTGGGTACCTTTTGGAGAACGACAGAGTTATTCTTTTACAATTGGTGTTAAATCCTCAATTCTGCAAGATCTTAAATACGACAAAAGAGAAAACTGGTACGATAACGGACAATATTAATTATGGAATGGTATACTTATGTAATTCTGCCTGCTCTAATCTTTGTAGCACGCATTTTGGATGTGAGTATTGGTACAATTCGCATCATCATAGTTTCGCGCGGAAACCGTTTACTGGCCCCCTTGTTGGGCTTCTTTGAGGTGCTTATTTGGATTCTGGCCATGGGTGAGATCCTGCAAAACCTCGATAACTGGGTTTGCTACATTGCATACGCCGGTGGTTTTGCTGCAGGTAACTATATTGGGATGCTCCTTGAAGAGCGACTGGCCATCGGAACCCTTGTATTTCGGATCATTACACAGAAAGACACTACACCATTAGTTAGTGCACTCTATAAAGAAGGTTATGGTGTGACCGAAATTGATGCCAAAGGAAAATTTTCAAAAGTGAATGTTATCTACATTATCTTAAAAAGAAAAAAGCTGCAACAGGTGCAAAGCATTATTCAGCAATACAACCCCTCTGCATTTTACACGGTGGAGGATATAAGAAACGCACAATATGGCGTTTTCCCCGTAAACCGCCCGAGCACATTCCGCAGGCGCATACTCAAAATTAAACGATAACACATGGCTCGATACTCAGCATCTATCATCACCATCGGAGACGAGATACTCATTGGTCAGATTGTGGACAGCAATTCGGCATGGTTGGCAGACTACCTTTTTCATGCAGGGTTTGAAGTAAAGGAAATAAGAAGCATTAGCGACCAACCCGAACATATACAGCAAACACTTGATGATGCAATAGCCACAACTGATTTGGTTTTATTAACAGGCGGGCTTGGTCCCACAAATGATGACCGCACAAAATTTGCACTAAATGCGTATTTCAATGGAGAAATGGTATTAAATGAATCGGTGCTTGATGATATAAAAGCTTTTATTGTAAAAAAAAGGGGGTATTTAAAACTGACAGAGAATAATAAAGCTCAGGCCCTGGTATCTGATAAAGCAACGGTTTTACGTAACCCTATTGGCACAGCTCCCATTCAAATGTTTAATAAATCAGGCACGCTCATTGTTTCAATGCCCGGCGTACCCTTTGAAATGAAACACGTGTTTGAACATAAAGTAATGGCAGAACTGCACAAACATTTTGTACTGGAAGCACATGCCTATCGAACTTTTCACGTAGTTGGATATCCCGAAAGTGAACTGGCAAACAAACTTGAACAGTGGGAAAACGATCTGCCGGAATCACTTGAGCTTGCCTATCTGCCCTCACCAGGTGTTATAAGACTCAGATTGAAAAACCAGGTGAATCATACACATAATATAAATTTACAGGCAAAAAAACTATACGAAATTCTGGGTTCCCAAATTATAGCAGAAGGCAAAGAAAAGGTTGAATTTACTCTGGGTAAAATATTAAAAGACAACAACAAAACAATATCGGTGGCAGAAAGTTGTACCGGCGGTTTGCTAGGCCACAGAATAACCTCCGTGGCAGGGGCTTCAGCGTACTTAAAAGGCGGAATTACTGCCTATAGCAATGAGGCTAAAGAAAAGCAACTCGGTGTGAATTCGGCAACACTTGAAAAACATGGTGCTGTAAGCGAAGCTGTGGCTAAAGAAATGGCCATTGGAGCAGCTAAAGCGCTTAATACAAATTATGCAATTTCCACTACCGGAATTGCAGGCCCGGATGGCGGCACCGAAACAAAACCGGTAGGTACAGTTTGGATAGGATTTTACCTGGAGGGCGAAGTACATGCACAAAGTTTTCTTTTCACCCACGATCGCATGGTAAACATGGAGAGAACCGCTACAGTAGCCATGTACAACATGATCGATTGGCTAAGAAAAAGTTAAAAAATGTGCTTTTCTTAGTTTAAATTGCTAATTTCTTGAAAAAATATTTGATTTATTCATTTATTATCATGACATTTGCACACCGATTTAGAAAAAGAATTAAAAAAAATAGAAAGATGTCGAGAGTTTGTCAGATTACAGGAAAAAGACCGATGGTTGGACACCACATTTCGCACTCTAATACGAAAACGAAGAGAAAATTCTATCCCAACCTGTTGAAAAAGCGCTTCTTTCATCCGGAAGAGAAAAGATGGATCACTTTGCGTGTTTCTGCTAACGGACTGCGCGTAATTAATAAAAAAGGCCTTGCAACAGCGTTGAATGAGGCAAAAGAAAAAGGATACATTACAAAATATTAATTGAGGGAGGTCAGTCATGGCAAAGAAGAAAGGAAATCGTGTGCAGGTAATATTAGAATGCACTGAACATAAAGATAGCGGAAAACCAGGTACATCGCGCTACATTACGACTAAAAATCGTAAGAACACACCTAATCGTATTGAGTTAAAAAAGTATAACCCAGTACTCAAAAAAGTAACTTTACACAGAGAAATAAAATAATAAGATATGGCTAAGAAAGTAGTTGCAACCCTTAAGTCGGGGACAGGAAAAGAATTTGCCAAAGTTATTAAAATGGTAAAATCACCAAAAAGTGGTGCATATCAATTCAAAGAAGGAATTGTGAATAACGAGCACGTTAAAGATTTCTTCTCAAAAAAGTAACGACAATACATTCAATATCTCAAAAGGCCTGCATTTGACAGGCCTTTTTTTTTATAGGAAATATTGCTAAATTGCACGGCTTAAATGACAAATGAAGATGGGAATATTTTCAAAAGATAAAAAACAGAATCTCGATAAGGGTTTATCTAAAACAAAGCAGAGTGTTTTCCAGAAGCTGTCGAGAGCTGTGGTTGGAAAATCAAAGGTTGACGATGATGTTTTGGACCAACTGGAAGAAGTACTGATTACATCTGACGTAGGTGTCAATACAACCCTTAAAATTATTGAGCGAATTGAAGAGCGTGTTTCAAAAGACAAATATACCTCTACCTCTGAATTGAATCAGATTTTGCGTGAAGAGATCACGGGTCTGCTTACCGAAACAGAACATAAAAGCCAGAACACCTGGGAGTTACCCGAGGGTAAAAAACCTTATGTAATAATGATAGTAGGTGTGAATGGTGTTGGCAAAACCACAACCATTGGTAAACTGGCTCATAAATACAAAGAGAATGGAAAGAAAGTCATCATCGGTGCTGCCGACACTTTCCGTGCAGCTGCAATTGATCAGTTGGAAATTTGGAGTCAACGAGTGGATGTGCCGCTGATCAAACAAAAAATGGGCTCCGACCCTGCGTCTGTAGCCTACGACACTGTAGCCTCTGCACAAAAGCAGGATGCAGATGTGGTAATCATTGATACTGCAGGCCGCCTGCACAATAAAGTAAACCTGATGAATGAACTCTCTAAAATAAAGCGTGTGATGCAGAAAGTAATCCCCGATGCACCGCATGAGATTTTGCTCATTTTGGATGGATCTACAGGTCAAAATGCTTTCGAACAGGCCAAACAATTTACCAAAGCCACTGAAATTACAGCAATGGCTATTACTAAACTCGATGGAACTGCGAAAGGTGGCGTTGTAATTGGTGTTTCAGATCAATTACAAGTGCCAGTGAAATACATTGGAATTGGCGAAAAAATGGAAGATTTACAAATTTTTAATAAAACAGAGTTTGTAGATTCTCTCTTCAGCTAGTGAAAGCGAACGAATAATATCCCGCTGTTTCATTTTCAACTTTAGACAAATTGAAGAAAGTCAATATCATAAATCTGGGTTGTGCAAAAAACCTTGTCGATAGCGAACACCTGGCTCGCCAATTACAAGCCAATGGCTATAGAGTTGTATACGATCATCCGGAATTGCACGACTATACATTAATTAACACTTGTGGCTTTATACACGATGCCCAACAAGAATCTATTGATACCATACTTGAAGCTGTTACGCTAAAAAATAAGCATCCCGAAAGTTTTGTAGGGGTTTTTGGTTGCTTAACACAAATTTTTAAGGAACAACTCAAAAAAGAGATCCCCGAAGTTGATGGCTGGTTCGGGAAATATGATTTTAAAGCCATTTTAAGTGCTTTACAGGGCAAACACTATAAGGATTATGACCATGAGCGGGTAATCTCTACCCCGTCCCATTTTAGCTATTTAAAAATTTCAGAAGGCTGTCATCGCAAATGCGCCTTTTGCAGCATTCCTGTAATTACCGGAAACTATAAATCAGTACCAGCCAAAAAACTTGTAAAAGAAGCTGAGTTTCTTGCAAAGACAGGCGTTAAAGAACTTATACTCATTGCACAGGATCTGACCTACTATGGCCAGGACCTGGAACAAGGCCCTACTCTTACCGGATTAGTACAAATGCTTTCAAAAATTGAAGGAATTGAATGGATCAGGTTCCATTATGCGTATCCTGTGGGGATTCCTGAAGATTTATTTGATGAAATGCAAGCAAATCCAAAGGTCTGTCGCTACCTCGACATACCGGTTCAACACATTTCAGACAATGTACTCAAAGCAATGAAACGCGGTCACAACAGCCAAAAAACAGCACAACTCATTCAAAACATAAAAAATAAGGTGACTGGTATTGCCCTGCGAACCACAATGATGGTGGGTTTCCCTGGTGAAACCACGCAAGATTTTGAGCAATTACTCGAATTTGTCCGTACAGCAAAATTCGACCGGTTGGGTGCCTTTCCGTATTCGCATGAGAAATATACCTATGCCTATGATCATTTAAAAGATGATGTATCTGAAGAGATTAAAGAACAACGCTTAGAACAATTGATGGAGGTACAGCATGAAATTGCTCTTGAGCGAAATACAGCAATGGTTGGGCAAACCTTACGTGTAATTATTGACCGGAAAGAGGATACTGTGGGTTATGGAAGAAGCGAATTTGATTCCCCTGAGGTAGATGGAGAAATTATAATTGAGAATGGTGAATTACTTAAGGTTGGAGCTTTTTATGATATAAAAATTACGGGTGCCGAAGCTTATGAACTTTTTGGAAAGGTAACAAACTATGCATGAGGAACTTTTACTTCTTGATCAGTTAGAGTTGAATTTTAACAGCCAGGGACTTTTTGTGCTTAATCTGGTATTGGCATTTGTTATGTTTGGCGTAGCACTGGAAATTAAGCCTCAACATTTTAAGGAAATATTTAAAAAGCCCAAAAGCGCCATTATCGGTTTTTTCTCGCAATTTATAATGTTGCCTGCCCTCACCTTCTTGTTTTCATTGCTAATTAGCGACTTCATAACTGTTGGCGTCGCCCTTGGAATGATAATGGTAGCCTCATGCCCGGGGGGTAACATATCGAACTTCATATCTCACCTTGCAAAAGGAAATGCAGCACTATCTGTTAGTCTGACGGGTATTTCAAGTCTTGGTGCCATTATACTTACACCCATAAATTTTGCCTTTTACGGTAACATGTTTATAAATTACGCAGAGAAACATTCTGACCTGGTCCAACCCCTTACCATCGACCCTGTTCAGATGTTCATAACGGTTTTCATAATTTTAGGAATACCACTTATAGCAGGCTTGCAATTTTCAAGATATTTCCCTGAGTTTACAAAAAAAATTATTAAGCCAATTAAAACATTTTCTATACTTGCTTTTATTGGCTTTATTGCGGTAGCTTTTTCAAACAATTTCACCCATTTTATAAAACATTTTGAGTGGGTAACCCTTATTGTCTTTTTTCACAATCTGATTGCATTAACTTCAGGTTTTTATCTGGCAAAATTTACACGCCTCAAGCAAATTAATTGGCGCACAGTATCTATCGAAACAGGTATACAAAACTCAGGGCTGGCCCTTGTGTTAATTTTTAATCCAAAAATATTTCCACCAGAACTTGAAGTCGGTGCCATGGCCTACATAGCTGCCTGGTGGGGAATTTGGCACATAATTGCCGGATTAACCATGGCACATTTTTGGCGGAAAACACCAATCCGTTTTGAATCGTAGTAAACTGATAGATATAAAATAATTAGAAACCAACTAATTAAGTCACTATGGGGAAGAAAAAAATCGAAAAATACACATTTCCGTACTGGATAACTTATCAAATTGCAAAAGCCATACATAATCTTATTTATCGAGAGTTTTATGTAATTAACCGTCCGCAAAAAAAGCAGGAAAAGCCATCCATTATTACCCCTAACCATCAAAACGCCTTAATGGATGCAATGGCTGTATTATTTGCAAAGAAGGAACCCCTGGTATTTTTGGCACGCAGTGACATTTTCAAACAAAAAGCAGTTGCATCTATTCTATATTTTCTGAAAATTCTACCTATTTATCGTATCCGCGATGGTTTCGACAATCTGAAAAACAACCAGGAAACTTTTGACCATACGGTAAGGGTTTTATCGAACAAACGCGGACTGGTTATTTTGCCTGAAGGCAATCATTACGGAGCCAAACGTCTGCGTCCCTTAAAAAAGGGCTTTGGGCGTATTGCTTTTATGACCGAAATTAATGGTGATGAACAGGTAGATCTGCAAATTGTCCCCACAGCTATTGATTATACTGCTTATGATACTTTTTTCAGCAGGTTAACTGTGGTATTTGGAGAGCCCTTCCCTCTTAAACCCTACATGGAAGAGTACAAAAACAATTCGCAGAAAGCACTCAACAGCATCACACAGCATTTGCGTAAATCGCTACAGGAACATATTATACACATTGAGAGCGAAAAATATTACGACGCCTGCTTATTAGCATCAGCTGTTTATGCCGAAAATAAGCACAGTGGAAATAATGCAGAGGCACAAAAAGTGCGGTTCTATTCTCAACGGGATGCGGCTAAAGTACTAAACAAGGCCGTAGCAGAAGATTCAAATGAATTTAAACAGATGGTAGAATCTGCTGAGGTGTTGGATCAAAAAGCCCATGGTTTACCCCATGAAATACTGGCCAAAAAACCCTCGGCCATGTCATTTGCAGGTGCTTTATTATCTTTCTTACTGGTACCTCTGGCTATACCCGGAACAATTATTTATGGTGCCTTATGGTACTGGCCTATCGTTTTTGTCAATAAAAAAATAAAAGATGTTCAGTTCAGAACATCTTTCAGGTATGTGCTTTACATAGTTCAGTTCTTTTTGCTCCTTTTAGGTATATTTATTTACCTGTTTTCAGCCCATCCGCCTAAAACAGCTTTAATCGTATTTATCATGACCATATTGTCCGGAGTACTCAGTTTGAAAATTTGGCGACTGGTTTATTGGTATTACCTTAAGGCAAAGTGGTTTATCAAATCCCTTAAAAAGCCAGAGCTGCTTAGAGCTCGCAATATTGTGATTGAAAAAGTAGAATCTTTGATTGGTAAAGGTTAATATGGTTATCAGAGGAAAATATTGTGTTATAAACGGGTTGATTAAACCTGCAGAAAGATTTAAAACGGAATTTATCAAAAACGGATGCTCCATTTATGAAGTTTTGCGCGTGTTAAACGGGAAGCCTGTTTTTATTGAAGCACACCTGGTCAGGCTTCAAGGGTCTGCGCATCTTACCGCCGCAGAACTTCCTACGTTTACCACAATTCAAAAAGGTATAAACCAATTAATAGCAGCCAATCAGATTGAAAATGGCAACATTGAACTTGTTGCCAATGCTGCTGATGACTGGAGTGTTAGATTTATTCCGCATTACTGGCCCTTGCCAGAAGAGTATGAAAATGGAGTAAATACTATGCTCTACAAAGCCATGCGTGAAAATCCGAATGCCAAGATCAAGTTTACAGATTTAAGAGCTGCTGTAGGTACATTTATAAAGCAAAACAACATTTTTGAAGCCATATATGTCAGTAAAAATGGCTGTATTACCGAGGGCAGCAAAAGCAATATTTTTTTCATAATCCACAATACTTTTTATACTGCGCCAGATGAACAGGTACTTCCTGGGATAACCCGCAAAGTGGTACTGCATATTTTAAAAAAACACAAATATCCTGTAAAATATCGCAATGTGCATATTGATGAATTAGCTGATTTTGATGCAGCATTCATTACCGGAACTTCGCCAGGTGTATTGCCAATAGCTAAAATAAATGATTATACGTATGATGTAAGGCAAAAAGCGCTACGAAATATTATGGCTTTATTTGAAACCCGCCTGTTTTCAACGTAAAATACCTCAGCCCTGCCCTAAGCATATTTTAACAGGACCCCTAAAGTATTAAATTATAATTTTTTAATACTACTCTTGTCTTAGTCTGTGCAACAAAATCATTTTGTAGTACACGGCAAAGTGCGGCAACAAACAATAAATATTTATTAACACTTTATTTAACCAACAATTAGGCATAGCTGAAATTTTCAATTAAATTTGTGAGTTCTATAACAGCAAAATATAAAAAATACACATAATGGGTTTTGTAGATGGTTTTATAGCCAAAATGTTTGGCACAAAAGCAGATAGGGATTTAAAGGCAATAATGCCCATAGTTGAGCAGATTAAGGCCGAATACGAAAAAATAAAAGAACTTGGTCATGATGAACTAAGGGCTGCTTCTCAGGAACTTAAAAGTGAAATCCGCGAGTCGATAAAGGAAGAGCAGCAAGAAATCGACTCCCTGAAGGAAAAGGCCGAAAACACACGTAATCATACAGAAAAAGAGGAGTATTACGACGAAATAGATAAACTGGAGACAAAAATCGACGAAAAGCTTGAGGACAGTCTGAAAAAAGCACTGCCCAGAGCTTTTGCCATTGTAAAAAGTACAGCTCAACGCTTTAAAGACAATGAAGAAATAGTGGTTATGGCCAATGATTTTGATCGTAACCTCGCTGCTGACAGAGACCTTGTAGATATTGAAGGCGATAAAGCCGTTTTTTATAATTCATGGACTGCTGGCGGCAGTACCATTACATGGGATATGGTACATTACGATGTACAGCTCATTGGTGGAATAGTTTTGCATGAGGGGAAAATAGCCGAGATGGCAACAGGTGAAGGTAAAACCCTTGTTGCTACCCTGCCCGTGTTCCTTAACGCACTGACAGGTCGCGGGGTACACCTTGTAACTGTTAATGATTACCTCGCAAAGCGTGATGCCGAATGGATGGGGCCAATTTATGAATTTCACGGTCTTTCGGTAGATTGCATCGATAAGCACGAGCCCAATAGCCCGCAAAGAAGAGAAGCTTATGAATGTGATATAGCCTTTGGTACCAATAATGAATTTGGTTTCGATTATTTGAGGGATAACATGGCCCACAGGCCTGCCGATCTTGTACAAAGAAAACACAACTTCGCCATCGTCGATGAGGTCGACTCTGTACTGATTGATGATGCCCGTACCCCACTCATTATTTCTGGTCCGGTACCTAAAAGCAACGACCAGATGTTTAACGAATACAAAGCCAATGTGCAGAAACTTTTTAATGCACAAAAAAGGCTGGTAACTGATATTTTCGCAGAAGCCAAAAGGCTCATTGCAGAAGGCAACCGGGAGAAAGGTGGATTATTATTGCTGCGCGCATTTAAAGGGCTGCCTAAGAATAAAGCCATCATTAAATTCCTTAGCGAAGAAGGTATGAAAACCCTTATGCAAAAGGTTGAAAACCAATATATGCAGGAGAATGCCAAACATATGCATAAGGTTACAGATGAGCTCTATTTTGTGATTGATGAGAAACTCAACAGCATAGAGCTAACTGATAAAGGTATTGATCTGCTATCAACTGATGTCGAAGATCAGTCGTTTTTTGTTTTACCTGATATTGGTTCTGAAATTGCCGACCTTGAAAAACAGGACCTGAAAGAGCAGGAGCTTTTAAAAGCTAAAGATAAGTTACTCCAGGACTATGCTGTAAAATCGGAACGAGTACATACCATTAACCAATTGCTTAAAGCATACGCCATGTTTGAAAAAGACGTGGAGTACGTGGTTATGGACAATAAGGTTAAAATTGTAGATGAACAAACAGGTCGTATAATGGAGGGCCGTCGCTACTCTGACGGTTTGCACCAGGCCATTGAAGCCAAAGAAAACGTAAAAGTAGAGGCTGCAACCCAAACATTTGCCACCATTACATTACAGAACTATTTCCGGATGTATACCAAGCTTTCGGGTATGACCGGTACAGCCGAAACCGAGGCCGGAGAGTTTTGGAATATTTATAAACTTGACGTGGTGGTTATCCCCACCAACAAGCCAATTATACGCGACGACCGTCAGGATTTGGTATACCGTACCAAACGCGAAAAGTACAATATGGTCATTGAAGAGATTGTGAAATTGCAAAAGGAGAACAGGCCATGTCTTGTGGGTACAACCTCAGTAGAAGTATCTGAAATACTGAGTCGTATGCTCAAAATGCGCGGCATCAAGCATAATGTACTTAATGCAAAATTGCACCAGCGAGAGGCAGAAATTGTAGCTGAAGCCGGACAGCCTAAAGCTGTAACTATTGCCACCAACATGGCTGGTCGTGGTACCGATATTAAACTTACACCAGAAGTAATAAAAGCCGGAGGTTTGGCCATCGTTGCAACTGAGCGCCACGAATCAAGGCGCGTAGACAGGCAGTTACGTGGACGTGCCGGTCGTCAGGGTGATCCGGGTTCATCTCAGTTTTTTGTTTCGCTCGAGGATGACCTCATGCGATTATTTGGATCAGAGCGTATTGCAAAAATGATGGACCGCATGGGAATTGAGGAAGGTGAAGTAATTCAGCACTCCATGATTTCCAAATCCATAGAACGTGCTCAGAAAAAGGTCGAAGAGAATAACTTTGGTATCCGTAAACGCCTGCTGGAATACGATGATGTGATGAACTCACAGCGTGAAGTAATTTATGATAAGCGTAAGCACGCCTTGTACGGAGAGCGCCTCGAAGTGGATATTGCCAACATGATGTTTGATGTTTGCGAATCATTGATTGCAGATAACTACGGCATAAGCGATTTCGAAACCTTTAAGCTTGAACTTATTCGTCACCTTTCAATTGAGCCTTCGTTTACCGAAGATGAGTTTATGAAAGGTTCTCCAGATGATTTAACAGATAAACTTTTCAAAGAGGTTCGAAATGCATTTGAACGTAAAGAAGAAATTATTGCCCAGCAAGTAACACCGGTAATTAAATCGGTATATGAAAATCAGAAGCAGCAGTATGAGAATATTGTCATCCCGATTTCAGACGGTGTGAAAGTTTACCAGGTGGTTGTAAACCTTGAAGATGCCTATAACTCAAAAGGTGAAGAGGTAATGCGCTCTCTGGAGAAATTCATTACACTCGCAGTAATTGACGAAGCATGGAAAGAGCACTTACGTGAGATGGATGACCTGAAGACATCAGTGCAAAATGCATCATACGAGCAAAAAGATCCGTTGTTGATATATAAATTCGAATCATTCGAATTATTTAAAAACATGTTGGATAAAGTCAACCGAGATGTGACATCAGTGCTACTCAAGGCCTTTATTCCTTTGAAAGAAGATGACGAGGTGCAACAGGCTAAACAGGAAGGTACCGATTACAGTCAGTACGAAACTTCAAGAAGGAACGATCTGGTTGCCAACACCAAAGAAAAACAAAAACCGCAACCAGTAAGAGTAGAGAAAAAAGTGGGAAGAAATGAGCCCTGCCCCTGCGGTAGCGGCAAAAAATATAAACACTGTCACGGTCGAAGTGAATAAAAAGTTCTGCGCATGTCGTTAAAGCAAATATATCAGCAAAGTTCTTTAAAAAAGGGCCGTAAACGCAACAAACGTAAACGGGAGCTTAAGAACCTGGAAGATATCAAAAATGTAGGAATCTTATTCGAACGCGACAGTGATCACACTGCATCGAATATGCAGAAATTAGCCCAGTTCTTACACGATCAGGGTGCAAAAGTGCATGTTCTTGCATTTGTAAATATAAAAAAACCAACTTCAGAATTGGTTCAAAAAAAGAGTCTTGACCTGTTTTACCGCAAGGATCTCAATTGGTATGGGAAGCCTGTTTCCGATGAAGTGAAATCGTTTATTAATCAGCCTTTTGACTTATTAGTAAAAGCTGACTTCAGCAATGCATTTCCTTTGTCGTGGATTTGCACAGTATCGAAAACCACACTTGTAGCCGGGCCCAATGATGAATTAAAAAGCGTGTATGATTTTATAATCGAAACGCACCAGAAAGACCAGAATCAGTATCATCAGCAGTTAATACATTACCTGTCAGTAATCAATCAAAAATCACCTTAAAACAGAACCAATTATGCAGAGTAAGAAATTTGAAGGCACCGGAGTAGCGCTTGTAACTCCATTCCGAAAAGACGGAAGCGTAGATTTTAAAGCTTTTGAAAAGTTACTTGATCACGTTATCAATGATGGCGTGGACTATTTGGTTGCCCTGGGCACCACCAGTGAATATCCTGCATTAACACCCGATGAACGTGAAGCTGTAGTGAGTTTTATAACCGAAAAAAATCAACGTAAGCTACCTTTGGTGATGGGAATTGGTGGAAACAGCACATCAGAAGTAGTGAAGCAAATTCAAAAAACAGATTTTACACAAATAGATGCTATCCTATCTGTAGTTCCATATTATAATAAGCCGAGTCAAAAAGGTATAATTCAACATTTTACTAACATTGCCTCAGTTTCACCAGTGCCAATTATTTTGTATAATGTTCCAGGCCGTACAGGCAAAAACATGGAAGCTGATACCGTATTGTATCTGGCACACAACAATGACAATATCATTGCATTAAAAGAGGCTGCCGGTGATATGGTACAGGCAATGGAGATAATAAAGAAGAAACCGAATGATTTTCTTGTACTTTCTGGCGAAGACGTTTTAACAATGCCTTTAGTTGCAGCAGGGGCCAATGGAGTAATTTCGGTAACAGCTAATGCTTATCCTGCAACCTATTGCAAGATGGTACGCGCGGGTCTCGATGGAAATATAGCAGAATCAAGAAAGCTTCATTATGAACTACTGCAATTCTCTGAAATGATTTTTGAAGATGGTAATCCATCAGGAATCAAGGCTGCGCTACAAGTTAAAGATATTACACAATCTGCTGTTAGGTCGCCTCTAACAACCATTAGTCGGTCACTATACGGGAAATTAGACAATGAAATTAAGCAAATTAATCGCAAAAAGTAATCTACTTTTTGTTGTGTCCTTTTTCATTTTTTGTTTTTCGGCGCATATGCCGGGAGTGGCTCAAAACAAGGGTGATTTTGTCGTAATTTCGGTATTTGAAACCAAAGGTAAAATATATGGTGACCCACTGGTTACCGATGATACAACTGTAGTTTTGGGATGCCACAGAAAACAGGTCTATTTTCTCGATGCCACAGGCAATAAAATAAAAAGTGTTAAAACCGGTGGTTGGGTGCATGCTGCGCCAAGTCAGTTACAGGATGGCACGGTAGCAGTTGGGTGTTATGATCGCAATGTGTATTACTTTAATACCCACGGCGATATTCTGAAAAAATTTAAGCCAGGTGGCCGTATTTTCAGTAAAATAGAGCAGTTTAAAGATGGAACAATTGTTTTTGGAACCAACAGAAAAAAAATTCACTTTATTAAACCAGATGGATCCGGATATCATTTTACCACACGTAAAATGGTGCATGGAGGCATTACCATTCTCGATGATGAAAGACTTGTAGTGGGTACACATGACAATATCATCTATATGCTCGATAAACTCGGTAATATTGAGTATGAAGTTCCCACTGAACATTGGATTGTACATAGTAAGCCTACCGTGCTGCAAGACGGACACATAGCTGTAGGCAGCTATGATAAGCAACTGTATATTTTCGACGATCACTCGCAGCAAATCAAGAAAGTAAAGGTTGATGGCGCTATTCACTCCACACCATTGCAACTGGCTGATGGAACTATTGTTTTTGGATCACTTGATAAGTCTATTTACCTGGTAACGCCAAATGGTGAAATAAAAAGACGAATTAAAACCAACGGTTGGGTCGTTTCTTCACCACGCGCCCTGAACGATACTACCTTTTGCATAGGTAGCTACGATCATAATCTTTACGTTATTACAAGCAGCGGCGATATACTTAATAAATTCGATACCGGAGGAAAAATATTCTCTACTCCTGCTATGCTCCCCGATAATACAATTGTAGTAGCATCAAATAATAAAAAAGTCTATTATTTGCGATTGAATACAGATGATATTCCACTCAGCGCCGATAGCGATAAAAAGAAAGAACGTATAAAGCCAAAGCTATAAAAAAAAGGAGCTCAAATGGGCTCCTTTTTCCATTTTGAAATAGTATTAATTAATTGGCCAAATATGAGGCAATACTCTCCTGTGTTTCAGAAATGGCTTTTTCACCGTCGTGCCAGTCTGCAGGACAAACCTCACCATTTTCTTCATGGAATTTCAGTGCATCTACCATGCGAAGGGTTTCATCCACACTTCTACCCAGCGGCATGTCATTTACAACCTGATGCCTTACAACGCCTTCCTTGTCAATAAGGAATAAGCCACGGTATGCTGCAGGCTGTCCGTGGAAAACAATTTCGCCGTTTTCATTGTAATCATACGCTCCGGCCAATACACCAAAATTCTCAGCAATTGAATTCGAAGCATCGGCTATCAATGGGTATTTCACACCTTTTATACCGCCATCTCTTTGATCGGTTTGCAACCATTTCCAGTGAGAGAATTCACTATCGACGCTACAGCCAATTACAGCAACATCTCTCTTTTCAAATTCTTCTATTTTATTTTGAAAAGCAATGATTTCTGTCGGGCAGACAAAGGTAAAATCTGCCGGATAGAAGAAAAATACAACATGCTTCTTTCCAATGTACTGTTCCAATGAAAAATCTTCAACAATTTTATTTCCATTAAGCACTGCTTTTGCAGTAAATACTGGAGCTTTTTTTCCAACCAATATTGACATCTTTTTCTCTTTTTTTTAGGTTAAACTTACATGTGGCTTAACAAGCGTAATCTTTATTTGTTTCTACAATCGCTACATAATCCGTAGAGATAAAATCCGTGATAGCTAATATCAAAGTCATTCTCTTCTGCTACGCGTTCCTGAATCTCGCTTATTCTGGAATCAGAAAATTCGATCACTTTGCCACACCGTGTACAAATAAGGTGATCGTGTTCAACAGAATTATATGCTTTTTCAAATTGGGCAATGTTTTTCCCAAACTGATGTTTAATGACGAGATTACACTCTAACAGTAATTCAATGGTGTTGTAAAGCGTAGCCCTGGAAACCCTGTAGTTATTATTTTTCATAAAAATATAGAGGGATTCCACATCAAAATGGCCTTCATGAGAATAAATTTCTTCAAGTATTGCAAAACGCTCTGGTGTTTTGCGATGTCCTGTATTTTCGAGGAAAGTCGTAAAACGTTCTTTCACGGCTTCCTTAGCATCTTTAGTATTCATAACTGGTCTAATTAAAAAGAACAGTTCAAATATATAATTTTATTTAGATTAAATCAATACTCAGCTGGTAGATTCATGCTCTCTGAACACACGATTTATGCCTTTCAGGCTCTTCAGGTTTTGAATTAAGCGCCTTAAGTCCTTACGGTCATAGACATAGAGCTCAATCCAACCATTAAACGTGTTTTGATGTGTTTCGAAGTGTATGGTGCGGATATTGGCTCTTAATTCTTTAGAAATTACACCCGTCACGTCGTGAACAATACCTGGTTGGTCGATACCCTCGAGTCGAATATTGGCCAAAAACGCCATAGCCTTGTGAGATGTCCATTTGACCTTTACGATGCGATCGCCAAAACTTGATGAGAGTTTTACAGCCTGCGGACAGGTAGATTTATGGATATGAATAATGCCTTCATCGTCCTGGTATCCAATTACCGTATCTCCTGGAATGGGATTACAGCAATCTGCAATATGAAAATGTCGCTGAACATCTTCATCTGATATATTGAGTGTTTTCTTTTTGTCAAACTCAATTACTTTATCCTCCATTTCAGCTTTTGGATCGCTTTTTAGCGACCAAAAACGCATCCATCGGGGCGCACCTCTGAATCTGAGTACCTTTCGTATATCCGATGGGGATATACTACCATTCCCTAATCCGTAAAACAGATCATCTTTTTTACGGATATTCAGACGATCGCGCAAGCGCATAAATAACCGTTCACTAATCTTGATATTTTGTTTTTGCAGCAATTCAAGATATATCTCCTTTCCTGCCTCTATTTTGTTGTTTCTTATTTTGTTGAAATAGGTTCGTATGCCATTTTTGGCTTTTGCTGTAGCCACCATATTGAGCCACTCGTTTTTTGGCTGGGCTTTCGATGATGTAATTATGCGCACCTGATCGCCACTTTTCAATTTAGTGGTCAATGGCATGCTTTTATGGTTTATTTCGGCATACAAAGCCTGGTTACCCACTTCTGTGTGTATTTCATATGCGAAGTCCAGTGCTGTGGCTCCCTGAGGCAGGTTTTTCAAATCGCCTTTTGGCGTAAAAACCATTATCTCCGACGTATAGAGATTGAGTTTCACATCATCTAGAAACTCAAGTGCATCGGCATCGGGAGATTCAAGTGTCTCCTGTATTTTCTCTAACCACCGGTCGAGTTCACTCTCCTGGTCATGATGTCCTTTGTATTTCCAATGTGCTGCAAAACCACGCTCGGCTATTTCATTCATTCTGCGTGTTCTGATCTGAACTTCGACCCAGCGCCCATTGGGGCCCATAACGGTGCTGTGCAGTGCTTCATAGCCATTGGCTTTAGGGGTATTGACCCAGTCGCGGAGTCTATCGGGTCTGGGACGGTATATGTCCGTAATCAAGGAGTAAACCTTGTAACATTGTTCCTTTTCGTCGCCGCTATCTTCTTTTGGGGTAAATATCAAGCGAATGGCAAAAAGGTCGTAGATTTGCTCAAAAGTTACGCCTTTTTTCTGCATTTTTTGCCAGATACTGTAAACCGATTTTGGCCTTCCTGAGATATCGAAATCGTAACCTGCATCGGTCATTCGGGCTGCTATAGGTAGTGAAAATTTATTAATAAAATTGGTTCTTTTTTCGTCCGAGTCTCTGAGCTTTTGACTAATTCGCTCATAATCTTCCGGGTGGCGATACCTGAAACTAATATCTTCCAGCTCTGTTTTCATGCGGTAAAGCCCAAGCCGGTGTGCCAAAGGAGCATATAGAAAAAGGGTTTCACCTGCAATTTTCAACTGCTTATTATCGGGCATACTCTCCAGGGTGCGCATATTATGCAGGCGGTCGGCTAATTTTATTAATATTACGCGCACATCGTCAGCCATGCTCAAAAGAATCTTTCTGAAATTTTCAGCCTGCAGCGACGAGCGATGGTCGAAAACGCCTGACATCTTGGTCAGTCCTTCCACCATAATGGCAACTTTTTCGCCAAAAAACTGCTTAATATCGGCTTTTGTATAATCGGTATCTTCAACTACATCGTGTAATAAGGCGGTGATAATGGAAGTGGTGCCAAGCATAATTTCACTGGCCACTATTTCAGCAACAGCAATGGGATGGAATATATAAGGTTCTCCTGATTTGCGGCGTACAGGGTAATGTGCTTTATAAGCGAAATCAAAGGCCTGGTTAATGAGGTCAATACTCTCTTTTTTGCGGGATTTAACCGCCTTTTGCTTTAGCTCTTCAAATTTTTCATTGATTTTACTTACTTCTTCCTTACTAAAATCCATCCGCTATTTGTTTTGCCTGTTTTATTTGAATATCGTTGAATATAAGATATCTTTTTGAAATATTAATCAAAAATACTGCCTAAAAAAATTACTTTTGCCCAATAAATGCCCTATTTAGATTATTTGATATGAAAAAAGTTGCTGTAGTTATTTTAAACTGGAATGGAGCGAAAATGTTGCAAAAATATCTTCCATCGGTTATTAAAAACACCAGTGAGGAGTTGGCTGATATTGTTATTGCAGATAATGGCTCTACAGATAATTCACTGGAAGTTCTAAAAAAAGATTTTCCAGGTATACGCACCATACAGTTAAATAAGAACTACGGCTTTGCAGAAGGGTACAACAAAGCACTTGCGCAATGCGAACATCCATATTTTGTATTACTTAATTCAGATGTAGAGGTTACGCCAAGGTGGTTGGAACCCATTATAGAAAACCTGGACAAAAACCCGGCCATAGCGGCTGCCCAGCCAAAAATTAAAGCATGGGCCAATAAAGATATGTTTGAATATGCGGGTGCATCAGGTGGCTATTTGGACCAATATGGCTATCCGTTTTGCCGAGGACGAATTATTAATGAAGTAGAAACCGACAACGGCCAATACGATGATCCGGCAACAGTGCTTTGGGCAACGGGGGCGTGCCTGTTTATTAAATCAGATGTGTATAAAGCAATGGGCGGTTTGGACGGAACATTTTTTGCCCACATGGAGGAAATCGACCTTTGCTGGCGCATAAAAAACCGTGGCTATGAAATAATGACTTACCCCGAATCAACGGTCTACCATTTGGGCGGAGGAACCCTGCCAAATAATTCACCACGCAAGCTATTTCTAAACTACCGAAATAATTTGCTACTGCTTTATAAAAACTTACCTGAGAAATCGCTAAATAAGACCATGCGCATTCGTTTCTTATTAGATTTACTCTCCGCAGCGTTGTATGTACTTCAATTAAAACCAAATTTTGCATTACAGGTATTTAAAGCACGTAAGGCATATTGCAAACTAAAACCTTCTTATAAAACAATTCGCAATGAATTGCAACGCAAGCGCAAAACAAATTACCATCCTGAAATTTTAAATGGCAGCATACTTTGGAACTTCTTTGTTCGCGGGAAAAAGCGCTTCTCTCAAGTGAAATAATACACTAATTTATTGGCAACTAAGTTGTAATTTTCTTATTTTTAGACAAACACTAAATTATACTGTTATGAGTAAAAATTATGGAAATAATGCACCTTCAAACGCCATTTATGGGCTTGGCCTAATTGGCGCAGCTATTTATTTTATTGGTCATGCAACTACATTCTGGATGGGTGTACTAGGGTTTCTCAAAGCGCTTGTTTGGCCTGCATTTTTGGTTTTTGAGGCACTCAAGGCTGTTGGAGCATAAAAATACGGCCCTGTAGCTAAAATTTAATGCACTAATGCAACACCAGGGCATTTTGTACCCCGCGGTATTTAAGCCCCGTTATTTATTGTGATTTTAAATCAAGACTAAAAAAAGCCCGGCATGGTATACCGGGCTATTGTGTTTTATTTGCTTTTGTCCGGGAAAGGTGGAATTTCTGGTGTTTCTACCGGATTTTCTTCCAGCTTTTTCAAAACAACTTCGATAGCTTTCTGAAGTTGCGCATCCTCTCCCATATATTCTTTGTAAGGATCATTATCAATCACAATATCAGGGTCAACGCCGTGTCCCTCAATAATAAACTTGCTCCCATCTTTTGCAAAGGGTGCAAATTCAGGTTTGCGTAGCTGCCCACCGTCGATAAATGGCAGAGAGCCTGTTATACCCACAACACCACCCCATGAGCGAACGCCAATAACCGGTCCGGTTTCATGCGATTTAAAACGATAAGGAAACAGGTCACCATCTGATGCAGAATAGTTGTTGATGAGCAATACTTTTGGGCCGGCCATTATTTGATTTGGACTTGGCTCAACCGATTTTTGATTGCGGCGCATACTGTAGAATACTAATTCGCGGCGCAAACGCTCCATAATCATTGGAGAAACATTACCTCCACCGTTGCCCCTGTCATCAATAATCAATGCTTTTTTGGTTAGCTGTGGATAGAAATGCTTTACAAATTCATTCAGCCCTTTGGGGCCCATGTCAGGGATATGAATATAGCCTACCTGTCCGTTAGTGGCCTCATTTACCTTTTCGATATTGGTTTGCACCCAATTGTAATAGTAGAGTTCAGATTCATCGTCGATTGTTTTAGCGAGAATATCTTTGGCTCCATTTTCAGATGGTTTACTGTTCACAGTTAATTCTACCACCTGATTGGCCTTTCCGGTTAATAGGCTGTAAATATCCTGCACATTTTTGGTGGAATTATCATCAACTGCCAAAATATAATCACCTGCTTTGACATCGGCTCCCGGCTGGGTTAGCGGAGAGCGTGCTTTATCCCGCCAATTTTCACCATCTAAAATTTTCTCAACTTTAAAGTAACCAGATTTATCTGCTGTAATCTGTGCTCCCAGCAAACCGGTTTTAATACGCTCTACATCAGGACGGTCGCCTCCGTTCACATAAGCATGGCCAATATTCAACTCACCAATCATTTCGCCAATCAGGTAATTAAGGTCATTCCGATGATTAACCCAGGGTAGCAGTTTAGCATACTTATCATGTATTACTTTCCAATCTAAACCATGCATATTATTGGCATAGAAAAACTCGCGCATTTGCCTCCAGCTTTCTGTATAAATCTGCTCCCATTCTGCCTTTTTATCTACCCAAAGCTTCATTTTACTTTGGTCAACTTTGTTTTGAGGTTTGAGTTTTCCACCGGGGAGCTTTTCTACATAATATTTTCCATGGTAACGAACAAGTACTTTTTTGCCATTGGCCGTTATTTGCATAGAAATTTGCTCACCAATTGCTTTCTCTTTTTTCTTTTCGAGATCATACATTTTAAGCTTATACTTTCGATCGCCCGATTTCATTGTGTTGTAATACAACTTACCTTCAGAGGGCTGTAAATTATAATAATAAGCCGGCTCTACAGGTAAATCTACAACACGATCAGATAAACCATCAGTATCAATTACGATTTCTTCGTTTTCACTTTTTTCAGATTTTCCATTTTCTTCTACAACTTTAACTTTATTGTTTTCTGGTGCAAATGGTGATTTAGTGGATCTTGCCAAAGGCACCATGTAAATACTGTTCATGTTTTTATAAGCATAGTTCCATTCCACATCGTTGTAGGTTGGGCTAAAATCTCTTGCAGACACAAAATAGAGGTATTTACCTTTAGTCGAGAATATGGGTGATCCGGCATCGTACCAACTTTCTGTTACAGGATAATGTTTGTCGTCTTCAAGGTTATAAAGCTGAATAACAGTCATTTCGTTTTCTTGTGGTTTGGTGTAGGTAAGCCACTTTGAGTCGGGGCTCCAGTTGTAAGACCATATTTTTCCATGATCGCCATGAACCACTTGTTTTGTATTTCTGGAAGCAATATCGATGTAACTTAGATTATAATTTTGATCGGTCCAGGCAAGCATTTTACTATTGGGCGACCAATCGATATTAAAGATATAGGTATTTAAGTCCGTCAATTTTTCAGGTTTGGCACCTTCCTTATTTTCAAGAATATAAATTTGATCCTCTCCTGTTTTATCCGAAATCCATGCCAGGTATTTGCCATCAGGCGACCAGGCCGGTTCTCTGTCGTGATCACCAGAAGATTGTGTCAGGTTATAGGTCACACCTTCTTTGGCAGGCACACTCCAAATATCGCCTCTTGCTCCGAATACTACCCGGTTTCCTCGTGGTGATATATTTACATCGTCGACAAACTCAGAAGCATCAATATATGCTTTACGACCGTAAACCTGGTCATTATCTATTTGGATATTTAGCTTTTCGGTTTCATTATCTGTGAAATTATAGATGTATAAATACCCCTCATTTTCGAATATGATTCCGTCGGTGCCTAAAGATGGAAATTTCACATCATAGGTATCAAAATCCGTTATTTTCTCAATCTCCTCGCTTTCAGATTTATATACGAATAGATTCATTGTTCTGTCGCGGTCAGAGGCAAAATAAACATCTCCTTTATACCACATCGGGAAAATATCCTGTGCCACATTATCTGTAAGCTGTTTTGTTTCTTTTGTATTAAAGTCAAACAGCCAAACATCATCGGCCATTCCACCTTTATAATATTTCCAGGTTCGAAATTCGCGCATCACACGATTGAATGCCAGCTGGTTGCCATCATCAGACCATGTATGAAACCCACCGGTGGAGAGCGGCAACCGTTCAGAAAGTCCACCTTCGACCGGAACCTTAAAAAGATGTCCGACAAATGAGTTGAATGAAATACCCCGGCTTCGGTATACAATATTATTTCCGTCGGGCGTCCATGACATTACCATATTATTAGGTCCCATCCTGTCGCTCACATCATCGCGTGATAGTGTGGCTGTATGAGTAAGTCTTTGTGGTGTTCCCCCTTCAGCAGGCATTACATACACTTCTGTATTGCCATCATATTGCCCTGTAAAAGCAATTTTTGATCCATCAGGCGAGAAACGCGCAAACATTTCATATCCTGGGTGACTGGTGAGTCGACGAGCGACTCCGCCATCACGGTCAGCCACATACAGGTCACCTGCATAAGTAAAAACAATCTTATTCTGGTGAAAATCAGGGAAACGCATTAAGCGTGCTTCCTGACCATTTAGTTGCTGAAAAAGTCCAAATATGAGTGCTATAACTAATACTCGATAATGTACCATAATTTTAATTATTTAGATTTATCCGAAATTAACAAATTTTTAGGTAAAACGGTTCAAATACCCTATGATTTGTCGGCAAAGGCAGTTAAATTTGTAGCTTTATTAAACCAATATAGCTATGAGGCGCTACCTGCTTATCTTTTTGTTGTTTCTATTCTCTGTTCCGACACTCAAATCAGCACCTATCCAAAAAGGCGATTACGTTTTTATTGACACAACTTACCACTGGGTGGACAGTGTATTCGAATCATTAACCCTTAAGCAGCGCATAGCCCAATTAATTATGGTCAATACAAGTTCGCGCGACAGTGAAAAAAGTAGACGTAAAATTACCCGTCTGGTAAAAAAATATAATATTGGTGGTATTATATTTTTTCAGGGAGGTCCGGTGAGACAAGCGCTGCAAACCAATCACTATCAGGATCTGGCAAAAACACCAATTATGGTTGCAATGGATGCTGAATGGGGATTAGCAATGCGCCTTGACAGCGTGGAGCCTTTTCCCCGGCAAATGATGCTTGGCGCTACTGACAATAATGGTTTAATATACGATATGGGAACCGAAATCGGCAGACAATGCAGACGCATGGGTGTACACATAAATTTTGCACCTGTGGTGGATGTCAACAACAACCCGAACAATCCTGTCATTAACAGTCGTTCGTTTGGAGAAAATAAACATAAAGTGCTGCGTAAATCATATTCCTATATGCAGGGTATGATTGACAGCAGAATTTTGGTCACAGCTAAACATTTTCCGGGTCATGGCGACACCGATGCGGATTCACATCATAGCTTACCCGTTATTAACCATGAATTAAAAAGACTAAATGAGGTAGAACTCTTTCCATATAAGCATTTAATCAGACTTGGCTTAAATGGCATTATGGTAGCCCATCTTCAGGTAAATGCACTTGACAATAGAAAAAACAGACCTTCAAGTATATCGAAACCCACAATTACCGGGCTATTAAAAAACAAACTTGGTTTTAAAGGGCTTGTATTTACCGATGCGCTAAATATGCGCGGAGTAGCCGATTATTATGCACCCGGTCAGCTTGAAATAGAGGCACTCAAAGCAGGCAATGATGTACTGCTTTATCCGGCCGACGCCGAAGTAGCAATTCATGCCATAGAAAAAGCCATCAAAGATGGTGACTTATCTGAATCACTGATCAACCAAAAATGCAAAAGAGTGCTGGCTGCTAAATACTGGCTTGGTTTAGATAAAATTGAACCTATCGACACAAGAGGTTTGCTGAAAGATCTGAATTCCGAAAAAACAAATGAATTGAACAACTGGTTCGCAAGGGAATCCACAACCTGCATCAGGAACAATAACAATCATTTACCGCTTGGCAACGAATCCCTTAACAATCTTGCTGTTGTTACAATAGGTGAAACAGAGGCCAATATGTTTCATCTGAGATTAAACGATTATTGTAAACCAGATTTGTATTTTATTGGTAAAAATGCTACTGAAAAAGAAATAGCCAACGTAAGGAAAAGTATAAGCAACTATGCGAATACAATTATAGCAGTTCAGCAAACCAGTAATTCGCCATACAGGCAATATGGAATTAATGCCAATATAATATCAGCAATAGAGCGTATGGCCAATGCTGAGCAAACTTCACTCGTATATTTTGGTAATCCTTATGCCCTGAAAAAAATGAGGGGCCTGCAAGATTATCAATCAATACTGATCACCTATCACGATAATGAATATACACGTAACTATGCAGCCCAGGTTTTAATGGGCGGGCAGCAAGCATTAGGAAAATTACCTGTCAGTATTGAAGGTTATCCAACCGGTACTGCATTCAAATTAAAAAAGACCAGATTGGGTTATGTGCATCCGGATATGGTAAATGCCCGAAAAAGCGCATTAGCAAAGGTAGATGCTATTGCCGAAGAGGCTTTATTGACAAATGCAACACCGGGCTGTGTCGTGCTGGCTGCCAGACATGGTGATGTGTTTTTTCATAAAGCCTATGGTTATCATACCTACAAAAATCAACTTCCTGTACGCCGCGATGATATTTATGATTTGGCCTCAGTAACTAAAATCGCAGCCACCATGCCGGCTCTGATGTACTTCTATAGCAACCAGGAATTGAATTTACAAAAACACATTGGCGACTACCTCCCCTTACCAGACAGCTCTAACCCCGGATCTCGCAAGCTCATTAACGTTTTAACACATCAGGCTCGTTTAAAAGCCTGGTATCCGTTTTACACTCAAATGATCGATTCAACCGGAAAATATAAACCCAAATTTTTCACAACAAAAAGGAGCGATACTTACAGTATCGAGGTTGCCAAAAACCTGTTTGCATCCCAGGCAGCTGTCGACACTTTATTTCATATTCTTGACACGCTTCCGTTAAGAGAGCGCAATGGCTATAAGTATAGTGATATCGGTTATTACTACATGTACAAAATAGTGGAAACGCTCAGCGGAATGAAGTTTGAAAATTTTCTGGAGAAAACGTTTTACGAGCCAATGAAATGCATGTCTGCTACTTTTAATCCGCATAAAAACTTTCCTTTACGAAACACAATACCTACTGAACAGGATACTATTTTCCGCAAGCAACTTGTACATGGGTACGTTCACGATCCGGGAGCAGCTATTCTTGGTGGTATTTGCGGCCATGCAGGTTTATTTTCTTCGGCCAATGATTTAGCCAAAATTGGCCAGTTATATTTGAATAAAGGCACCTATGGCGATGAACGCTTTTTCAGTGAAAGTACAGTGGAGTTTTTCACCCGCGCCAGCTTTACACATCAAGATAATCGCCGCGGTATAGGTTTTGATAAACCGGAATACCGCAAAAGCCACTTAGGACCGACTTTCTGGGGCATACCCCTTGAAAGCTACGGTCATAGCGGTTTTACAGGTACTTATTTGTGGTGCGATCCGGAGAGTGGAATTTTATATGTATTTTTAAGTAACCGGATTTACCCAGATGCAAGCAACCGGAAGTTGATCAGAGACGACATCAGAACCCGCATTCATAAAGCACTTTATGAAGCTATAAAACCCAGACAGTTACTTTGATTTATAAATAAAATGAAAAGATGTTCTATAACAAGTTTTGAATCATTTTTATTCATTTATAGTATAACTACTTTTGCAGTGATAATGAACGATTAAAATATAATTTACAGACACAAAATAATACTCAAACCCATAATACAATTTTTATGAAACCTACACATATTGAGCACATTGGCATCGCAGTTAAAAAACTTGACGATGCAATCCCTTACTACGAAAAAGTTTTAGGCCTCGAATGCTATGCTGTTGAGGAAGTTAAAGACCAGAAAGTAAAAACAGCATTTTTTAAAGTTGGCGAAACAAAAATCGAATTACTCGAATCGACCGATCCTGAAGGACCTGTCGGTAAATTCATTGAGAAAAAAGGTGAAGGTATTCACCACATTGCATTTGCAGTGCCTGAAGTTGAAAAAGCACTTAAGGATGCTGAAGATAATGGAGTTCGACTGATTGACAAAGAGGGACGAAAAGGTGCAGAAGGGCTTAATATAGGTTTTTTACATCCAAAATCAACCTTTGGCGTACTCACTGAACTTTGCAGCGAATAATTTCTATTAATCATACAATCTGATATATTAAAATGTCAACGCAAGATAAAATCAAAAACCTTATTAAGCTTCGTGAAGAAGCCTATTTAGGGGGTGGTCAGAAAAAAATTGAATCTCAGCATTCAAAAGGAAAACTAACCGCCCGCGAAAGAATTGAGGAACTATTGGACGAAGGTAGTTTCGAAGAATTCGACATGTTTGTTACCCACAGATGCACAAATTTTGGGATGGAGAAAAAGAAAATACTTGGTGACGGTGTTGTGACTGGTTACGGTACAATCGATAACCGCAAAGTATTTGTATTCTCGCAAGATTTCACCGTATTTGGCGGTTCGTTGTCGGAAACGTTTGCGCAAAAAATTTGTAAAATAATGGACAAAGCCATGGAGGTTGGTGCCCCTGTTATTGGCATTAACGATTCTGGTGGCGCCCGCATTCAGGAAGGAGTGACATCATTAGCAGGCTATGCAGAAATTTTTGAACGTAATATTCTTGCTTCTGGTGTAATACCGCAAATTTCAGCCATATTCGGTCCCTGCGCAGGTGGTGCAGTATATTCACCGGCACTCACCGATTTTATCATGATGACGGAAGACAACTCCTACATGTTTGTTACCGGTCCAAAAGTGGTCAAAACTGTAACCGGGGAAGACATTACAACTGAAGATTTAGGAGGAGCAAAAGTACACGCCTCAAAATCAGGAGTCTCACATTTTATGGTAGAGAGCGAAAACGAAGGGCTTATGCTAATTCGTAAATTGCTCGAATACCTTCCGCAAAATAATCTTGAAGATCCGATTGTTACAGAATGTACAGATCCCATTGATCGTATGGAAGATGCACTTAATACCATGGTGCCAGAGAATCCAAACATACCGTACGATATGATCGATATTATTGAGGCCTTGACCGATTACGGCGAGTTTCTGGAAGTACATCGTAATTATGCTAAAAACATCATAACCGGCTTTGCCAAGTTCCACGGTCAACCTGTAGCAATTATTGCCAATCAGCCAAATTACCTGGCAGGCGTGCTCGATATTGACGCCTCACGCAAAGCAGCCCGATTTGTAAGATTTGCTGATGCATTTAATATCCCAATCATCACACTGGTTGATGTTCCAGGTTTCTTACCAGGAAGCGGACAGGAATCAGGCGGAATTATAATCCATGGAGCAAAACTTATGTTTGCCTATGGCGAAGCCACTGTACCAAAAATCACCATTTCTATACGTAAATCTTATGGTGGTGCACACGATGTAATGAGCTGCAAGCAATTAAGGGGAGACTTGAACTATGCATGGCCATCGGCTGAAATAGCTGTAATGGGTGCAAAGGGAGCTATTGAAGTGCTTGAAGGACGTAAGCTTAAAGAAATTGAAAGCGATGAAGAAAAAGAGAAATTCATGGCTGAAAAACAGGAAGAGTATGAGAAAGAGTTTTCTAACCCTTACAAAGCAGCTGCTTTAGGTTACATAGATGACGTTATAGAGCCACGTAATACGCGTTTCCGCATTTGCAGGGGACTTGACTTACTTGCGACCAAGAAAGTTGTGAATCCACCTAAAAAACACTCGAATATACCATTATAAAGCTAGAAACTATGATGAATATCATTGCATCAGTAGCCAGCCAGGGAGGATATACCGTAGCCTTAGTAGGTATTGTGGTTGTATTTGCTGCGCTGGTACTCCTTTACCTGGTATTTTCGCAACTGCCCAGAATCATTAATATGAATATTCGCAGCCAGTTAAGACGCGAAGGAAAATATGAATGTGCAGACCAGGACGACTTTTCAGTTCCTGGTGATGAGAGTGCTGCAATAGCAGCCGCAGTGCATCTTTACTACAGTGAGATGCACGATGAAGAATCCAATATCATCACCATCAAGAACATGTCGAGAAAGTACTCTCCATGGAGTTCAAAAATATATGGAGTACAAAATCAACCCGTAAAACTTAAATTTTGATAAATAACTCAAAATGAAGACATTCAAATTCATAATAAAAGGTCAGAAATACGACATTGCAGTCAATGAAACTGACGAAAACCAACTTGATGTCGATGTAAATGGAACAACCTATAAAGTAGAGGTTGAGCAGGCTGCCACATCAAAAAAGACACCGAAATTGGTTCGTAAACCAGTGTCTAAAAAACCTGGTGAAGGGAAATTACAAAAATCTCAGAGCGGGGGGCATAAAGTTAAAGCTCCACTCCCGGGTAGCATCATGAAGATTAATGTAGAACCCGGAGATACTGTCATCAAAGGGCAAACACTATTGGTTATGGAAGCCATGAAAATGGAAAATAATATTCAGGCCGAAAAAGAGGGCACAATTGCGAATATTAAAGTTAAAGAGGGCGATAGTGTGCTGCAAGATGACATCTTATTAGAAATGGAATAAGGGAACAAAAAGCCAATAATAAAATGAAAAACATATTTCTCCTGCTATTGATGTTTTTGTTCCTGGGTGCTACATCAGGTCAGGCACAGAAACAAGATATTAAAGCACAATTACTCGATGGAAAATGGCTTAACAAAGCCGGCGGCTATCTGCCCCGTCCAATAGCTGAAGACAAAAACGAGGAAGTAGAAACTGTCGAAAGATACAAGTTTTTAACTTTTAAGGCGGATGGATCTTTTGAAATGGATTCGGCTAAAACCCGGTATCCGGGAAAATGGAAGATTGTTGGAAATAAAGTGGTAATGATTTTTACTCCGAAAAAAATCACCCACTTTCACCGCAATACAGATCCCAATAACCGCTCATCAAATTACCGTACTACTGATGAAGTTGTAGACCTTGGAACGCGTGAAGGCTACCTAAAAGATGGTAAGTTGGTAATGAACCATACAACTTATACCAATTATACAGGGGCAACAGCCGGATTAATAAACTTTTATGAGTTTTCGGGTTTTGCCAATGTCACACATGGAAATCTAATCATGATCGTGATTGGGCTCTTCTTTATCTTTCTTGCCATAAAATATGATTACGAGCCACTATTGCTTATTCCTATTGGAACCGGAATTCTCATAGGTAATATCCCTATGTTCCAGGCTGTTGACTTCAACCTGCAACTGGGTGTTTATGAGCCCGGTAGCGTTATGAATTATCTGTACCAGGGTGTAGTTCAGGGATGGTATCCACCCCTCATATTCCTTGGCATTGGAGCTATGACAGATTTTTCATCTCTGATGTCGAATCCACGCCTAATGTTACTTGGCGCTGCAGCCCAGGTTGGTATATTTATCACTTTCCTTGGTGCACTTTACCTGGGTTTTGCCCCTGCAGAAGCAGGCGCAATAGGTATTATTGGAGGTGCTGATGGTCCGACTGCGATTTTTCTCTCATCTAAACTTGCCAATGGGGTCAACATTATAGGGTATGATCCGAGTGGGGCCCCCATTCTGGTGAAGAACCTGATCGGACCGATTGCCATTGCTGCCTATTCCTATATGGCACTCGTACCAGTAATTCAACCGCCTATAATTAAGCTTTTTACCAGTAAACGTGAACGTCTGATTAAAATGCGGCCGCCACGTGCTGTTTCGAGACTGGAAAAAATATTGTTTCCAATATTCGGATTGCTCATTACAGCATTTATTGCACCTACTTCACTCCCACTTCTGGGAATGCTTTTCTTTGGCAACCTCCTAAAAGAGAGCGGGGTAACAGCCCGACTGGCCAATACCGCCAGCAATGCACTAATTGATACAATTACAATTTTGCTTGGTTTAACCGTAGGTGCATCTACCCAGGCAGATGTGTTCCTTACAAAAGACTCTATATTGATTTTCGGACTTGGAGCCGCATCATTTGCTATAGCTACAATGGGTGGTCTTATTTTTGCCAAAATCATGAATTGGCTCTCTCCTAACCATAATCCGGTAAATCCAATGATTGGAGCCTCCGGAGTATCAGCTGTGCCTGATAGTGCCCGGGTTGTGCAAAATATGGGTGTGAAAGAAGATCCTACAAACCACTTGCTAATGCATGCCATGGCGCCAAACGTTTCTGGCGTTATCGGATCGGCAGTTGGTGCTGGTATATTACTGAGTTTCTTAATGTAAAAAAATATATTTGACAGTTAAAGGCAGGTTTCATATTGAGACCTGCCTTTTTTATTGACCTGCAGATATTTTAACATTTTAATAATTGTTTATCATAAAAATTAAATTTTGGAAATATTCTTTTTATACATAACTTATATGAAAAATTTATCTTTATGAACCAGGTCATTTCGCAATTGTATGCTTTACTCGAAAAGCATGCGTTAATCAATGATGAAGTATCGGGTTTCCGATTTCTTTCATCACCTGATTTTGCCACCGAACGGCACAAATTCTACGCTGACCTGGAGGAGCATTTTAGCCTGCATAACCAACAAGAAGAGCTTAATGGTATATCCAATCTGCCACAACTCATTCGGTTTCTGCAAAAAACTAAATCGGCTTTCGAGGCTTAGCCCTTCCACCTTTCACATGCTTTATTTATCTTTGCGGTAATGAAACCGAACCGTAAAGATATTACGCTATTCCAAAAAGCAGCATTGGCAACGCTTGTCACACTCATTGTGGTGTTGTCCACTCTTCTGGCTTTTGAAATGAATGCCAAAAGAAAACATCAGGAGTTTATTGTTTTGGTTGATGAACAAGATTTTGAAGCACCTGACCCATTCAAAGAAGAAAAACGAATGGAAGAGCTTGACAAATCAATTAATGAAATGCTTGAGCAGGAAATGCCTTTGGAGCAAAGAAAAAACATAGCTGTCAATAAATCCGAAGAACCTGAAGATCAGGATAATACCCAGACAAAATTAGAACAAAACCAAACCGAAGAAGCGTATCGCCAACAATTAATAAAGAATGCAATAGGTCAGGAAGAGTATGATAAATATATCACAAATAAACCCACTTATGACGAGGGCCCAGAAATAACTGTTCCAGAAAAAAGTAAACCACAGAATGTAAAAAAAGAGGTTTATACCGGGCCATCGAATATTGTTTTTTATTTAGATGACCGTCAAATTCGATATATTGATGTGCCGGTTTATTTGTGCCAGGGATCTGCTGATATTACCGTTAAAATTGTTGTATTACCCAATGGCCTTGTAAAAAGAGCCCAGCTCGATGAGCAGGCAAGCACTTCGACAGATGAGTGTTTCACTGACGCTGCCCTGCAAGCAGCTCAAAATGCCATATTCACCAGGGGAAAAAAGGGAGAACAAAGCGGCAAGATTAAGTTTCATTTTGTGGCGCAGTAATTAGACTGCCATCCTGAATAATCGTTGAACTTCATGATCGTAAACCTGCACAAGCTCTTTTGAAATCCACTGCTCCAGATCTTTTAACTCCTGTTCAGATAGCCACTGTATTGATTTTTTTATCTCCTTAATGAATAAATTGTGATTATGATGCAGGTTGCGAAGTATATTTTTTTGATGATCAAGCATTTTCATATGTTTTGTTTTATATTTTGGTCCCGGTGATTTTTTGTTTTCCTAAAAGGAACTATATACAAAAAACACTAAGTATTATTCTCTAACTAAAAAACGAAAAAATCCCGACACAGGTATAAAATAAATGTTAAAACAGGGTTAAAATTAGCCAGCTTACCATAAATACAAACAACTCACAATCAATACACTAAAAGCAATTGACTGATAATAAATAAATAAGGCGCATTGGATTTAACCACGCGCCTTATTTAATAATTTATGATAAAAAAATTAGTTTTTATTTTATGATTTTCTCAATTAGTTTGGGAATATCAGTGTTATCGAGAATTCCATCAAAATGAGTGGCCCCTACTCCATGAGCATGCACAACCACAGGAAGCCCCGTGTGTGAAGTGGAGGTCCAGCCTACTCCGGCTTTACGGTTCTGAATTTTTATGGCTTCATACAGAAACTCGTGTACTGAGCTATAGAGTAATTCGACATTTTGACCTGAATAGCCAGTTGATGCTTTCCATGATTCTTTTAGTCTTTGCCGTTCAGCTTTGGTAAGCTCTATTTGGCTACCTAAACCCAGATTTTCATCAATGAATTGCATGGCTTCTTCAAGCGTACCATCCTGCTGAATAAGCTGCTCTATTTCACGCTCAAGGGCTTCATGAGATATTTTCTGATGTTGTAATATAGTAAAGTTTGTTTCATAATGCATATCATCATTACCCAGGGTTAAACCACCAGTCTCGTGATCTCCAAGTACAACAATCAATGTTTCGTCCGGGTGCTTTTCGGCAAAGTGAAGCGCTTGACCAACCGCATTATCAAAGTCGACCATACCAGAAATAGTGGCCGCTGCGTCGTTAGCATGGCAAGCCCAGTCAATCTTTCCGCCTTCAATCATCATGAAAAAACCCTCAGGGTTGTTTAAAAGCTCAATGCTCTTTCTTGTTACCTCTTGCAGTGTAACATCGAATTCATTCATATCAATTGCAAAAGGCATGGCTGCTCCACTCTGTAAACGCTCATGCGAAAAGTAGAGGGGCAAACTACCGGGTTCAGCATTTAAGAAAGCCGCATTATTTTGTAAAATTTTCAATTTCGTCTTTTTCTCATAGAGGTCCGGTAGATCTCCCTGCTCACCCTTTGGGTCTTTAATTCCACCACCGGCAAACAAATCAAACCCACTTGCAAACATTTGATCGGCAATTTCATAATACGAGTTACGTTCGTTTGCGTTTGCATAAAAGGCAGCCGGCGTGGCATGGTTGATCGATACTGTAGAGATAATGCCTACTTTCATACCTGCTTCTTTGGCTTTATAAGCTATTGACTTATAGTTTTGAGTACGATCTGCCGATTTGGCAATTGTATTGATCGAAGTTTTATGTCCTGTAGAAAGCGCGGTACCGGCAGCAGCAGATCCTGTAATAAAGCGGTTATCGGCATATGTATAAAACCAACCGTGAGCTTCGAGCTGACTCTGATTTAATTGCTTCATTCCTTTCTGACCTGATTTCTGGGCTAAATATGCTTCTGTTAAACTGAGCTGGGGCAATGAAACACCATCTCCAATAAAATAAAACACATATTTTGCTGATTGACTTTCATTGGATTGTGGACCACTCTGGCAACTACCAAAAATAATCACAATAGCCAGCAAAGCCGGAATAAGTTTACTAATTCTCATAAGTTTAATGATTACATGAGCTAAATTCTCTTTAATTTGACAGGGGAAACAAAAATTATGCGTTTTTTACGAATTAACGTACAAATCGTCCGAAGTTTTTTGCTTTCAGATTATTTAATTTCACTTTAAAAACTGCGACCTGCTTAACGGCCGGGGAATTATAGTCAAATTCTCCTTCTACATATTGGGCCATAATCAGATTAAGTGCTTTTACTTTTTCATCATAATCTTCAACAAACTCAACTTCTCCGTCGGCAACAATGCTTTTATAATTCATGCCATATGAGCAGGCTACTTTTTCGTTTTGGTAATAAATACTGTGCTCAGTACTCATGGTGATGCAAATTTTCGGATTTTCTTTTAAAATATCCATTTTTCTTCCGTTCGGATCCCCGTGGAAATATATTACGTCATCCTCATAACCATAATTCATCATTACCACATAAGGGTCGCCATTTGTATCGACCATAGACATTGCACAGCTGTCGCAATTACGAATAATATCTTCTTGTTCTTGTTTGTCAGTTATCCAAACAGTAGGCATAGTTTTCAATTTTTATTCTACAATGGTTTTTTCATTACGCGAATTAACAAATAAAATATCACCCATGGCATCATATCCCATAAATATTGACTTTCCATCGTGTTTTACCTGTTCTTCCAGGAAACCTATAATAACCAGTCCTGCGTCGGCAGATTTTGCCTCAATAACAGACCGTTGAGTTTGGTCTTCTCCAACTTCAACACTTTCGATATTTTTTGCTGATATAGGTAATCTTCCTGCCTCCACAATTTCCAATAGTGCTTTTCTTGCTTCCTCCTTCTGGCCATGCTGGGCAATATTAAAAATACTTATACCGGCTTTTTCCCATGCTGGATGTGCTGAAATTATATAGCTTAATAAGATCATCTCATTGGCATTGTCTACATCGGTTGAACGTATCCAAACATGTATTCCATTTTTAAAATTGACGGGTTTCAAAGTCGAGCTATAAAGACAAATATCAAAATCTCCGGCCTTAGCCAGGGGCATATTTTCTACAATAGCCTGCATATGTTCTTCATCTGTACGTAGTGATTCAAATACCACCATATTATTTTCCATCCCGGAAACACCGGGCAGCTGTATAGCTTGTGCAACAGCAGAAGTATATGAAGGTGAAATCATGGTATCAACGTACACAGCACTCTCCTTTTGGTCTATTATTTCAACCAGTTTCTCAAGTTCTTTGCGGGCTTCCTGAGCCAGTTTAGTGCTGAAATAGCCATTTTTCATGTGAATATAAGTACCAAAACCGTATTTCCATGCAATCCAGTTCATAAATTCAAGTGCTTTCTGCCGATTAAACGAGTCACTGCTAATGCATATGGCAGATGGCCGCCACTCAGTTTTCTTTCTGGAACTATAGGTTTTTTGCATATAAACCTGTAGCCGCCTGTTAAGCTGGAAAAATGCTCCTTTAAATATATCTTCCATCCCCCTCCGGTGCTTATATACATTATTAATATAGACATAAAGCGCCCCAATTGCGATGACCGCTGCAAGTGCATATAGCATATCAATTTTAAACATGAGCCACACTGCCATAATAAAACCAACCAAAGAGATATACCATCGGCTTTTGAATGATGGCCTATAAGATGGAGCTGAACCAAAATGATTCAAGAATGATATTAATGAAAGAGAACCATAGGTAACCATGAAAAACATGGTAATAATTTGAGCCACAATATCCACATCGCCCAATATGACAAACACCATTGCGATTATGCAGGTTACAAGCGATGCATTAAAAGGCTCCCCATCTTTTTTACGGGTAGCAGACAATATACCGTTGGCTCGGCTCCATGGTAAGGAATGATCGCCGGAAAGAGCCTGAAGTGTACGCGGAGCTACCATAACCGAGCCAAGTGCTGAGGATATAGTAGAAGCAGCAAGCCCCAATGGTATCATAATAAATCCATAGGGAGCAATTTGAGCCATTATAAGCTGATCATTCACCAAACCTTCAGCGGGTACAGAGCTGGCCATTTTCCAGGCTAAAAATATATAAATTACAATGCCACTTATAGTAGCAGCAACAGTACCAAGTGGAATACTTTTTCCCGGGTTTCGAAGGTCGCCTGAAAGGCCAACTCCTGCTGTCATACCAGTAAATGCCGGGAAAATAATGGCAAACACTACAAAAAAATCGGAACTATTACGCAGGGCAAGGTTCTCACTAAAATAACTGGTTTCGCCACCCTGAGGGGCACCGGCAAAAATAAGTGCAAGGGCCACAAATAATACAGCTACCACTACATACAAGGCTTTTACTCCCATATTAGCTCCTTTTTTCAAAATCAGGAAAGAAAGCAGTAACATGGCTGGTACAGAAAAAGCCTGCCTGGGCAAATTAATACCATAATTTTCTTTAATCCATTCAAAAACCGGGGAAAATGCTTCAGTAAAAGCTATCACATAAAAGGCAACGCTAATGGCCTGACTAAGAAAAAGCGCCATGCCGATTGTTGCTCCAATATTAAGGCCGAAGGACCGACTGATGATAAAATACTCTCCTCCTCCCTGAACACGTTTATTGGTAGCAATTTCGGATATAGCCAGTGCAGTTGGAATGGTGACCATATGGCCAATTAAAATGATAAAAATCACGCCCCAAAAACCTACTGTGCCAATGGCATATCCAAATCTTAAAAATAATATAGCCCCAAGAATTGTGCTGATCGCAGTAAAAAAGACCGGAGCAGTACCAAATTTTGCTTTGCTCATGAACGTTAAGAGTTATAAAATTAAATTCTCAATCCTAAAACTGTGATATCATCAATTTGTTCGTGATTTCCTTTCCATTGATAAAAACTTTCCTTTAATTTTTCTAGTTGGATTGGCATTTTTTCACTGGAATTAGCTAGAAGTAGCTTTTTAAACCTGTTCCGTTTAAATTTAATGGCATTATTGCCTCCAAACTGATCTGCATATCCATCGGTAAAGATATAAATTTGGTCTCCTTTTTCTAAGTTAACTGTTGTTTGTGTAAAATCTTTCATTTTTGGATACACAGAAATTGGGGCTTTATCTGCCTTATATTCAAACAGCTTGTTTTCACGAATTAAATAAAGGGGATTTCGGGCACCTGAAAATATCATCTGATTGTTTAATAAATCAATCTTGACCAATGCGATATCAAGACCATCTTTTTGTTCGCCCGGGGCCATTTTCTGGTCTAAGGCAGTAATAACTTCTTGCCGTAAATTATTTAAGATAACGGCTGGCTCCATGTACTTTTCCTTGAGAACAATTTCGCGCAAAAATGATATACCCAGCATACTCATTAATGCACCAGGTACGCCATGGCCGGTGCAGTCTGCAACAGCAACAACAACCTGATTATTTATTTTTGCCCACCAATAAAAATCTCCGCTAACACGATCACGGGGATAAAAGAGTAAGAAATGATCATCAAAAGCTTCTGAGAGCATTCTGGGTTCAGGGAACATGTTATATTGTATAAATTTGGCATACTCAATACTCTCCGTTAAATCCTTGTGTATTATCTCTAATTTATCTTTTTGTATCACAATCTCATTGCGCTGCGCCAAAATTTCTTCCTTCTGCTGAAGTAACTCTTCATTTTTTTCTGATATTTCAGATGTGCGCTCCGATACAGTTTTTTCTAATTCCCGCTGCCGGTGCTTAAAACTGGCTATTCTCCATTGGTAAATTCCAAAAACAATTAATAGTACAAAAACAACAAAAACAATTTTGAACCATGTTGTTTTCCACCAGGGTGGTAATATTACAAACTGAAAATGAACTTCATTGCTCCATAGACCAGCACTACTCAAAGCACTAACTTTAAAAACATACGCTCCTGGCGGCAAATTGCTATAGGTAGATTTGTTTTGGCTTGTGAGCGGATTCCAGTTCTTATCATAACCTTCAAGCATAAACCGGTATTGAAGCTTCTCGGGATTTTTCCAGGCCAGCCCCGAGAAAATAAAGGTAAGATGGTTTAGTTCATGGCTGAGTTTTAAATCTTCCGGTAAATGATTCCAGGCGCTAATGCCTGAATAATCAATTGAAGCACCTTTTCCTACATTTAATTCTTCCTGAACTGTATTGTCGAGGCCATTTGTTAAGTTGGTATTTAACCAGTTTACCTTCTCATAAAAAAGCTGCAAGCTTGTTAATTCTATAGATGGCCTTATGGTATCGGGTCGTTGTATTTGAGGATTGTAAGAAATAAGCATTTTACCTGTTCCCCACCACAAATTATTATTATGGTCAATACCTGAGGAATTATTGGAGAACACATCGCCCCCAATAAATCCTTCATTATAAGTAAAATTTTCCACATCATATTGGTCATCAAATATGGACAATCCTTTCGCATATGTGCGGTCTTTAGTTGCGTTGGTTAATTTACTGACACCATTTTCTGTTCCAAGCCATATATCGCCATTGGGATGAAATACAATATTTTGAACTATATTTGAAGCCAGACCATCGTCTTTTCCAAGTTGCAGCAAACTGGCTTTGAATGCATTATAAAGATCCTCTGAGGATTCAGGTTTTTCTTCCTGACTGTGTTTATTTAGCGCACGAATAAAATCCCGGTGAAGAATATTAATTTTATTGTTACTTGTAATCCATAGATGACCATTTTTGCCCACATATATCCGATAAGTAGAATTGTTGCTTAAACTATCTGACATTGTAAAATGATAGAATCGATTTCCGGTGAAAACTGCAATACCCCGGTCGCTTGAGGCCAACCATAAATTACCGTGGCGATCTGGCGTTATATCCCTAATCTCTTTTATTTGTAGTCCCTGTTTGGTCTGATATCTGGTAATTTTATTGCCTTTTAAGCTGTTCAAACCATCATAAGTACCAATCCACAAGGTACCTGATGAATCCTGATACAGGGCCGTAACCTCGTCGTGCGTGAGGCCTTGCTTAGTGGTGATTTCATATACTTTGTCTCCCTCTAATTTATTTAAGCCTCCCCCATCTGTACCTAGCCATAGATTACCCGACAGGTCTGGTTCAATGGCCCAAATGGTATTATCGACAAGGCCATGTGATTTTTTCCAGTTATAGAAATGTTCTCCATCGTATTTTATCAAACCATCTCCCCAACTACCCATCCACATATTCTCTTTAACATCTTCATAGAATGATAAAATTATTTTACCCGGTAACCCCTGTATTTCAGACATATAATTAAAAACCCCTCCATCATATTTCATAAGGCCACCACCATAGGAAGCAATCCAATAAATTCCGGATGGATCATTCAATACATCCCAAATCATATCATTTGTAAGCCCGTGTTCAGAACTAATATTCTTAAAAGAATGACCATCATATTGTACAATACCATTTCCATCAGTACCAATCCATAGATTTCCCTGGTCATCGCGACTCATAGAGAGTATTTCGGAATTTGGGAAGCCTTGCGGATAAGTATACTGATAAAATTTTTCACCATCGAACCGAATGGCTCCTTCGCCATAAGTACCAAACCATATGGTATTATTAACATCATAATTTACAGCCCATATGGCATTTGTTGGTAATCCATTCTGCACAGTTATATGCTTAAAGGTGGTTCCGTCCCAGCGGATAACGCCGCTATTAAATGTACCAATCCATATATTGCCTTGTGCATCTTCACATAAATCATATACCTGTCTGCAATTTAGTCCCTGATCTTTAGAATAGACTTTTAGTTCCTTATCATTAAATTGCGCAATACCGTTATTTGTACCTATCCAGATATTTCCTTTCTGGTCTTCGACCAATGACATTACTTTGCTGCCGGGTAGGCCTGTTTCCTCATTAAAATAATAAAAATACCTACCATCAAAACAAACCGCCCCGTTATTAAAGGTACCTAACCACAATCGGCCTTTACGATCATATAGAACACTCATTACTTTTTTCCCAGGTAACCCTTGCTCTATACCGTATCTGACAAAAGAACGTCCATTGTAGCCGACTAATCCGGCTCCATAAGTCCCCATCCAAACCATGCCTTTATCATCTCTGGCTAATGACATGATATAGGAAGAAAACAGCCCCTGTGCAATATCGACATACTTAATATTGGCCACAATATTCTCACGATACAGGGCTTTACCGGCATCAACTAATTCGGGCAATGATGCTTGTTTTTTAAGCACTTCACCTTTTTTAATGGTTTCAGCCGTATCGTTTGTAATAAATGATATTGGATAAACAGGCGGATCTTTAACATTGACCCTGTCAGTAAATGACGATGGTTTAATTTCTTTATATTGAAATTCTAACGGAGGATGTGTGGATCGTAAAATGCCGCCGGATTCAACTCTTGTTTTACCGGGCACAATTGATTTAATTCCCTTGTAAACAGTTGTCGTGCCTGCTTGAAGTTTTTTATGCACCAGCTTTGTTTCTGCTTTTGAACCTATGACCACCTCTTCTAAAGAATCTGAGACCAATGGATTTACCTGGCTCTTTAGTAATTGGGCTGTAAGTAAAAGGCAGAAAATCAGTAATAACAAGCGCATAACCAATCTTTTGTATCAAATTGCTATCTAAAATAGTAAATTTATACAAAATATACCGCTTAATTTATATCTGAGTTGACTTTTAATTCAAAAATCTATTAAAATTCAATAACTTTACACAAATAATAAGAAAACATATTCTTTTGTTATGAACTTCCTTAGGCAAAACATATTATCAATTCTGCTACTGCTTTTTCTGTTAGGTCATTGCGTAAATGAGACATCTGCTCAAAACAATGACAGTCTGACTAAGCTAAAGATAGAACAAATACAGCAAGAAATCACCATACTACAGAATAGGTTTAACAGGCTTTATAACCGGCTCGACCGAAACACCCAACAGCTTATTAAAAATGCTGACTCCAGTACAAATTTAATACTGTCAGAAACAATCAAAGTGCAACAAAATCAAAATAGTGGATTTGAGCAGCAAGCAGAGCGCATTGCGGCATTAAAAAACGAACTAAACACCACACGTACTCAATATCGTGAAAGCTCGCTGAGACTCTATTTTTTGTTATCGCTGGCAATTTTATTGCTAATTACAGTTTTCATATTGCTATATCAAATTAGAAAGAAAACTGTGGAAGTTCTGGCTCAGAATTCTAATAAATTATTTGAAAGTCAGTCAGAAATTCACGAAAAAACCACAGAATTACTTAATCTGCATGAGGAAATAACGGAGGCTATTGCAGCGCAAAAGAAAGCAATTAAAAGCCAGAAAAAATCTACCCGGAAAGCCACAAAAAAAGCCCTGAAAGACGTGATAAAGAAAAAATACAGAAATGATTAATTTATGTTTTTGTATGGATTAGATGATTCAGGGACATACTTTTCCCGATAAAAAAATTTATGTAGGTTTGCAGGAAACACCTCTTATGACCGGTAAAAACCTAACAACACCCTTACAGTTTCTTAAAGGTGTTGGTGAAAAACGCGCAGAATTATTCGAAGAGGAACTCAACCTGACTACATTTGAGGACCTTTTGCATTACTATCCATTCCGGTATGTGGATCGTAGTAAATTTTATACCATCAGCGAGTTGTCAGCAACCCCGACACAGGTTCAGGTAAAAGGGCGATTTACCCGCAGCGAATTATTGGGAACCGGTAATAAAAAGCGGTTAACAGCCCGTTTTACCGACAACACCGGAACTGTAGAGTGCGTTTGGTTTAAAGGTTTAAAATATATCAGCGAACAAATCAAGCCGGGTGTCGATTATGTGCTATTTGGTAAGCCATCGCTTTTCAACAACCGGTTAAATTTTACACATCCCGAATTTGAGACTTTACAAACTTTTTTAACTAAAACAGCTGCTCCATTCACGCCGGTGTATCCCTTAACCGAAAAAATAAAAAAATTTCGCATAAATGCCCGTGTAATACAAAAACTCACAAGGGAATTGCTACAGGAACTCAAGCCGGTTATCAGAGATCACTATCCCGAAGAATTCCGAAAAAAGTACAACCTGATGCATTTATATAATGCGCTGCAACATGTACACTTTCCGCAAAACATGAAAACACTGGAGCAGGCACGTTTCCGGCTTAAATTTGATGAGCTTTTTTTTATTCAGCTATTTATTCTAAAATCGAAAATTAAACGTGATAATGCCATCAAGGGCATTGTTTTCCATAAGGTTGGTCATTATTTGAATACTTTCTACAAGAAACATTTACCCTTTGAACTCACCAATGCCCAAAAGAAGGTTATAAAAGAGATGCGGCACGACATGAAAAGCGGCCTGCAAATGAACCGGCTTTTACAGGGCGATGTGGGTAGCGGAAAAACACTGGTTGCGCTTATGATAGCTTTCATCGCTGCCGACAATGGATACCAGTCGGCCTTGATGGCTCCCACGGAGATACTGGCCCAACAACACTATAAAAGCCTGAAAGAGATGCTTGGAAGTCTTGATTATAAACTGGGCTTATTGACTGGCTCAACCAAAACAAAGGCCCGGAGGGAACTGCATGAAAAATTGCGCAATGGTGAAATAGACCTGCTTATTGGCACACACGCACTTATAGAAGATGAGGTAAAATTCAACAAGCTCGGTTTGGTGATTGTTGACGAACAGCACCGCTTTGGTGTTGCGCAACGTGCACGGTTATGGCGCAAAGATAAACAGCCACCACATGTACTTGTGATGACGGCCACCCCAATTCCACGCACACTTGCACTGACTGTTCACGGAGACCTGGATGTATCGGTAATTGACGAATTACCTCCGGGCAGAAAACCGGTTGAAACCCACCACCGTTTCGAAGATAAACGTGCCAACATTTATAAATTTATGCGGCAACAAATTGCGCAGGGCCGGCAAATATATGTGGTTTTCCCATTGATACAGGAGTCAGAAAAACTCGATTTTCAGAATCTTGAAGCCGGCTATGAAAGAATTATAAAAGCTTTCCCACCCCCAAAGTATAAAACTGTAATGGTACACGGACAGATGAAGCCGGAAGAAAAAGAGGAAAAAATGCAGCAATTCGTACGCAACGAAGCTCAAATAATGGTTGCCACCACTGTTATTGAGGTTGGGGTAAACGTGCCAAATGCATCAATAATGATTATTGAGAGCGCCCAACGGTTTGGCTTGTCTCAGCTCCATCAGTTACGTGGCCGTGTAGGAAGAGGGGCTTCCCAATCATTTTGCATATTGCTCAGTCCCTATAAAATAAGCCAAAACACACGTCAAAGACTTGGCATTATGACACAAACCAATGATGGTTTTCAGATTGCTGAGCAGGATATGAAACTAAGGGGCCCCGGAAACATCGATGGTACGCAACAGAGTGGTGATCCGTATGATTTTAAAATAGCCAGCCTCACACAAGACCAGTCTATCTTAATTTTAGCACGCCAGGCAGCGCTTGAAATTCTCAAAAAAGACCCTGAATTAAAAGAGCCGATTTATAAACCAATTGCCAAACAAATGAATCAGCGACACCCTAAGGAAATCAATTGGCGACAAATCAGCTAGATAAAAACGACATATTCCGGCCATACGATTTAATTCAATTGAATGGACAGACTTCGGCTAAAACCTTATTAATTTGACCAGGAACTCAGAAAGATGTTAAAATGCAATACATTTTTAGTCACATTCATCCGAAACTTTTTAAATAAAAAGGTCAACAATAGTTATAACCGATTATTATTGGGACATTTTTTTGAAATCGCCAGAAAAAAAGTGGTTTTTCAAGTCAGTTGCTATTAATTCGTTTAAACCTGATATTATA
>NZ_DATFKB010000190.1:0-38028 GCF_035268865.1 Salinivirga sp. | reverse complement strand
AAAATCGGTGCTCAAACAGCGCAAACTTTGACGCCATAATGAACAGGTTTTCTTAACGCATTTTTCTTCATGCGGCTATAAAAGCAACTGTTATCCACTTCATCAACGACAAGGCCCAAAGCGGGCTGGCCTGATCAAATTGGCGGGCCAGCGTTGGCGTGAATGTTCAATCAATATAAATGACATAAAAGAGGCTTGTCCAGCTTTTATTATGGCATTTAATTTATTGAACAGAGCGGGGTGAAGCGTAATTTGATCTTGATTTTTTGCCCCACTTTTTTATCAAGAAAAAAGTGGGGAGGTCAATTGCTTACCAGAAGTTGCTATAATCAAATAACTTATTAGTATACAGCATATTGCGGTAATTAATAACTTTTAAGCAAATAACCCGAAAATTAATTTTCATTATTTTTCATAAGATATTCATTAGTAGAATATTAGGTGCTTGTGAAATAATTTTGAAATCGCTGCGCATTCGAAATCTATTAAAAAAATAAAGCGGGTCACCCAAAACAGAGATTTTTGTGAGTGTAAATTGCTACTAATCAGCATATATTATCAGCGAAATACTATTCATGCACAAAAACAGGTGCCCTGGCGTTTTCATACGTTTATAGCTTTGATTTTTGTAACCATGTGGAGCTCTCTATAATAAGTCCTATGAAAACCAGGTACTGTTTATAGTTTCATTATAACCATGCCAGTTTACTTCGACATACTCTGCATTAATGCGTCAAAATTTTTGTAATGGCCCGGTTCATAATATTTGTTTTTCTGTGTAAATTGGACCCATGACTACAATTTTAATTATTGGGATTTTTGAAGCATTGTTTTTAGGCGTTTTGGTGCTTACAAAAAGGCAAAAAGCTGTGCCCGATTATTTTTTGGCTGTTTTGCTATTTATAATGGGTTTTACTATTGTGGCCTCATATATTGAACAGTACAATATTGCCAATAATTATCCACATCCTTTTTTTATTCATGTTTCACCACCTTTGATTTTTTTGCACGGACCGCTGTTGTGGTTCTATATTAAGTCTTTTACAAGTGTGAAGTTTGAATTTAAACCACATTATTTATTGCATTTTCTGCCTTTTCTATTGGCTTTTTCATTGATGTGGCTTTCAACTTACTCTAGGCCTGCCGAAACTCGTATTGCAGAAATGCAAAGCGAAAATTTTAAAGCCAACCCGATTTATCCCGTTATGGTAACTGGAATTGCGCTTTTTACACAGGGTTATTTTATATGGGGGTTATTGCTAATTCGCCGTTACCGTAAGAAAATCAGAAATTATTATTCGAAAATAGAAAATATAGATTTAAGCTGGTTGAAGTTTATTTTAGTGGCAGCTATTATTGCTTATGCAATAAACAGCTTGCTGTTTCTGGGTGATTACTTCTTAGATTTGTTGAATTTCCAGGTATTGCAGCTATCAACTTTTATAGTGGGATCGTTATTTATTCTGACCATGGGGTTTTATGGGTTGCGCCAAACCAACGTTTTTTACAGCGGGAACCAACCCGGGATAAATGTCGAAAAACAAGCTCATGCTGTTAACCAGCAACCACTGCAAACTAAAGATGAGGCCTTCGTCCATCAACTACTTGAATACATGAATGTTGAAAAGCCTTATCTGAAGCCCGACTTAACCCTAAAGGAGCTCAGTCATCAGCTTAATGTTACGCCAGATTATTTTTCAGGTATACTGAACCGTAATTTACACATGCGCTTTTTCGATTTCGTTAATCAATTTCGTGTAGAGGCATTTAAAGATGCATGTCAGGACAAGGCGAATCAAAACTTCTCAATAATTGCCATAGCATATGATTGTGGTTTTAATTCAAAAGCTACCTTTAACCGTGTTTTTAAAAACATGACCGGCTTCACTCCGGGTGCGTATCAAAAAAAAGCGCAATGAAAATGTTCACTGCGCTTTGATATTCTTATTAACGTGAGTTTGATTATGATTCATTCATGGTTTTTTCAACATCTTCTACAGAAATTGGAATACGATCACCAATTAATTCTGCGCCATTGTCTGTAATGAGCAGGTCGTCTTCGAGCCTGATGCCACCAAAATCTATATATTCTCTAACTTTATCATAGTTAATAAAGTCTGCAAACTTCTTCTCACTTTCCCATTTGTCAATTAATTCGGGAATGAAATAACATCCGGGCTCATTCGTTAATACGAATCCGGGCTGTAATTTTCTTCCCAGGCGAAGTCCTGCAAGACCAAATATTTCAGAACGTTTTATTTCTTCGTCGTATCCCACATAGTTTTCACCGATATCTTCCATGTCGTGCACATCAAGCCCCATCATGTGACCCAGGCCATGTGGCTGGAATAGGGCATAAGCACCTGTTCGGGCAGCTTCTTCCGGGTTACCTTTCATTATACCGAGGTCTTTCAGCCCTGAAGCCAGTACTTTGGCTGCTTCAACGTGTACATCGAAATAAGGTATGCCGGGTTTTGCCATAGACGTAGCCTTGTTGTTGGCTGCCAAAACGATGTTGTATATATCACGCTGACGGTCAGAGAATTTTCCGCCTACGGGTACCGTACGGGTGAAATCGCTGGCATAGTGCATGCCGGTTTCTGCTCCTGCATCGGTAAGCATTAGTCTGCCTTCTTTCAGTGTTTGGCTGTGGTCGTGGTTGTGCAGCGTTTGTCCGTTTTGCGATAAAATTACAGGAAATGAAAGCATTCCGCCACCTGCAACGGCAATTCCTTCAATGGTTCCAGCAATTTTTTGTTCCCATACGCCGGGCATGGCCATCTTCATGGCGGTTACATGCATATTGTATCCGGTTGCAGCTGCTTTTTTAAGTTCTTCTATTTCAAATTCGTCTTTTATACTTCGCTGGGCAACGACTGCTTTAATTAATTCTACTGATTGGTAACGATTAATTTCAGCTGCGCGAATACCTGTTAAGACCTCCATAAGTATTTGGTTGTCGGCACGGTATTGCGGTAGAAAATGTATTTTGCGGCCTGCATCTACAGCTTTTTTCATATAATTGAATAGCTCACTGTAGGTGCGGCTGTCAGTTACCCCAACTTCAGCGCAACGTTCTTTCATTGAGGGCTGTGGCCCCATCCAGATAATATCATCCATTGTAACGTCGTCACCAAACACTATGCTTTCCCCACTATCAAGATCTACAACACCAGCAATGTCAGGAAAGTCCAGCCCAAAATAATATAAGAATGAGCTGTTTTGACGAAAATGGAAAGTGTTCGCAGGTGCATTCATAGGAGATTCTGAATGACCGGGAAAAAATGCTATGCCGCCAGACATCTTAGCTTTTAGATTGTTCCGGCGCTCTGTATAAACTTCTTTTTTAAACATATTTTATGGATTTTAATTTGTCTTTTAAAAAGATTCTAAATTAATAATTCCGAGGCTAAACTCATAATAATTAATGCCTCATTTGAGGCAGACTAAACCATGGGTGCCTCTATAACAAACAAAAATATTTTGGAGGTGTTTATTTAAATAAATACCCGGCTATGAAAAGTTATTTTAAAACAATAATAATGGTATGGCTTATGGCCATGTCTTTTACGAATACAATTAATGCAAATAATATGAGTTCAGAAGAAAAAACAATAGTTCTGGGTGGTGGTTGCTTTTGGTGTATTGAAGCAGTTTTTAATATGACAAAGGGCGTTTCATCTGCTGTTTCTGGTTATGCAGGTGGTCATACCAGTGATCCCAGCTATCAGGAGGTAACCACCGGTAGCACGGGGCATGCCGAGGTGGTGAAAATTACATACAACCCCGAAACAATTTCACTTGAACAAATTCTCGATATATTTTTTACTATTCATGATCCAACTCAACTGAACAGGCAGGGTGCTGATATAGGCACGCAATACCGGTCGGCCATTTATTATACAAACCAGCAGGACAGGAAAATCATTGATCAGGTAATTGAAGCCATGAATGGCAGTGACCAGTATGATAAAAAGGCTGTTACGGAAGTTAAACCGCTTGACAGGTTTTATAAGGCAGAGGTCAGCCATCAGGATTATTATGAGAAAAATGAATTTGCCCCATATTGTAGCTATGTGATTAAACCAAAGGTGCGTAAATTCAAAACTAAATACCCTGATTTGAAACTAAAGTAATATCTCGCTTATTCAACGATCCAGCTTTTAATTAGAGCTTTAATTTTATTGTGCCTTAATTAATAATTGATTTGGTTTTAGGTTTTTCTTAACTTTGGGTATTAACCTGAAATACTATGGAAAAACTTAAGACCAACCCCGAAAAATTGTTATTACTTGCCTGTCACCCTAAAAAGTCATATTGGTTAATATCCAAACAGGTTTTGAATATGGGCATTGCAGGAACCTTAATGCTTGATTTGGTTGAAGCCAAAGCCATTGATTTTGATCAGAAAAAGGTTGTTGTAAAAACAAGGCCCTCTGGTTTAACTACTGCACATGAATTAGTCTGGAAATTTATAAATGAACGAAATAAATCCAGAAAGGCAAAGCGGTGGATCAATGCCTTATCGAATAAAGCATCGCATTATCGCAAGCCATTATTTCATTTAATGGAGCAGCAAGGAATGCTCAGGGTCGAAAATCACCAATTTTTGTTTATTCCTTATCTGAAAATTTCGGTTTCGGATAATGTAACAAGAGATAATTTGATAGCGAGCCTGAAGAAAAAAGTAGAAGGCCCTGAACCTCTCACCACCTCAGAAGCGAGCCTAATGAGCGTGGTTTATGCCATTAAGCTTTTTAAGCCATTTGAAAAGAAAATTTCTGACAGGAAGGCTTTTAAGAAGAAGGTTAAACAAAAAATTGCAGAGAATCCTGTTGCAGAGGGTATTCATGATGCAATACAGGAAATGCAGGCTGCAGTTGCGGCAGCTTCGGTAGCCGCTATTGCAGGTAGTTCCGCATCCTCGGGCGGTTAATCACTTTTTTTTGGTTCGACTGGTATTGTAATGAAGAATTTTGAGCCCCGGCCTTTTTTTGATTCGGCCCAAATTTTACCTCCAAGCAATTCAACCAGTTTTTTCGAAATCGAAAGTCCTAATCCAGTACCGCCCAATTTTTTGGAATCTTGTAATTCTTCTTGTCTGAAGCGATCAAACATTTCATCTAAAACTTCAGCGTCGATGCCAATGCCGGAATCTTTTATGGAAAAAAGAATTTCGCTGTTTTTTTGTTTAAAACCAAACTCTACAAACCCTTCAGAAGTGAATTTAATGGCATTGTGAATCAGGTTTCCTAATATTTGTTTTAATCTGACAGGATCGGTTTCAATTTCCGGTGAAATTTGATCTTCAACTATATATTTTAAATCAATGTTTTTACCAACCGCCTGATGATCATACAAATCATGTAGTTCTTTGCACAATTGTTTTATGTCGGTCTCTTTAAATACAAGTCGCATTTGCTCTGCCTCAATGAGTGAAATATCCAGTATATCGTTTACAATAGTCAGAAGCTGTTTTGTGTTGTCAATTATAATTTTGGCATATCGTTTTTGTTTGTCGCGATTTAGTTCTGAATGTAAAAACATTTGAGCAAAACCCAGAATTCCATTCATGGGTGTGCGTATTTCATGGCTCATGTTTGCCAAAAATGCAGATTTGAGCTGGTCGCTTTGTTCAGCTTTGTTTTTAGCTGCTTCAAGTTGTTGAATAAAATTCTGTCGTTCTGATATATCCCGAATAATCTCCAGGTTTCCGATCCAGGCGCCTTTTGAATCATAAAGTTTGCGTCCGAAGGTTTCTCCCGAGAATATTGTGCCGTCGGCCCGCTTATATGAAGCGATATAGAAATCTTTTGCAGGAGAATCTTCTGATTTTGCAACTGTATTTTCTGATATGTTTGTCTTTTCAGTATGGGCCAGTAATTTTTTTGTAGACTCCCCCTCAATAGCCTCTGTTTTATACCCAAATGTTTGTTGAAGGCCTTTGTTTGCAAGAATAATTTTTTTCTGTGTATCTGTTATGATAATGGCATCGGTGATGGAATGGAACATGGCCTCAAAAAGCAGTTTTTGTTCTTTAAGGGCAATTTCAGCCTTTTTCCTTTGGGTGATGTCTGAAGTAAAGCCCTCCATTATAAAGCTGTCTTTACCAGCTTTTTTGGCAATACGAGCGTTCATTGATAACCAAATGTGTGCGCCGTTTTTCTTTTTAGCCTGGTATTCGAAATTATCGACAGAGCCGTGTTTTTTTATTTGTTTTAGAAACTGTTCGCGTTTTTCTGCGTGCACATAAAGCTGTTCTCCCAAATTGTAGTAATATTTTATGGCTTCATCAGCTGAATCAAATCCCAATATCCTGGCCATTTCGAAATTAATGAGCAGTACTTCGCCTTTTGCATTGGTTTGAAAAACGCCTACAGGTGCATTTTCGAAAATGTTTCTGTATTTTTTTTCACTCTCTGCAAGCTGTATTTTTGCTTCTCTTGCAGCAGTTACATCCCGTAATGATGATGTAATTCGATTACTGTTTTTTGCGTAGTTTGCACTTATTTCAATAATTTTATTGTTGTATGGTAATTCAAAAGGCTGAAGCGATTGGCCACTAACAGCCTGTGCAACTTTTTTTATGAGTTGGGGCAATTGTTTGCCCGAGACAAATTTTCGGGCAAGATGAAATGCATTTTTACCTTCAAGTTCACTTACCGGAACCCCTGTTATGTTTTCTAAAGCTTCATTTGCAAAAATTACTTTTCCTTTTGTGTCAAAATAGATAATACCTTCTTTAACAGATTGAAATATTTCTTTAAATCGCGCTTCACTTTGTTTTAATGTTTGTTCAACTTGTTTAAGAGCTGTTATATCGCGCCCAACACTCACTACTGATGTTATTTCTCCGTTTTTATTAAAGACCGCCGAGCCAGACCATTCAATAGTGTAAGTTTGATTATTTATGGTTGTTTGCTTCGTATAAGATGAATAATACGGCGGCTTTATTGCCTTTTTATATTCTTTTTTAAGTAGTTCGATATCTTTTTTTTCGCTTATTTCAAGAAAAGATCGCCCTACTAATTTTGATTCTGGTTCTCCAAAAAATTTAATAATTGATGGACTTATATACAGTATTTTAAAATTTAGATCTGTTTGTATAACAAAATCGTTTTGGTTTTCTACCAAAAGCTTGTATTGTTTCCTGCTCTCATAAAGTGCATTGGCCGTTTCTTGCTGGAAAATAGCAAGTGCAAGGTTTACGCTGAATTGCTCCAGTATGCTCACCATTTTTTCTGTAAAAATATGTTGGCGAATGTCACTTGCCTGTATAAATCCTAAGAATTGGTCCTTATATTTTATTGGTATTAAAAGAAAAGACTCTGCCTTTTGCCCAAGTTTATCAAGCAAGGTACGCGTTTGCTTGTATGTTTCTTCGCTGGTTAGTTTTAGTATAGAAGATTGGGTATACCACAAACTGTGATTTTCTGTGAAAACTGGAAGTGATTGTTCGGTTTTTCCATTGGCCAATTTGTCGAAAAGTTTGCTTACGTTCTTTTCTTGGGTAAAAGATAAATCTGCTGTTTTAAGTTCAGCTGTACCTGGTTGATACTTGTAATACATATATTTTTTACCATTTCGCAACAAGATGCTTACATCCTTACACCCACACCATTCCTGTATAAGCCCCGATACCCGCAAGAGCATGTCCGACTTGCTTTTTCCAGCATGCAGATGCTGAAGCAGCTTGATTGTCAGAGCTCGCTCAGTACCCATCTCTTTTTCTTTGGTTATGTCTCTGTAAGCAGTTATCAGTTCACCGGTAGAAATTTTGTAAACATAATATTCACGCCATTCGTTTATTCCTGGCGCTTTTGATATTAGATGTTCTTGTTTCACTGGTTTTCCTGTGCGACAGACCTTATTCAATAACTCCTTAACAATAGGAGCCTTGTTTTTAGGTAAAGCCTCCTGAACACTGAGGCCAATAATATCTTCTGCTTTTAAGTCATCTAATTTTTCTGCGGTTTTATTGGCATTTTTTATTATGAATTCGCTCCCCTTAGCTAAGGAATTATATATAATTATTGCCCTTTGATCGTTTTGAAAAAGCTCTCTGAAACGAGCTTCGCTTTTTTGCCAGTTAACAATTGTTTCATGTCTTTCTGCTACCCTGCCAAGTCTTTCTGCAAGCATGTTTAGTAAGTTGCGTTCTTCTTTTAAAAATGGTCCTTCGTAAGCATCCGGTTTTTCATCAGCATAAAAAACTTCTATTTGACCTCTTTTTATTTTATGTGTCTGTATATTGGCTTTTTGTGTTTTATCGCTTTCTTTAAAATTTTGGGAAGTATATTGGCAGTCATCAAAAACAATTCTTACACTGGTTATTTCCGGGTATTGCCAGGCATCAGGAATTATGTTTATAACCTTATTAAATATTTCGGGCAAGTTGTGATCATTGTTTTCAATTGTGTCTGAAAATTTTTTAAGACAATTGAGTTCTTTTTCTCTTTCGGAAATTTGCTTTTCTAATAATTCAACACGAATCTTCAAAGCCTCGTCTTTAGGCTTGTTGTCTGGCATAGCGGTTGGTTTAAGTTTTCAGTTGGTAAAACTCTTTCCAAATCTAGTATTAATTTGTGAAACAAATTATAGGTAAAAACACTTAAAATGTTCATTTAGTTGCATCCCTGTTCGAACCTAAAATATTTGGCATTTTATTCTAGATAATTGTCGATTGTTTATTGTAGCTAATTAAAAAAGGAAAAATGTTATTTGATGGATTGTTTCTTAATGACTTAAGAAAAAACTGTAATTTTATTGTAACCAAAATGGTTTTTTGCAATATCCATTATAGCAATCCTTAAAGTATGCATTTAGAAAAATTAACTGATGAGCAATTAATGACCAATGTCCGTGATGGGAACCTTGATGCATTGGCGCCGCTCTTTGAGAAATACCATGTACAGTTATTTAATTTTTACTTGCGCATGTGTCACTGTAAGGCCACAAGCGAAGATTTGGTACAAAATGTATTTCAGCGAATAATAAAGTACCGTAAATCGTATAAAGGTAGCGGTAAGTTTCGAGCCTGGCTTTTTCAAATAGCCAGAAATACGCTGAATCAATATTTTCAGGATCACCCAAAGTTCTCCGAACTTGAGGAAAGCCCTGACGAACCTGTAGAAAATATGATTTCTCAGGTTGAACAGGATACCGTTTTATTTAAAGCATTGAACGCACTGCCCAAAGAACAAAAAGAGATAATTGAACTGGCCCGATTTCAAAAACTACAATATAAAGAAATATCAGGTATTACAGGAGATTCAATATCATCAGTTAAAGTAAAAGTTCATAGGGCAATTAAAAATTTACGTGTGGCTTATTTTGAACAAAAAAAATTATTTGAGAATGAACTGTGAAAAAGTAACATACCATTTAGTTGATTATCTGACAGGTGATTTAGATGATCGAACAAAAAAAGCAATTAATGCCCATTTGTCAAAATGTGAAGCATGTAAGATTGCGTTGGATGAAACCCGCATAATGCTTGATAAAATCGACGAGGTCCCCTCATATCAACCACCAGATTCGTTAAGGTCGGATTTTTATCAAATGCTTCAGCAAGAAAAACAACAAGTTTCTACACACGAGCAAAAAAGGCAGTATTCCTTAAAACAGGTATGGTCCTTTGCAGCACAGGTGGTGCTGCTTGTGGGTGTCGGTATCGCTATAGGTTGGTTTTTAAAAAGTAAGTCAGGGGAGCAGCAACAGCTCGCACACCTGAATCAGCGTGTAGAAGAACTGAACAGGCGGGTTCAATATGTTTCTTTGGACAAACCCACGGCAAGCCAGCGAATTAAGGCTATTAACCAAATTAACACGGAGGCCGCTCCAAATGAAAAAATGTTGGATGTTTTAATCAATACCATGAATAATGATGAGAACACCAATGTGCGCATGGCTGCAATCTATGCTTTAAGCCAATATAAAAATCAATCAAAAGTTAGAAAGGCGCTTATAGCCTCACTTGAGCAACAAACTGACCCCATATTACAAATTACGCTGATTAATTTGCTCGTTACTTTTAAAGAACCAGAAGTTAAACCAGCACTCGAAGATATAATTCATAAGGACCGAATAAACAATGAAGTAAAAAAACAAGCTCAACAAGGATTATCTGTGGCTTTGTAAAACGTTATTAATCATTAAAACCCAATTATTATGAAAAAATTAAGTGTAATTTTCTCGTTGGCAATCGCCCTGGTTTTGTCAGGTGGATTTGCCAGGGCGCAAAAATTTTCTCACGAAAAAGGTACTGCAACATCGGTAACCATTCAGCATTTACCTGCCCAAATTAAACTTACTGAGACTTCAGGCAACAAAATTGAAATTATTGCCGAAGGCTACGAAAAAGAACCTGTCCCTGAAAAAGCAAAAGGACTGAAGCAAATTAACACCCATGGTGAAGATAATACCAAAATTGGTCTTATGATGACTGCTCATGGCGACAATGTGTCTTTTACGGGCGTAGAAAAGCCCTCAGGAAATGTAATCTATGATTTCCGTGTGCCCAAAGGGATGTCGGTTAAAATAAAAAATGAAATTCCCTGGGGCAGTGAAGGTCTTCAGGTAAAAGACTTCAGTTCCGACCTAGAAATAAAAACCATGAACGACGACATCCGGTTAAATAATGTAACAGGTCCGTTAACGATTAATTCCATGAACGGGAATATTAGTATCCTGTTTGGACAGGTGAGCCAGGATGCACCAATAACCGTTACCGCTTTTAATGGCGAAATCGATATTACGATGCCTGCCCAAACACCGGCTAATTTGGTTTTAAGCAGTATGAACGGGAACATTTATTCCGATTTCGGACTCGAAATTGAAGAAAATGAAAATGATAAGGGGTTTGATTTTGTTTTTGTTGGCGGCAGTAACCTTACCGGAACCATTAATAAAGGTGGCGTGGAGATGATCCTTAAAGCTTTTAATGATAATATTTATCTCCGGAAAAATAAGTAATACCCCAAACCCTTAAAACCAATTATTTATGAAACGACTGATTGTTTTTATCGCAGGTTTAGCCCTGTGTTTAAACCTACCAGCTCAGCAGAAATTCGAAAAAACGGTGCCTCTTAATTCTGCTGAAAAATTGAATCTCGAATTCAGTTTTGCCGACCATATCAGGCTTGAAGCCTGGAGTCAATCAAATGTAAAAGTAGTTGTTACTGTCAATATTAACGATGGAAAAGATAATGATAAATTCGACCTGGAAACAAAACGTTACGGTCAGACCCTTGAAATAAAATCAGAGATTCAAGACTTAGAAGAAATAGGCGAGACCATTATAAAAAAGAACCAAAAAGAAAATATAGTTATTAAAAAAGGCAGGCACGTTTCTATTGATATGGAAGTTATAGTTTACCTACCAGGGGATATCCCTGTTAGTGTAGAAACCATTGGCGGTGATATTGAATCAAAAGGAATGAATGCCGAACTTCATCTAAAGAGCGTTAGTGGCGATATAGATGTAAATTGGAATAACAACGCCGGGGCCGATCTAAAACTCAATACGGTTTCGGGTAAAATGTATTCAGATTTCAATATTCCGGCTCAACAACCAAAGAAGTTTAACTATATGCCATCAAGTGTTTCATATATAATCAATAATGGCGGTTTTGGCCTGGAATTGAGCACGGTGAGTGGAAATATTTATTTAAGAAAACGGTGAGAAATCAGAAACAGATTTCTATATCAAAAGCAAAAAGAAAGTAGCGGCTTTTCTAAATTATAAGGTGTTCATTAACAAGTCCTTTGATGAGGATATGCCGGATTATATTCCGGCATTCCTCATTTTTGTTTAAGGGTCATGGTGGTGCGATATTATGCTTTGATCATTATCAAAATTTAAATCCTGTAAATAGCAAAGGGAATTGAAAGAAGTATTTATCATTAAAGCTTTGGTTCATGCGGTCATAAAAACTATCAGGCTTATTGGAGCTATATAAACCAAAACCGAAAGGCCATGCTATGTTAACAAACAACGGTACTTGATTTATTGTGAAATTTATTTGATAGCCTACCCGAAACTCATTCCACAAATCGAAGCTTTTGTAATATTTCGACTCGTTTTTTTCATAAAACTCGTCATAGGCCGGCCATAGTTCATATTCGAGATATAGTTTTTTCCAAACAAATCTCCTGTAACCAATTATTAATCCGGGTGAGTTTGTGGTACCTTCCTCAAAGTGTAAGTTCATGTAAGCTAAGCCAGCTTTTAATTCATCTTTGGGTGTAATGGCATATTCGTATTTAATTCCCCAAATACCTTTTTTCGCCATCTGCAAAAATGGAGAAATGGGACTGGTTTCTACAGAGTGTTTGTAAAATAAGGGTTCTGAAAGCCGGGATTCCTGCGACCAAACCCTGCTTCCGCAGATCATTATTGGTAGGGCCAATCCTATGAATGTCTTTCGAATGATTTTATTCATTTCAATTTACTTTATTTAGATCCATCTCTTCCACAAGCCTTTCAATTGCATCGAAGTTTATATTGCTTATGCTTTCGCTTATGCCAACAACTTTTTTTACAATTGCCCTTTCTAAAAAATTCATTTTATCGAAGCGAAATTCACCACCTGTAAGTTGTTTGCTTTGAGCATGAGTACGCAAAATTTCAGGAAAAACCATCTCAAACTGTTTCTGTGCTTTTTGCTCGTGCATGCATGACAGAAAAAGACCGATGCGCTTTTGTAATAACTGCGACATGCTGCCTTCAATAAACCTGCGCAGGGGTTTTTGTATGGTACCTGCATGTATGGATCCGCCTATGATTATTTGTTCATATGAATGCAGGTCAATTTTTTTCTCTTTTTTTAAATTAACCAGATCTGTCTCATTTGCAGCCTTTTCTGCAATAAGTTTTGCGATTTGCTCACTTGTACCATGGTTTGTTGCATATACGATTAGTGTTTTCATTGTAGTGGTTTTAAGGGTTAGTAATTTGTTTTTTTGCGGGGTTAAGTTTTATATCTGTAATTTCCAGTTTTAGCCATGTCCAGTCTCCATCATCGAGCCTCCAGGTTGTGCTGGTTTTCACCGGAACCCTGATGCCATTTATTATTCCTGTTTTTTTAACGGTATTTATCCAAAGTCGTTTTTCTGCTTCAGCACCGGTATCTTTATAACGCATGGCCGAGAAACTTACAACTTCACCCTGAGTATTGAAGTTAAAGGTTCCGAAGGCCTCTATGTCATTTATGTTTATTGTTGCCCTGGCCGACGTGCTGTCTATAGTTTCCCAGTTAATATGTTCACTTAAAGCTGCCGAAGGAAACCACACCAATTCACCCAAAAAACGCTGCAACGAAGCTTCATCGATTTTTGAACCCGCGGCTTTAGCCATGGTTATAAGGTTGTTCATTTTAATATGCATTTCTCCATGGCCATTGGCAAATTTGTCGCGGGCCTTTATGTTAATTATTGGAGACATTTTCATGCGCATGGTCCAGTTGAAACCGGGGTCCTCTATTGTAAATAATTGATTGGCCTTTCCTATATACCATTTATCCTGATCCGATTTCAATTTCATTCGTAGTGTTTGCTCAACAAAAGCGGTTTGAGTGCGCTTTTTTCCAACTACACCACTACTGGCAAGCCATTGCTTTACTGGTTGAGGTAGCCTTTCGAGGTCTGCTGCCCGAATTATTTGTGCTGTTTGCGGTAGCTGTTGAAGCATCTCTGCGCGTTCTTTAGCGGCTTTTTTATGAATTGAACATCCCATAAGTGTTGATATTATAAACATTCCTGTTATTATTTTTTTCGTGTCCATAGTGTTGGTTTTTATTTCCCAAAATGATATATGATGCCGGTTTTTATAAATGCTGAACCGGGTTCTTCATAACTGGTTTTGTTGTAAAAATCTTTATAAACCTGGCCACCGCGGTACACATCAAAATAGAAACCAAGCATATTTCCATTCTTTAGTTTAAATGGCGTGCTGGCTATACCAGCGGTGAAACCTCCTGAATATGAATTATTGTCATATTGTGGGGTGGATCCTGATTTTTTTACCTGATGCAAAAAATTTAACTGAGCCAGGTAACCAACTTTAACCTGAAACAGCCCCCCGGGTTGGATATTTTTGAAAAAACCAATACTGTAAACCACTGGAAACATTATTTGGTAGGTCATTATTTGGCTTGTTCCTTTATATTGGTTTGCTTCGTCGTGGTATTCAAATTTCTGTTGGTTTAACATGAAGTCTAAACCGGATTCAATGCTGTTTTTTCCTACAGGGAGCGAAATATGTGCTCCGGCATTGGCCCCGAGGCTTGTCGCACCGCTGTAGGCATCGACTGGTATCTCCTTCGAGTTTTCGAATTCTGTGTTTTCCACAATTCCACCTTTGTTTATTCCAGCTTGAATACGGTATGTTGGTTGCCATTTTTTATCGGCCATTTTTGTTGAGGAGCATCCGGATATCATTAATGCAATTATAAAAATGGTGCCTGTTGCTTTTTTGTTCATAGAGTAGCGATTTTATTGTTCGCTACAAAACAAATAGAATTGCAATAGCTCATGGTCTCAAAAAACAGTATAGTCGTCTCACTTTCCCGGAAACTGGGCATAAAAAAGGTCTCAGAAAAGTGAGACCTGTATTTTAACTTAAAGTAAAGGTTTAGGTGCTGTTGTTATTCACCGGCCAGACCGATGATCCATTGCGCATCGTCTTTTATTGTTGTATAAGTGCTTTTACTGAAACGTTTGCTAAAACGTGCGTCCCAAAACCATTTTTCAACTTTTTTGCGGGCATCTTCCGGCATTGAGGTGTGGTCTGTTCTAAAAAAGTAATATTGTAAAATTATGATATGTATTTGATAGGCGCCCAGACCGGTTGTGATACGCATATCATGTAATAGGTCTATTGCCCTGCTTATGGCGTTTTGGGTTTTGTGCCACAGGTTTTTGGCCAACTCCGGGTTTAATTTTAACTGGTAAGAACTTCGACAGTCATCAAAAGCATTAAGAGCGAGGGCATGGGTAAATACTTTTTCTGTGAGACCGCCGGCTTTTTCAATCTTTTGAATGCTATTAACCTCCTCAATCTTTTCTTTCAAATCAAAATCGGTAGACCAGGTTGTGGCGTGTACCAAATCAAATGACGTGAGTCGTTTGCCACCCTGGTTAATGCGTTCAAAAATTTCAACCACTTCATCGAGCTCGTAATTGAGGGTTTTTACAACACTTACCGGATAATTCATCAATATCTCTCTGACATTGATCCAGCTGTCATAAATTCTTTTTGAGTCAGATTTAAGTTTTTCCGCTATTTCATTAAAAGCAGGTTCGTCGAATATTTTCCAGGCCGGGAAAGCATATTTTTCATTCTTGCGGCGCGGTACACGGAATGTTTCGGCTGCCGGATTAAAACAGATTTGTGCATAATTCCCGCTATTATTGTTTAAACCCTTCATAGCCATGTATAACGATAGTATTCTTTGCTGGCCATCTAAAATGAATTGCGTGTTGCCGTCTGTATTGTTTTGGGGTATTTGCAAATCTTCGGTGGTATGAATAAAATTTTTGTATTTCTCCGGAGCAATCCATAAGAAAAAAGTACCAATTGGATATTGTAAATAAATACTATTTAGTAAAAGTACTACCTTAGGGCGTTCCCATGTATAGTCGCGCTGAAAACGTGGAATTTTTATTTCGCCTTTTTCCAGCTTTTCTAACAGGGTTGGTAATGTCCAGTCGGTTACAATTTTAATATTGGTGTCCCTCATAAAGCACTGATTTTGTTTTGCACAAGATAAAAAAATCCTTTGATAAACTTTTACAGATCAACTTACAAATAAAAATGGTTCGTTTTTTTGGTTTGCCAGTTTGTTTTTATACAGGGTGTTATCGGGTGTTTGTTTTTGACTCATCATGTTAAAGTACGTAGCTCCTTCTACGCATTAAAATGGTAAAGGTGAAGCTATTATCCTGGGTAAAAATTTGCTGTCTTAAGGCATGTTTTTTGGCTATCCTTGAATAATGACCCTTAAAACAAACCGTTTGATTCCTGACTAAAAAATGGCAGACTGTGGTTTTATGAGATTATTATTCTGAGTTCTACAAGTGATTTATATCCCAAAATATTTTTTAGCTTATTTCAGTAACCCCTGAGTTAGAGGTATAGATTTTCTTTTCATTTGTGGTTCAACCCTTTCAATTTCTTTTTTTGCGTAAAAGCATATTAATTCCTCTATGTACTTCGATTTGTTTTTAATTATTTCTAAATTTGTTCATCAACAAATTTGAATAACTCTACAATCATGCGTGCATTTCTTATATCTCTTTTTACGGTGTTTTTTGTTTTTGCATCTATTGCCGCAGAAGATAAACACAAGGTTTCTGAAGAAAAAGAACTGGATGTTAAAGAGGTTATTGTTGGACATATCGTAAACGATTATAGCTGGCACATTCTTACCACACCAGAAGGGCAACATGTTTCAGTACCCTTGCCGGTTATTTTATATAGTAAAAGAAGTGGTTTTCATGTGTTTATGTCCAGTAAATTTCATCATGGGCATGCAGCTTATAAAAACTTTAAAATATCAGAGGAAGGAGTCAATGCCGGAAAAATTGTTGAGTTTGATGATCAGGGTAATGTTTACGAAAGCGGATTAATCGATTTGTCAATTACAAAAGTAATAGTTGGTGTTTTTGTTACTGTAATATTTTTACTGATTGTATTTTTAAGGGCCGCTAAAATAGCTCAAAAAAATCCTAATTCAGCCCCACGCGGTCTATTGTCGTTTGTAGAACCCCTGATTGTTTTTATCAGAGACGAAATTGCCGAAGCTACAATTGGCAAAAAGAAAGATCAGTTTTTACCTTACCTCCTTACAATTTTTTTCTTCATTTTTTTTACCAATCTTTTTGGACTTATCCCGATTCCCCCGTTTGGTGCCAATGTAACTGGGAATATTTCCGTTACAGCCTCCTTAGCTTTGATGACATTCAGTGTAACCACCATAAAAGGAAACCGGAATTACTGGAATCATATTTTCAATACCCCTGGTGTACCCTGGTGGCTTAAAGTACCTATACCATTGATGCCTTTTGTGGAGCTTATTGGTGTCTTTACAAAACCAATCGTACTTGCTATACGTTTATTTGCTAATATTACAGCCGGGCATATTGTATTACTTGCATTTATTACATTAATATTTATTTTTGGATCGATAGCTCCTGCAATAGGATTTATTGTTTCGCCAGTATCGATGTTGTTTGCGGTATTCATGATGATGCTCGAAATATTGGTTGCTTTTATTCAGGCTTTTGTCTTTACGCTTCTTTCAGCTATCTATTTCGGAATGGCGGTGGAAGAACATCATTCATAAATCATTAAAATTAAAGATTATGGTATCATTATCAGTATTACTTGCAGCAAGCGCAGGACTCGCCAAATTCGGTGCCGCTATCGGAGCCAGTATTGCGGTTATTGGCGCAGCCTTCGGAATTGGCCAAATCGGAGGTAAAGCAATGGAATCTATTGCACGCCAGCCCGAAGCAGCCAACGACATTCGTTCAAATATGATTGTCTCTGCGGCACTTATTGAGGGTGTTGCTTTTTTTGCCATTGCTGTGAGTTTCCTTATCCTTTTTGTATAAAGGTGAAATTTAACAGGTGCCGTTCGGCGATTGGCCGTTCGGGCCTTTTTAAAAACTCAAAAATCCAAAGCTATGGAAATTATAATGCCTGAAGCAGGTCTGTTTTTTTGGACAATTGTTGCATTCCTTATTGTATGGTATGTTTTGCGACGTTTTGCCTGGAAGCCTATTTTGAAAATACTTCGTGAACGCGATCAGTCTATTGACGAGGCGCTTCAATCTGCTGATAAGGCCCGCGAGGAAATGAAGGAGATGGAAGCCAGGAACAACGAATTAGTTAAAGAGGCTAAGCTGGAAAGAGAAAACCTTCTCAGAGAAGCGCGTGATACCCAGGATAAGATTATTTCTGAAGCGCGTGAAAGTGCTAAAAAAGAGGCCTCCCAGATGATTGAAAAAGCCCGTAAAGAAATTTCTGCCGAACGGGAGTCGGCCTTTGCAGAAATGAAAAATGAAATTGTTAATTATTCTGTAGAAATTGCAGAAAAGGTTTTAAGGAAAGAGTTCGATAATAAAAATACGCAAAAAGAAGTGGCAGAACGTTATATAAATGATATTAAAACCAACTAATCCGGAGTCATTATGAATGACAGTATTATAGCACGTCGATATGCCAAAGCACTTTTTAAATTAGGTCTTGAAAAAAAGAACCTTGAAGCCTATACCGGTAATTTGAAGAGTATTCAGCAGATTATTAAACAGGATGAGGACTTTCGTTTTTTAATTGATAACCCTGTAATTGCTGCTTCAAAGAAAAAGTCAATATTTAAATCGCTTTTTGAGGGAAAACTTCATGATGACATCACAGGTTTTTTTAATCTATTAATTGAAAAGGGCCGGGAAGAATATCTTGCAGAAATTATACGTGCTTTTATCGGTTTTTATCAGGATTACGCTAATATCCAGAAGGTAGAGTTTACCTCTGCCATAGAATTTGATCAGGCATTTATTCAGAAAATCGGCGATTTATTAAAAGAAAAAATAGGAAAAACCAGTGAAATTGAAACATATACCGATCAGAAATTGATCGGCGGTTTTGTGCTGCGCATAGGAGATCAGCAACTCGACAATTCGGTTAGCGGTCAGCTCAGAGCCATAAAAAACCAATTATCTAATAAAAATTAAAACATCTAAATACAATGGCTGAAATTAAACCTGCAGAGATTTCGGAAATTCTCAAAAAAGAAATAGCCGGAATTAGCTCAGAATCCGGTTTTGAAGATGTGGGCACAGTGTTAACTATTGGTGACGGAATTGCCCGGATATACGGTTTGCAAAATGTAAAAGCCAATGAATTGGTAGAATTTGCAAATGGAACAAAGGGTATCGTATTAAACCTTGAAGAAGACAATGTCGGAGTGGTACTTATGGGACCTACCGGAGATATTGGAGAAGGCGATACAGTGAAGCGAACCGGCCGTATTACATCGATAAATGTCGGAGAACAAATGCTCGGACGCATTGTAAATACCATTGGTGAGCCTATAGATGGTAAAGGAGAAATTGCAGGAGAAACCTTTGAAATGCCAATAGAGCGTAAGGCCCCGGGTGTCATTTTTCGGCAACCAGTTAATGAGCCCTTACAAACCGGACTTATAGCCATCGACTCTATGATTCCAATCGGAAGGGGGCAGCGTGAGCTGATTATTGGAGACCGCCAGACCGGAAAAACAGCTGTTGGAATTGATACAATTATTAATCAGAAAGAAAATTACGATAAAGGAGAACCCGTATATTGTATTTATGTGGCAATAGGACAAAAAGGTTCTACTGTGGCCAACGTGGCTGCCACACTCGAGAAATATGGCGCCATGGATTATACTGTTATTGTGGCTGCCAACGCCGCTGATCCGGCTGCCTTACAATTTTATGCCCCGATGGCCGGTGCCGCCATTGGCGAATATTTCAGAGATACCGGCCGGCATGCACTTGTGATATACGACGACCTGTCCAAACAAGCTGTTTCATATCGCGAAGTCTCATTATTGTTACGTCGCCCCCCTGGTAGAGAAGCATATCCTGGAGATGTGTTCTATTTGCACTCACGTCTACTCGAGCGCGCTGCCAAAATTATCGAGTCCGATAAAGTTGCACAAAGTATGAACGATTTGCCTGATAGTATAAAGGATAAAGTAAAAGGAGGGGGTAGTTTAACTGCCCTGCCCATTATTGAAACCCAGGCAGGAGACGTATCTGCTTATATTCCAACAAATGTAATTTCCATTACCGACGGCCAAATATTTTTGGAATCCGATCTGTTTTTATCAGGAGTACGGCCTGCAATTAATGTAGGTATATCGGTTTCACGTGTTGGAGGTAGCGCCCAAATTAAATCGATGAAAAAAGTTGCAGGGACACTGAAAATTGATCTTGCTCAGTATCGCGAGCTTGAAGCATTTTCTAAATTCGGTTCCGATCTTGATGCTGCAACACAAGCTGTTTTAGATAAAGGAAAACGTAATGTTGAGTTGCTTAAACAACCCCAGTACAATGCCTATAAAGTAGAGCATCAGGTAGCACTTGTTTTCTGTGGGACAAAAGGATTGCTTAATAAAATTCCGGTCGAAAAGGTTAAAGAGTTTACTAAAGACTATTTAAATCTGATGGAATCGCAACATGATGATGTACTGAAAACATTGCGTGAAGGTAAATTAACTGATGAGGCAAAAGAAACCATGACGAAAATTGCCAAAGAGGTTGCAGATAAGTATGTAGAATAATAAAAGAGGCACAATTATGGCCAATTTAAAAGAGATACGTACAAGAATTGCATCAGTAAAGAATACAAGACAGGTTACCTCTGCTATGAAAATGGTGGCTGCAGCAAAATTGCGAAAAGCTCAGGATGCCATATTCAAAATCAGACCCTATACCGATGCTTTACACAAGGTTGCAGAGCAAATTGCGGCTGCTGGTGAAGAAGATATTACAAGTCCGCTCACAGAACACCGTGAGACTAATAACATGCTTGTCGTACTTTTTACCTCAAACAAAGGTCTTTGTGGTGCCTTTAATTATCAGGTGACCAAGGCTGCTATAAACCATGTAAAAAACGAATATCACGATTTGTTGGAAGAAGAGAGAATACAGTTTCTTACAATTGGAAGAAAGGGAGACGAAATTGTGAAGCGAGAAGGCTTTCAGGTTTGGAAGAATATGGATGATTTGCTCGACCATAGTCAGTTTAAAGAGAGTGCAACAGTTGCCAATGAGATTGTTGATGTTTTCCTTAACAAGGAATTTGATAAAGTAGCTTTGTTTTATAATGGATTCAAGAATGCAGCTGTACAAAGGGTAACACATGAAACCTTTTTACCGGTCGAAATAGGTAGTAATGAAGAGGGAGCAGATCCGAATTATATTCTTGAACCTACCGCCGGTGAAATTGTCATGGATTTGATGCCGAAAATTTTGCAGATTAGCTTTCATAGTGCGCTGCTCGATTCGGTTGCCTCTGAGCACGGTGCTCGTATGACAGCAATGCATAAAGCTACCGAAAATGCAACAGATTTAATAAAAGACCTGACATTGAACTACAATAAAGCTCGTCAGGCTGCTATTACAAATGAAATTACCGAAATTGTGAGCGGGGCAAATGCCCTTGGAAAATAAAAATATTTTATGCGGCATGCACGACAAAGCATGCCGTTTTTTGTTTATCTCCCTTTATCGTTTATTTTTGCCTGAAATTTATCATCAATGTGGGTTAATATTGCCAGAATAATTCTCCGAAATCGTGTCGCTTTTCTAATCGCTATTGCGCTGTTTACTGCATTTATGGCCTATAAAGGTAAAGATGCAAAAATGACCTATGAATATGCGCAGATGTTGCCACATGATGATACAACAAACCAGGAGCATCTCTACTTTAAGGATATTTTTGGTGAAGGGGCTAATGTCTTTATTATTGGCGTGCAGGATTCTGTTTTTTTTGAATTAAATAAATTTAATGATTGGCAAAAACTATCGCGTGAAGTTAAGAATATTAGAGGTATAACTGAAGTGGTTTCGGTTGGTCAGGTGGTAAATATTAAGGCCAGTCGTCGTGAACAAAAATTTGTTAGTAAACGTGTTTTCCCCGATACCATTAAATCGCAGAAGGAACTCGACAGCCTTGCACAAGAATTACACAAGCTACCTTTTTACAAAAACTTAATGTATGTTGACAGCACCCATACATATCTCATGGCCATTACCCTGGGACAAGAAGTGTTGAACAGTAAAGAACGTGTTACAATTGTCGATTCCATACATGCGCAGGCTAAAAAATTTGCAAAAAAATATGATTTACCTCTGGAATATTCAGGCTTGCCTTATGTGAGAACCGAAATTTCGAAAAAAATTAAGGCAGAACTCGGGATGTTTGTGATATTAGCATTCATTGTTACAGCTATCATCCTCTACCTGTTTTTCCGGTCCTTTAAGGTCGTCTTTTTCTCGTTGTTGGTTGTGGCCATTGGCGCAGTTTGGTCATTTGGATTTTTAGCCCTTTTTAATTTCGAGATAACCATTCTTACAGGAATGATTCCGCCTTTACTTATTGTGATTGGTGTGCCCAACAGTATATTTTTGTTAAATAAGTACCATGCCGAATACAAGAAACATGGCAATAAAATTAAAGCGCTGCAGCGGGTAATCAATAAAATAGGAAATGCCATTTTTCTGACCAATCTGACTACAGCATCTGGATTTGCCACATTTATTTTAACAACTAGTGCCATATTAGTGGAGTTTGGTATACTGGCCTCAATTAATATTCTTGGCGTGTTTTTTCTGGCCATCACAATGATTCCTATTGTTTTTAGCTTTCTTCCACCGCCCCGCCGTAGGCATGTAAGGCACCTGGACAATAAACTTGTTAAAAGATTTATAGATACGCTTGTTCATATCACAGAAAAGCATCGGCCAAAGGTGTATATTACCACAGGGGTTGTGTTAGTGCTAATTGTTATTGGTGTTTCGCAGATGCATACAACAGGTTACATGATCGACGATATCCCACATAACGACCCAATGTATCGAGACCTCGAATTTTTTCAGGAAGAATTTGGCGGCATAATTCCGTTTGAAATTATGATTGATACTCGAGAAAAAAACGGCGTGCTCGATCTCGATAACCTGAGAAGAATTGATACTTTACAAGAAAGACTTGCAGAATATTCTGAATTTAGTAAATCAATGTCGGTCGCCGATGCCGCCATGTTTCTGCGGCAGGCTTATCGGGGAGGAGATCCCAGGCGATATAAATTACCGGTAGAACGCGAGCGGGTACGTATTGCCCGATACCTGCGCAATGCTGATGAGAGTGACAGCCTCATTAACTCTTTCATAGACACTGCCCGCCAGATTACACGCATTAGTATGAATGTGAAAGATGTGGGTACTGAAAAAATGGAAAAGCTAAAGTCTAAAATTAGAAATGAGGTTGACAGTGTCTTTTCTCCCGATGATTACGATGTAATTATAACAGGTTCTAGTGTAATATACTCAAAGGGAACAAGGTACTTAATACGTAATTTGTTTATTTCCCTTGCCATAGCCATTGTACTTATAGCTGTTTTTATGGCTTTTATGTTCTATTCATGGAGAATGGTGGTTATTTCGCTCATCCCTAATTTTATTCCGCTGCTCATGACAGCCGCCATTATGGGATTTTTTGGCATCCCCATAAAGGTGTCAACAATATTAATTTTTAGTATAGCTTTTGGTATTTCAGTAGACGATACCATACACTTTTTAGCCAAATATAGACAAGAGTTGAATGCATTCGATTGGAATATTTCTAAAGCCGTAACTACTGCAATTCGCGAAACAGGTGTTAGTATGATGTACACGAGTGTAATATTGTTTTTCGGATTTTCTATTTTTTCTGCCTCCGGCTTTGGAGGCACGCAGGCCCTTGGAATATTGGTTTCGCTAACCCTGCTCTTTGCTATGTTTTCTAATTTGTTATTGCTGCCCACGTTGTTACTGACGCTTGAGAAAATGATTACGACCCGCGCTTTCCGCGAGCCGCTTATTCATATTTACGATGAAGATGAAGAAATTGAGCTCGAAGACCTTAAGGTGAATGGATCGCAGATAACCAAAAATACAGAGTAATTATTATTGCTTTTAATTACTGAATTGCATAACTTCGGTAGAAGAAATGCACTGCTTCCAGCATTTTTTAAGCTTTTTGAAATTGACTAATAAGATTAAATCGAAGACAACATGTATAAGATTTTAATAACAGGTGGTGCAGGATTTATTGGTAGTGCCCTTGCAGAAAAATTAATTGCCGATAAAAATAATTATGTGGTTATTGTAGATGACTTGTCTACCGGCGATATTGGTAAATTACCCCAAACACCCAGAGACAACTGGAAGTTTATTAAGTGCGATGTAAATGATTATCGCGATATTTCCGAAATCATGCTTGGATTTAAATTTGATTATGTTTTTCATTATGCTGCCGTAGTTGGCGTAAAAAGAACACAGGAATTCCCCGTAAAAGTGCTGCGTGATATTGAAGGCATAAAATATATATTGGGACTTTCAAAAAATACCGGCGTCAAAAGGGTGTTTTTCTCCTCTTCATCTGAGATTTACGGAGAACCTGTTGAAATACCACAAAATGTTTACACTACACCATTGAATTCACGTTTACCTTACGCCATAGTTAAAAATGTAGGTGAAGCCTTTTTGCGGAGTTATTGCCGGGAATATGATTTAAGTTATACCATATTCCGGTTCTTCAATACTTATGGCCCAAAACAATCTATTGATTTTGTAATTAGCAAATTTTTAGTCAAGGCATTCAATAACGAGGATATCACAATTTATGGTGATGGAGAACAAACGAGAACTTTTTGTTATGTTGATGATAACGTAGACAGTACACTCAAAGCTTTTTACGAAGGGAAAGTCATAAATGATGTAATAAATATTGGGGGTAGCCGTGAAATTACCATAAATGAGTTAGCTCAGACCGTGATTGAGCTTACCGCTAGTAAGTCGAAAATCAAATATTTACCACCGCTTGAAGAGGGAGATATGAAGAGAAGGCGTCCTGATAATACCGAAATGAAGAGGATTTTAGGAAGGGATTTAATCCCGCTTAGAGAAGGATTAAAGAAAATAATCAAAAATGGTCTCCACGAAAATTTATAATCATGCATAGTTTTGAAGAATTACAGGAAATATTCAGTAATGAAATTGACCGCTATAGTCCGGCAGTAGAGCCCGGGAATTTGCAAAAGCCTGTAGTTTATACACTTGGAATGGGCGGGAAACGTATTCGACCCGTTTTATTGCTTATGGCCGCAGAAGCATTTGGTGGAAAATATCAGGATGCCATACCGGCAGCTATGGCTATTGAAATATTTCACAACTCCACGCTTATCCATGATGATATAATGGATGAAGCTGAACTGCGACGTAATCAGACTACCGTGCATAAACAATGGAACTTAAACTCTGCAATACTGAGTGGAGACCTAATGATTATAAAAGCATATGAGCAATTAAATCAGCTAAATAGCAATAAAATAAATCAGGTTTTAACTGTTTTTAATAAAATCGCTGCAGAAGTTTGCGAAGGGCAGCAGTTCGATCTGGATTTTGAAACTGACGATGAGGTAAGCCTTTCAGATTATAAAAAAATGATACGCCTGAAAACTTCAGTTTTACTTGCCGGATCGCTCAAAATTGGCGCCATTGTCGGTGGAGCTGATACAGAGAGTGCAAAAAAATTGTACTGCTTTGGTGAAAACCTCGGGCTGGCATTTCAGTTACAGGACGATTATTTAGATGCGTTTGGTAATACTAAATCATTTGGAAAGAAGATCGGAGGCGACATAGCGGCCAACAAAAAAACCTTTTTGCTGCTCAAAGCCCTGGAACTTGCCAAAGGAGCTTATCATGACGAGCTTACTTCGCTGCTTGGAAATAATAGTATTTCAGAATCTGAAAAAATTGAAAGTGTGCTTGCTATATACCAAAAGCTTGGTATAAAATCATTGACAGAAGATGAGATGAAAAAGCACTTCGAAAAAGCAATTGAATATTTGGAAGAGATTGACATAGACGAAAAGTATAAAGACGGCCTTTATGAGTTGTCCAAAAAATTAATGGGTCGTCAAACATAATTTGTAATATAATTTTTATCTTTAAATCATATTTATATATTGACAATAAACGCCAAAGAAGACTTTATTTAACGAAGCTTTGGTGAAAATATAAATCGAAAAATTTATACTCATGGCTCAGAATATCGGTAAAATATCACAAATCATCGGCCCTGTTGTTGATGTTGTTTTTGATCAGGAGAAAACAGAGCTACCGGACATTTATGAATCGCTTGAAATTGACAGAGAAGGTGAAAATAATTTGGTGCTCGAGGTGCAGCAGCATATTGGCGAAAATACAGTCCGGGCAGTTGCAATGGACTCTACAGATGGATTGCAGCGGGGCATGGAAGTAGCTGCCACCGGATCTCCAATACTGATGCCCGCTGGCGATGATGTGAAAGGCCGGTTGTTTAATGTTACCGGAGACCCTGTGGATGGAATTAAAGCACTTGATAAATCGGATGGTTATCCGATTCACCGTGAAGCACCTGAGATTAAAGACCTTACTACTGAAACAGAAATTTTATACACCGGTATAAAAGTTATTGATTTGATTGAGCCTTATGCCAAAGGTGGTAAAATTGGGTTGTTCGGTGGTGCCGGTGTGGGTAAAACAGTAGTTATTCTGGAGCTTATTAATAACATTGCAAAAGCCTACAGCGGTGTTTCTGTTTTTTCAGGAGTAGGAGAGCGGACTCGCGAGGGTAACGACCTATTGCGCGAAATGCTCGAAGCTGGTGTAATTGATTATGGGAAAGCTTTTGCCGAAGATATGGAAAATGGCGGATGGGACCTCTCCAAAGTAGATCCTGAAGCCTTAAAAAAATCAAAATTGGCGCTTACTTTCGGTCAGATGAATGAACCACCGGGCGCTCGTGCTCGTGTAGCTCTATCGGGACTTGCACTCGCTGAATATTTCCGCGATGGGGGAAAAGATGGCAAAGGAAGAGATATTTTGTTTTTTATGGATAATGTCTTCCGTTTTACTCAAGCCGGTTCAGAGGTTTCTGCCCTCCTCGGGCGTATGCCTTCAGCGGTAGGATACCAGCCAACCCTGGCCACGGAGATGGGTGAAATGCAAGAACGTATTACTTCAACCAAGCATGGGTCAATTACATCCGTTCAGGCTGTTTATGTGCCGGCCGATGACCTTACAGACCCTGCCCCTGCAACTACTTTTGCACACCTTGATGCTACAACCGTGTTAAGTCGGAAAATTTCTGAGTTGGGTATTTATCCCGCTGTAGACCCGCTGGATTCTACCTCTCGTATTTTAACCCCCGAAATTGTGGGTGACGACCATTACAACACAACCCAACGGGTAAAAGAAATTTTGCAACGTTATAAGGAGCTGCAAGATATTATAGCGATTCTGGGTATGGACGAACTCTCAGAGGAAGACCGTCAGGTGGTACACAGAGCACGCCGGGTACAACGCTTCCTGTCTCAGCCTTTCCACGTAGCAGAACAGTTTACAGGTACCCCTGGGGTGCTGGTTTCAATTGAAGATACCATCAAAGGCTTTAAAATGATTATGGACGGCGAGGTAGATAAATATCCTGAAGCCGCCTTTATGATGGTGGGAACCATCGAAGAAGCCATTGAAAAAGGTGAGAAAATGCTTGCTGAATCAAAAGCGTAATGCTCTATGCAACTAAAAATCATTACACCGGAAGAATCGCTTTTTGAAGGCGAAATAGATTTAATTCAGGTGCCTGGAAAAAAAGGAGCTTTTGAAGTACTTCATAATCACGCTCCAATAATTTCTACCTTAACCAAAGGCAAAGTAAAAGTACACCCGACCAACGGAGAAGAAAAGTTTTTTGATATTCCGGGTGGTGTAATCCAGGTAAAAAATAACGACATTATTGTGCTCACGGAAATGAGCATATAATTTTTATTGGCTATCGTCGTAAATTGTTCCAAATCTGCCACTGAATCAGTTTTGCGACGATAGCTTTTCTTTTCTTCACGCTATTTTGCATTGGTATCAGATCCAAATTTATTAGTACCTTTGTGGCCCAATTCCAGCATCGAACCTATGAATACTGTAAAATACCTGGTTATTCGTTTTAGCTCAATCGGGGATATTGTGCTTACAACCCCTGTAGTGCGTATGCTCAAACAGCAAGTAGAAAATGCAGAGGTGCATTACCTTACTAAAGCTAAATTTCGTTCCCTGGTGGATTCCAATCCTTATGTGGATAAAGTGCATGCTCTGGAAGATAATATGTCCGCAATTATCAATACCCTGCAGGACGAGGGGTATGATTATGTAATTGATCTGCATCGTAATTTAAGATCTATGCGGGTGAAAAGGGCCCTGCATCGCATGTCATTTACTTTTAATAAACTTAACTGGAAAAAATGGCTCTATGTGCGTTTTAAGCTAAATAAAATGCCTGATTTACACATTGTAGACCGATATTTGGAAACCACAAAGCTATTCGATGTTCAGAATGATAAGCAGGGACTGGATTACTTTTTTTCGGCTGATTATACCCCATCTCTTAAACTTCCGCCGGATTTTTCAAGCGGATATTTGGTTGCAGTGCTTGGGGCAAATCATGCAACGAAACAAATGCCCAACGAAACATTAATTCATGTTCTGAACAAAGCTGGTAAACCGGTTTTACTTATTGGTGGTGATGCAGAAAAAGAAAACGCCGACGCAATAGTAAGAGACCTTAATGTGCCGGTAAGTAACCAGTGCGGACAGCTCTCAATTGACGGGTCTGCCGGGGCCATTCAAAATTCAAAACTTGTGCTCACACCCGATACAGGTATGATGCATATTGCTGCAGCACTAAGCAAGCCTGTTATTAGCGTATGGGGAAATACCACGCCAGAACTGGGTATGTACCCTTATATGCCCGGCGAGAGGCATAAATATTATATTGCAGAGGTCAAAGACCTTTCTTGCAGGCCATGTTCAAAAATTGGGTTTGAAAAATGCCCTAAGGGTCATTTCGATTGCATGAAGAAACAAGATACAGATGCAATTGTTAGCCAGATAAAAATTTTTTGGAATAAATATGAGTAACACTGTTTTATATAACCGCAACATTAGAAGATCTGATATCGAGATTATGGCGCCGGCAGGTAATTTTGAAGCATTGCAAACTGCGATTGATGCCGGCGCCGATGCTGTGTATTTTGGTGTTGGGCACCTCAATATGCGGGCACACTCTTCAGCCAATTTTCAAATGGATGATTTACCTGAAGTTGTAAAGCGCTGTGAGGCTAAGGGGGTTAAGACGTACCTTACAGTTAATACAGTGCTTTATGATCATGACCTGAAACCCACAAAAATTTTAATGCAAAAGGCCAAAGCAGCTGGTATATCTGCTTTAATTGTTTCAGACATGGCCGCATTGATTTATGCCAGAGAACTCGGTATGGAGGTGCATGCCTCAACCCAATTGAATATTAGCAATACTGAGGCACTCAAATATTTCTCCAACTATGTGGATGTTGCAGTGCTGGCAAGAGAACTTAATTTAAATCAGGTGGCTGAAATTATCCGGAATGTTGAAAACCAGCAAATAACCGGACCGTCCGGAAGTCCGCTGCGCATTGAAATATTTGTACATGGAGCCCTGTGCATGGCCATTTCCGGAAAGTGTTATTTAAGTCTGCACGAGTTCAATGCAAGTGCCAACCGCGGAGCCTGTATGCAAACCTGTCGCCGGTCATATACACTTACTGATAACGAAAGCGGGTACGAAATAGGTGTGGATAATGAATATCTGATGTCGCCTAAAGATTTATGTACCATTGGCTTTTTAAATAAAATACTTGATGCAGGAGTTAAAGTACTAAAAATAGAGGGACGGGCTCGTTCTCCCGAGTATGTAAAAACAGTTGTAGAAACATATGATGCGGCCGTAAAAGCAATTGCTGACGGGAGCTATGATCAGGCTAAAATCGATGGGTGGATGAGCGACCTCAAGCGAGTTTTCAATCGTGGTTTTTGGGATGGTTATTACCTGGGTCAAAAAATGGGGGAATGGAGCCATATTTATGGCTCGCAGGCTACAGAGCGAAAAGTAATTGTGGGTAAAACAACTAATTATTTTAGCAAAATTGGGGTGGCTGAATTTAAACTGGAGGCTAAAGATTTGAATAAGGATGATAAAATTCTTATTGTGGGGCCTACCACCGGCACAATAGAGAAGACTGTTGATGAATTGCGCCTCGACAAAAAGCCCGTTGATCATGCCCCGCAGGGTAGTTATGTGAGTATTCCTGTACCAGAATTGGTCAGAAGAAATGATAAGCTCTACAAGGTTGTGCCCGCCAAATATGCCAAATTACAATAATTACTATAGGGAAGCGTTTAATGAAAACAGTTTTACTTAATCGTAAAAAATGTATTGGTTGCGCTATCTGCGCTGATCTTTTTCCGGACGTGTTTTTTATGGACGAAGAAGACGGAAAAGCCTGTTTAACAGGGAATTTAAGGTCGACTGGTAAACAAAAACTTCAACACCCTGATGACCCAGAAATAGTTCAGGTAGCAGATAAATGCCCGGTTAATGCTATTGAGGTAGTGTGAGTTGATTAAACTGATTCGATTGTAAGTACCAAGTATCAAAATATTATCTTTGTCTAAATGCAAACAGCCGTACAGAAGTATTTTACACGAGAAAACATTCATATTTTTGGAATCATTGTGCTTTTGGTGGGAATGCCCCTGTCAAGGTCTTTTATGACAATCGGGCAGTTTATTCTGCTGGCCAATTGGCTGTATGACAAAAATATTCTGAATAAATTTAAAAAGGCCTTTTCCAACAAGCTTGTTTTATCGTTTCTTGGTATTATTATTATACATTTCATTGGCCTTATTTACACCGAGAATTTTGATTATGCTGCCAGGGATCTCAGAGTAAAACTTCCCTTGCTTTCGTTACCGCTAATTTTTGCAACCACCAAACCTTTGAGCAAAGACCAATGGCGTTTGGTGTTTAAGGTGTTCGGAATTGCTATTCTGGCGGCTAGTTTTATTAGTACAGCCATTTTAATATCAAAGGGAATGGCCGGTTATCACACTGTGAGAGGAATTTCATTTGCAGTTTCGCATATCCGCTTTGCGCTTATGATTAACCTGGTCATATTTGTGTTTATTTACATGGCTGTTTTCCCTGAAAAAAATGATCGTTTTTTCCGTTATTGGGCCATCCCCTCGGTGCTTTGGCTTATTGTGTTTATGGCTTTGTTGCGATCCCTTACCGGATTTGTTGTGCTTGGTGTCGGATTATTTGGCATGAGCCTGTACTATACCCACCTGATTAATCACCAGGTGTTTCGTTTCATTGTTTACAGTATAATTATAGGCTTATCCTTAATAGTTCTTTCATTCGTAGTGCATTCGTGGGCCCGCTATAATTACCGTATTGTACCTAAAGCTGATGAGCTGCCTGCAAAAACAATTAATGGAAATAAGTATAAACACCACCTTAATCGTACCCTTTACGAAAATTCGCATTTTGTTTATGCTTATGTTTCTGAAAAAGAGTTGCGGAAGGAATGGAATAAAAGAAGCAAGTTTAAATATGACGGTAAAGATAAAATTGGACACAAAATTAAACATGTCTTGATTCGTTATTTGGCGTCGAAAGGCTACACAAAAGACTCTGTAGGGGTATCTAAACTTACAGATTCTGATGTTCAGGCCATTGAAAACGGGGTAGCGAATTATTTATATGCTGAAAAAATAAATCTTTACGCAAATTTATACCGAATTTTCTGGGAGCTGGAGCGCTATGAGGAAGGTAAAAACCCCAGCGGGCATTCCATTATTCAACGCATTTATTATCTCGAAGCCGGATGGAATATATTTAACGCAAATCCCATATTTGGAGTAGGTACTGGAGATGTGCAGGATGCCTTCGATCAATATTATGAAGAAACCAATAGCAAATTAATCCACAAGCGCAGGCTTCGTGCACATAATCAGTTTTTAACAATTATGCTCACGTTTGGTGTTGTTGGTTTTGTTGTTTTTATGTGGGCATTGTTCTATCCCGCGTTTTATGCCGGTTTACGCAAAAAGTTGAATTTGCCTATGCTGATATATTTGGTTATCGTAATACTTTCTATGCTGAATGAAGATACCATAGAAACACAGGCTGGAGCACTATTTTTTACATTCTTTTATGTGTTTTTTCTATGGGGAATAAAAGAGCGGCCCATACCGGGAAGGCAAACTGCGCTTCAATTTTTTCAAGAATCAAATAATTAAAAATATTTATGGAAGTAATTTTCGCGACCCACAATAAGCATAAATCCAAGGAAATAAAAAAACTGGCCTCTGACGTGGTTTTAATTCGTAATTTAAATGATATTGGATATGAAACAGAAATTCCCGAGACAGGAACTACACTTATGGCTAACGCTTTGGAGAAGTGTCAGTTCGTAAAAAAATCAGTATCATCACCGGTTTTCGCCGATGATACCGGTTTCGAAGTTGATGCACTCAATGGAGCTCCAGGCGTTTATTCTGCCCGCTATGCCGGAGAACCCAAAAGTGATAAGGCAAACCTTCAAAAACTTCTCGGGGAAATACAAGGAAAAGCAGATCGTCGCGCCAGGTTTAAAACCGTAATTTGCTTCCTGAAAGACGATGAGCCGCTTTTCTTCGAAGGGGTGGTAGAAGGTAAAGTAATCGATACGCCAAAAGGAGCCGAAGGTTTTGGTTACGATCCGGTTTTTATCCCTGAGGGATATCAGCAAACATTTGCCGAAATGGATCTGGAGCTTAAAAATAAAATCAGCCACCGGGGAAAAGCTTTTGAAAAATTTGTTAACTATTTGCACGAAAACTACAGCAAATAAAATATTTAAACCCAAATTGAGTTATTGAACTGAACCGTTAAGAGACAATTTATGGGAAGAGTGTTTTTGTATTACTGCATCGCAACTTTGATTTTGCTTTCAGGTCAAATCAGTTTTGTTTTTGGTCAGGGCTACAACATTGGCGACTGGGAAAGTCATTTTTCATACCGGCAGGTAGAGCTTATTGACGGAAATGACAATGAAATTTTTGCTGCTACCAGCAATGCCATATTCAAATACAATATAGAATCAGGCGAATTCCAAAAATTCTCAACCGTTGAAGGATTGTCAGGTGTAAACATATCGGCTATAAAATACCACAGCCGTTTAGACTTTTTAATGGTAGGATACAGCTCCGGTCTGGTTGATTTTCTTTACCATGATGAGATTTTCACCCTGCCTGATATCCAGCAAAACACATCCTTAAATGCCAAATCGGTCAATAATATTCATTTTGCCGGCGATACTGCATTTTTAGCATGCGATTTTGGGCTTGTGCTTGTTGATATTTCTGAGCGCGAAGTACAAAGCACCTTCTTTCTGGGCTCGAGCGGCGATGCTATTATGACCTATGATGTTTCTACCAATAATGATACTATTTGGGTTGGAACAGACAATGGAGTCTATTATGCAGCCAGAACAGGGATAAACCTGCACAATTATCAGAATTGGAGTGTGCTGGAATCTCTTCCGGATTATGACCAGCATGTGCCTTTTATAGAAAAAAATGCCAATACAATTTTTATCGGCCAATCAAGGCCTGAAGACACTACAGACATTATTTATGAATACGAGAATGGTGTTTTTACACATTATTTGTCAGATAAAAAATACCGCGTCAGGGGAATTGAAAGGCGTAATGACATTCTTACAATTATTGCTTCTTATGGCGTGCGTTTTTATGGTCAGAATGGTAATTTATTGATGTCTCACTATTTCAACGGATATAATGACCACTGGGGGCATTCAGGAGCAGCTGTTTTAGCAGGCGAGAAAGCTTTTTTTGCTGACCCCGAATACGGCCTTGTTTTGCGCGAATCAGGTGAAGAAAGTTTTATGTTTCCAAATTCACCATTTACAAATGCAATAAACGATATAGAAACAGCCCGTGGTAAGTTGTACCTGACCGGTGGTATTTCGGGAGCAAAATATAAGGACTACGGAATGTATGTTTACGATGACCAATGGATTAACCTGAACCGCAGAAATACAGAAGAACTCATTGGTGTGCGTAATCTCAATTTTGTACTACCTGACCCGGGCAATAATTCCCATTTTTTTGCAACTTCAAACGGGTACGGGCTTTTGGAGTTTATGGATACTACTGTAATTAATCATTTTGATCAGGACAACAGCCCGCTCGAAAATTTCAATAATCTTGACCAGGCATATATTTTAGCATCAGGTATTGCCTATGATAATAATAAGGATGTTTGGATAACTACCTCACAAGTGCCAAACAATTTGTACGTTTATAAAACAGCATCACAGGAGTGGGGTGTTTTTAGTTTGCAGGGCAGCATCTCAAATCGTGTAACTTCAAACCTGACTGAAATGCCGTGGGGTGATTTATGGTTTGTAGATCAGGATTTTGGGTTGGTGGCAATCGATCCTGAAAAGTTAAAAAATGGAGCAGTGGCCGATGGTTATAAACGATTCAGGGTGATTGGCAGTGACAACAGTATTTTGACCAATTTTGTAACGACAATGGCCGTCGATCAGGATAATTATGTATGGATTGGGCTCGACGAAGGTGGAATTGCCGTTTATTATAATGCGCAGTCGGTTATGAACTATAATGTCAGCGCTTCCAGGATTATTGTGGAAAATGATGGCATTGCGCAGTATTTGCTTGAAAACGAGCGGGTTTCGTGTGTTGCTATTGATCCTGGAAACCGGAAATGGGTTGGAACGCAAACCGGCGGTGTTTTTTTAATATCTGAAGATGGTACCGAACAAATATTGAACTTAAATAAAGAGAACAGCCCTTTACCATCCGATTTTGTGCGTGATATTGGTATCGATGCAAAAAATGGTTGGGTTTATATTGCCACTGACGAGGGGTTGGTTGCCTATTATACGGGCATAAATGAATCAAATGCAGCACCGGATAAACTACGTGTTTACCCGAATCCTGTTCATGAAAATTATAATGGATTGGTGCATATCGACGGGCTTAGCAATAAAATGAAAGTTAAAATTACAGACGTGGCCGGAAATATTGTTTTTGAAACCACCAGCAACGGAGGAACAGCGCTTTGGAATATGCGTGATTTTAATAATCAGCGTGTTACAACTGGTGTGTATATGATTTATGCCTCCTCTTTTGATGGAACGACTACCGCTGCAGCCAAAATTTTTGTTGTCAGTCGATGAGTACTTCTACCGAAGGCATAGTGTTGCGAACAATTCGCTATAGCGAAAATCAGCTTATTGTACATTTGCTAACCAAAGAATTTGGCCGTTTTCCTGCCATTGTCCGGCGTAACCGAAAAAAAGGCAGTTCGAATTACTTTCAACCACTGTTTCATTTGAGTGTTGAAGTAAATTTTTTTTCACAAAGGACCATGCAACGTATTCAGCAGTTACGTTTCGCACACCCTTATACCGATATCCCCTTTTCAGTTCAAAAGAGTACAATTGCGCAATTTTTGGCCGAGATATTGAGCAAGGTGGTGCCCGAGCAACAGCCTGATAAAGAGTTTTTCAGCTTTTTAAGCAATGCTTTTCAATTGTTTGATGCAGAGAAAGAGAACCCTCAAAACTTCCATTTGTTGTTTCTGCTGCATTTAACAAGGTTTTTGGGAATTTTTCCCTCCAAAAAAACCAAAAACCAGGCCTGGTTCTCTCCTTCGGAGGGTGCGTTTGTGACGCAAATTATGCACGATACCATTCCTGAAGAGCTTAATGCAAGTTTTAGCCAGCTTTTGCATACACCTTTGTCAGGTTTTCATGAATTACAACTGGACAGAATTACCAATCAGGCGCTATTGAATCAGCTACTCGAATATTATTATATACAACTTAATATGAGTAAGTTGAAAACATACGAAATACTACGACAGGTTTTTAACTAAGTAAATCTTTGTATCTTGCGAACGATTATTTGAAAATGGCGTTATATATGCAGCTATGTAAAAAATTTGAGCAATGAAATTTAATCACACTATAAGGGGAAAAATTGCCGATTATGGCACAATGATTTTTTCAGAAGTCTCGCGGCTATTCAACGAGTACCGTGCCATTGACCTCTCACGCGGGTTTCCAAATTTTCAGCAGGATAAGAAACTGGCTCAACTCATTAAAAAACATGTGGACGAAGACCGTAATTATTACCTTTCAATAAATGGGCACAAGGGCTTACGCAGAAATATTTCAGCAATTTTTAAAGAGAAATATGGTATTGAATATAACCCGAGCCAGGAAATTACCATTACTGCAGGAGCATCGCAGGCTATTTATACGGTCTTGTCTAGTACCGTAAGAGAAAACGATGAAGTAATAATTTTCGAACCATCCTACGACTTATATGCTCCAACGGTTGAAATAAACCAGGGTAAACCCATATATGTTAAGCTTGAAGAGCCCGATTTTCACATAGACTGGTCAAAGGTTCAAAAACTGATTACGCCTAATACCCGTATGATTATTTTAAATAACCCCAATAGCCCTACAGGCAACATTTTAAAAGCCCATGATTTGGATGAGTTGTACAGAATTGTCAACGGAACCGATATCATGGTGCTGGGAGATGAGAGTTTGCAATTTCTGATTTACGACGGATATGAACACAATAGTTTGGCCCGTAAACGTGAACTTGCCGAGCGCAGTTTTATCGTGGGAGGCTTTGGAAAAGCCTTTCAAATTACGGGTTGGCGTGTAGGTTTTTGTATTGCGCCCGAAGACTTAATGCATGAGTTTCGCAAATTACACCAATACATAGCTTTTAACGTCAATACGCCGGCTCAATTTGCACTTGATGAATATCTGTCAGGCGGGGTGGATTTTGATCAAATTGCAGGCGCTTTTGCCCAAAAAAGAGATTATTTTGCCCAGTTGCTAAGCGATACGTCTTTTGAACTTCTTCCTGTAAAGTCAGGAATGTTTCAGCCGGTTAAGTTTCCCAATGAGGAGGGGCTTAGCGATAAAGATTTTGCACTTAAACTTATTAAGGAGTATGGTGTGGCCGGAGTTCCGCTCTCTGCATATCTGCATGATCATTCTAATTACGGCATTGTGCGGTTTTGTTTTGCACGGCCACAGGAAATTCTCGATGAGGCAGCTCAGAAATTAAAACTTGTTAAGTAGTCTATGCTGATTGATGTACACACCCATCACCAACATGATTGGTTTTGTATTCAAAGCATCCATGCCGCGGATTATTTGAATGGTTCTATTTCAAATCAACCTCATTCTACAGGTATTCATCCCTGGTATGCAGATCAAATCAGTGCTGAAAAATTTGTTAATATCCTGGCTAATCAGGCTTCTGAAAATTTGTTTGCGATTGGTGAATGTGGACTTGACCGTATTAAAGGACCTGATTTACAAATACAAAAAACCGTTTTTGAGCAGCAATTGGTTTTGGCACAAAAGCTTAACTTGCCTGTAATTGTGCATCAGGTAAAAACGCTGAGTGATATTTTACCTTACATAAAGAAGTATCAAAATAATCGGTATATTATGCATGGTTTTCGTGGTAACACGCAACAAATGCGACAATTATTAGATTACGACGTTTCTTTCTCTTTTGGAAAAACCGCATTAGACCCTTCCGATAAACTAAAAAATGTGATTTCTGAAGTCCCGCTCAATCGTGTTTTTTTTGAAACCGATGAGGCTGCTTGTGATATTAAAAGGATATATAATAACTTTGCAGTATTGCGGCAGATAGATGTACAGGAACTTGAATTAAAAGTAGAGAACAACTTTACTAAGGTATTTAAAAACAGTAATTAATGAATTGGAATTCACGTACGGAATTACTTTTAGGACAGGAAAATATTAACCGGTTGGGTCGCGCAAATGTATTGGTTGTTGGATTGGGAGGTGTTGGAGCTATGGCGGCCGAGCAACTTGCCCGAGCCGGGGTAGGTGAAATGACCATTGCTGATGCCGACATTATTGAGCCGAGTAATATCAACAGGCAATTGCCAGCAACACGGTCCACCATTGAGCAAAAAAAGGTTGAGGTGATGGCTTCGCGGTTGCAGGACATTCACCCTGAACTTGAACTTAACGTGTTGGATGAATATTTACGCGACCAACGCATGGTAGAAGTACTGGAAACACCCTTCGATTATGTTGTGGATGCAATTGACACCCTTGCCCCGAAAGTTTATCTTATTTACCATACCCTTCAAAATGGTTATCCCGTAGTGAGCTCAATGGGAAGTGGCGGTAAAACCGACCCCTCCATGGTTTCTATAGCTGATATTGCAAAAACACACCACTGTCAGTTGGCCCG
>NZ_DATFKB010000189.1:0-13832 GCF_035268865.1 Salinivirga sp. | reverse complement strand
ATTCTTAACAGCTTCAGCAGTTACAACAACTTCTTGCAGCACCTGATTATCTTCTTTCAAATTCAGGTTGCCAAGCAGGTTTATTTCACCAGATTCTACATTTACATCTTCAATAGTCATATTTTGATAAGAAATATACCTTACCTGAACCGTATAATTACCTGGCGAAACATTGAGCGAAAAAGCTCCATCTAAATCAGTAATTGTGCCCGTGCCAGGCATTTCTTTAATAATTATTTGAGCTCCTACAAGGGTTTCTCCCGTAGCATCATCTATAATTGTACCTCGTATTGTTCCATTTTGCGCATACATCACAGATGAAAAGCACAGTAAAGCAAACAAAACAACAGATTTTAAATTCATTTTCATAGTCATTTAATTAATATTGGTTCAGGCTGTATTTACATGAAAAAAAGCTTGCCTTATTGCTAAAGCAAGCTTCTGTGTATTTTCAGGTTTTACAGACCAAGATTACTTAATGCTCCTGATTGAGCAGCCCATGTCCAGCTAAACTCGGTAGTTGCCGGGCCAACAGTTTGAGCGCCAACTGAAGCAACCTCTGTAAGTTGATTAGCAGGAATATCCAGAAAAACTGCCTCAACAGCAACTGTGTCTGGTAAAGTATATTCAAAATTTGATACACTTCCTCCGTTTGCAGCCATGTCCGCATATGATTCTACAACAATTTCTTCTGTAGCAACGCCGAAGAAATATATATTGGACATATCTACGTTTGTGCTTCCGTCAAAATCAATTAATTCCTCTCCTAAATCACCAGCATAGGCGATACCATTATCAAAAGTATGGTTTCCATTGATGTATGAACCTTCTGGTCCATCAAGTTCGAAAAGACTTCCCTGAGGAGCAACAACAATAAAATCAGAACATGTTCCGTTCCAGGCCTGGTCAGTATCGAGGCCATCATCGCCAGGATTCCACACAACAACTTTGCTTACGTCTACTGTTCCACCAAACCACTCTATACCGTCGTCCTGGTTGGCAACAACTTCTACATATTCGACTGTTGTACCGGAGCCAACCCCACCTAAAGTAAGCCCGTTAATTTCATTACCTGCACCAATATTAGATCCTCCATGACGGATAGAAACATATCTAATAACACCAGAATTATCATCATCAGTACTTCCACCATATAATCCATTGGTATCAGAAGTAGGAATTCCTTCGATCTGAACTTCGGTTGCATCCTGATCGTTTTCATTCTGGGCAGATATTCTGGCTTTTCCCAGAACAATAACACCACCCCAAAGACCATTGATATCAGGGTCTAAATTAGGGCTTGCAAAACTACCAGCTGCAACATCTTCAGGGGTAATTTCATCGGCAACTGAAGTAAAGATAATAGGAGCTGAAGCGGTTCCTTCTGCCATTAATGTTCCTCCGCGAGCAACTAATAGTGCTGTTGCATTAGCATCTGTACCTGCTTGTCCTTTAATAATTGTACCAGGCTCAATTGTTAGAGTTGCACCCTCTAAAACAGTTATACGACCAGCCAATTCATAAACATTATCGCTAGTCCATGTGGTATTTTCTGAAATATTGTCTGTTACAAGTGTATTACCAGTACTTCCGCCACCATTGTTGTTATCATTGTCATCATCACATGATGTAAGGACAAAGCCAAAAGCAATCAGAATAAGTCCGAGAATGAATAATTTGTTTTTCATTGTGAATAAAATTTTAGGGTTTTAATTTCTGTGACAAATGAAATACTTTGCTTTGTACAGAACTTTAAGCGGGTATTAAGTAAATATTAACAAGTGAAAATTTCGGTTCAATACACTTAATATTGATTTAACATGAGATTGTAACTAACTAAAGCACAAAAAAAATGGGCTACTTACAAAGCAGCCCATTTCATAAAAAATATACTTGTATTAATCCATGTGTTTCTCGGTATAAATAACAAAGTCGCGTTGTGCTTTAAGCAGGTTAATCATGAACAGCAGCAGGTTCTTTGATTCTTGCATTAAGCCAAGGTATAGCATACTGTTGCGTGTATTTACAGCACCTTTCTTAATACGTTTAATTTGTTGCCTTCTCATTTCCTGAATATGATTTATAAGTCCTTCCATTTCAGTTACTATTTCACCTAGTTCATTATATTTTGTTTCCTTGACCAGATGTATAGTTTTATTGAAGATTTCTGAAATTTTTTCGGAAAGTTCGGCCAACTCTTTTTGCTGCTCTTTTTTAAGGGATTTATGTTTATTGGCCACATGGTCGTGTGCGGGCTCAACCACATAATTTAACGCGTGCGCCATTTCTCTCATGTAATCCAATACCTGTACGTAATAATGGCCTGTTTCGGGTGTCAATTTGTTTAATTTCTCAAGGAATCTGTATAAATTATCTTTCAAGTCCTTTATATGATTATTATAATCATGTATTTCGTTGCGAATGGTTTTTAGCTTTCTTCTATCTTCGTTTATTAAGCCATTAATGGCGACAAAATAAATTTTGGAAGCTTTGATCATAGCAGTTTTTACTGCATTGTTACTGCGATCAAGATACTTACCAGTTTCATCTATAAATTCCTGTTCATTTTCGGTTGCTCTCTCTTTTTTACGTGCTTCTGAGCTCTTGTGAGCTGCATGTGTTTTAATAATAAATATTGCGGCAATACCTACCATTATTACAATTCCAACAATACTGGTATAGTTTAAGAAAAGTGCGACCAAAAAAGCAGCAGAAAATGCGACTATTGCCGTCATAAACCAACCGGAAATTACGGTAAAAACCCCTGTAATACGATATACTGCACTATCGCGACCCCAGGCGCGGTCGGCCAAAGATGCACCCATAGCTACCATAAAAGTAACATATGTAGTGGATAATGGGAGTTTTAAGGAAGTTGCAATAGCGATTAAAATACTGGCTACCGAAAGATTCACTGCGGCTCGAATCATATCAAAGGCCGGATTACCCGGATCTTCGGGTTCGTCAGGTCTTTGAAAGCGCGATTCTATAGCTGTACGAACCCTTTGCGGTAGAATTTTTGCCAACCCTTCGTTAAAATCTACCGATACACGCACCATAAAGCGGCTGAATGCTGTGGCATCAAAGCGTTCTTCTCCTTCATCCTGTCGACTTAGGTCCACAGATGTTGCCACAACTGATTTGGCTTTGGAAGATGTCCAAAGCGTGGCTATCATAATTGCACCAGCCCCAAGCAAAATCAAAGTGCCACTTTGCACCGGTTGTGCCAAAACGCCCATCATGTATTCGGAAGCTTCCATTCCAGAAGCTGCATATGCTTTATAAGATGCCAAGCCGGCCAACGGCACCCCAATGAAGTTCACCAGGTCGTTACCCGCAAAAGCCATGGCCAGCGCAAAAGTTCCTACAATTACTACTACTCGTGGTGCATTGGTTTTAAACAAAACATATAAAACCTGTAAGATAATGGTCCAACCAATAAATGAGTAAGTAATAATTGTAAATGCATGTGTTTTTACATATTCCATAATATATTCCGGAATATATGTGGTGCCTTTCATTCCTTTGATCACAATAAAATAAAAGATCGCGCTAATGGCAAGGCCTCCAAAAGCTGACCCTGCCCATTTCAGGTTACGCCGATACCTAAATGAAAACATCAAGCGGGACAAATATTGGACGACAGAACCTATTAAAAAAGCAAGTACCACCGAAAGCAATATTCCTCCTATAATAGCAAGCGCACTGCCACTATTAATGTAGGTGCCCAAATCGGCCATGGTTTCTGTGGCATCCATTGCAATTTTTACTACCGAAACGGCAACTGAAGCGCCAAGTAGCTCAAATACTATGGAAACAGTTGTTGATGTGGGCAGACCAATTGTATTAAACAAATCTAAAAGAATTACATCGGTAATCATTACGGCAAGGAATATGGTCATAATCTCAGCAAAATTGAACATTTGCGGATTGAATATTCCTTTGCGGGCAACCTCCATCATACCACTTGAAAAGGTGGCTCCAACAAGGACTCCAAGCGAGGCTACGATCATAATAATATAGCCTGGTGCAGCTTTGGCCCCTATGGCTGAATTTAAAAAGTTAACAGCATCGTTACTTACTCCAACAATAAGATCGGAAATTGCCAGTGCAAATAGCACTATAACAAAAATGAGATAGATATAATCCATAATCCTTAATTAGTCGTTTCAAAAATGTCTGCTAAAAAATCAATTTTTTAGTGATTCTGTATTAAATTAATGTTAAGTTGTACTATTTCACTCTTATTTAACTCTAAAATAATCAATCATTGGTTATTTTTACAATTTATTTATGAACAAATCCAACTGATATAGTACAAAATAAAAGAAACAAATGAAAAGTGTATCTTCAAAGCAGCTCACACTACTTATTTCACTTGTAATTACATTTGTTAGTTTCTTGTACTGGCTCATCGACTTTTTTCTTATTACATCCTGGTGGATTGGCATTTTATGGATTTCCACTGTTTTTATCGTGAGTTACTTTACGATCCGTTACATTCTAAACCATTTCATATACGATAAAATAAAGCCCATTTATAAATCGATACACGATATCAATATTAAAAATAAACTAGCCAGAAACCAAGCTGAACCTACCGACATAATTGCCAAAGTAAAAAATGAAGTAACCATATACAGTGAACACAAAACACAGGAAATAGAACAGCTCAAAGAGATGGAGCGCTATAGAAAAGAGTTCCTGGGAAATGTGTCACATGAGCTAAAAACACCAATTTTCAATATTCAGGGCTATATTTTGACGCTCCTTGACGGAGGTATAGACGACCCAAATATCAATAATTTGTACCTGGAAAGAACCGAAAAAAGCATTAACAGGATGATCTCTATTGTGGAAGATCTTGAAACAATTACACGACTTGAAGCCGGAGAGCTGGAGCTAAAATTCACAAATTTTGATATTATCGGGCTTGTGGCAGATGTTTTTGAAATGCACCACATGCGTGCAGAAGAAAAACAAATATCATTGAAGTTTGGTACGGGTGCCGAGAAACCAATAAAAGTAAATGCTGATAAAAGACGAATATTCGAAGTAGTATCCAACCTTGTAATTAATGCCCTAAAATACGGAAAACCCAAAGGAAGCATAAGAGCAAGTTTTTATGATATGGACGCCTATACGCTTATTGAGATTAAAGATGACGGAATTGGTATTTCACCAGAAAATTTACCCAGAATTTTTGAAAGGTTTTATCGCGTAGATAAAAGTCGTTCAAGGGAAGAAGGTGGTACCGGACTTGGTCTTTCAATTGTTAAACACATCATTGATGCACATAACCAAACCATCAATGTGAAGTCTGATATAAACAGAGGAACAACCTTTTCCTTTACCCTGAACAAATCAACAAAAAAATAATACTCATGCCAGAACCGAAACACCAAAAAATATTGCTGGTTGACGATGAATCCGATATTCGGGAATTTATTAGTTATAACCTATCAAAAGAAGGTTATAATGTTAGTACAGCAAGCAATGGCAAAGAAGCCATACAAAAGGCCATTGAATTAAAACCCCATCTCATCATTCTAGATGTAATGATGCCTGAGATGGATGGTATTGAAACCTGCTCACAACTCAGACTTATAAAAGAGCTTAACAGTACCATTATTGCATTCCTAACTGCACGGGGAGAAGATTACTCTCAAATAGCAGGTTTTGAAGCAGGCGGCGACGACTACATCACCAAACCAATAAAACCCAAAGTACTCATCAGTCGGGTTAAAGCTCTTTTAAAAAGGTACAAAGGAATACAGGAGACCAAAAATGAAGGCTCAACGAATACCATTGAAATTGCAGGCTTAACAATTGATAAAGAAAAATACATTGTAATTAAAGGAGAAGAAGAGCTGATTCTGCCTCGCAAAGAGTTTGAATTGCTTGCGCTTTTGGCATCAAAAAAGAATAAAGTATTTACACGCGACGAAATTTACAGCTCTGTTTGGGGTGATAATATAATTGTGGGTGACCGCACCATTGACGTGCACATCAGAAAGCTCAGGGAGAAAATTGGTAATGAGCTAATAAAAACCATTAAAGGTGTGGGTTACAAGTTTGTTGATTAAGGTGTTTATGGTAAGATAAAACACTCATTATAAATAAAAGCCGTTTAAAATAGGGCCATATTAACATTCTTCCATAAATTTGCTACGGGTAAAACCTACTTAGTAAATTATTATGAGAATCGAAAAAGACTTTCTGGGTACCAAAGAAATAGCCGATCAGGCATTGTATGGCATTCACGCACTCAGAGCACGTGAGAATTTTCCGGGCCATAGCACATTTAACAAAAACTGGTACAAAGCAATGGGCCTGGTAAAGCATGCCTGTTACCTGACCTACGAAAAATATATTAATGCTGTAACAAAAAAATATGGAAAACAGGCTCCTGTTCAAAAGATTGAGCAAGAAAAGATAACCGCCCTACAGCATGCTGCACTAAAAATAGCCAGTGGAGATTTTTTTGAGCAATTCATTGTACCAGCCATTCAGGGTGGTGCGGGTACGAGTATCAATATGAATATCAATGAAATAATTACCAACCTGGCCCTGAATGACCTTAAGAGAAAGCCCGGCGAGTATGAATTTATTGATCCGATAGAACACGCCAACATTTTTCAGTCGACCAACGATACCGTACCTACAGCCCTTAAAGTTGCCATAATGAAATTGCTCGAAGAGCTTGAAGAAACTGTGAATAATTCACGCAACCAAATAGAAACACTTGAAAAAAAATACAGAGACGCACTGAGAACGGGCTATACCCAGTTGCAGCAAGCTGTTCCGACTTCCTACGGAAAAATGTTTAGTGCATACAACGATGCCCTTTCGCGGGACTGGTGGCGCATATCGAAATGTGCAGAACGTATTAAAGTAGTAAACCTGGGCGGCAGCGCCATTGGAAGTGGCATTACCGTACCAACATATTTCATTATGGAAGTGGTTCCAACATTGCAAAAACTCACAGGGCTACCCATTACCCGCGGTGAAAACATGATGGATGCCACAAGCAACCTCGACAGTTTTGTTGAGATACACGCCACATTAAAATCGCTTGCTGTGAACCTGGAAAAAATCGCCAGTGACCTTCGTTTGCTGGCTGCTGATATTTCAACGCACAGTGAATTTACCATACCCGAACGGCAAGCCGGCAGTTCAATTATGCCCGGCAAGGTAAATCCGGTAATATCAGAATTCATCATCAGCTCGGCGCACAAGGTTTATGCAAACGACCAGATAGTGAGTACGCTCGCTGGCCAGGGGCACTTAGAATTAAACGCTTATATTCCGCAAATAGGCGATGCTATTTTGGAATCACTGGAAATTCTAATCAACGCAAATCGCTCTATGGCAGCCCACCTCATCAATGGCATTTCCATTAACACTAAAGAGGCAGCTGCCAAACTTTACAACAGTCCATCTATTTGCACTGCCCTGATACCTTATATCGGGTACCACAAGGCGGGAGATTTGGCCAAACACATGCATCAACACAAAACATCAATTTTTGAAGCCAATGAAAAGTTGCTTGTATTAGAACCAAAAAAACTGGAACAAATCACTCAGGCATCAAACTTGCTTAAATTAGGTTATAAACCAAGCGATCTTTAGGTTATGCAAAAGGGAAAAGCATCAACACCACATATAGGTATTTATGGCAGAAGGAACAATGGGAAAAGCTCACTTATTAACCAATTAGCCGGACAAGACATTGCCATTGTTTCAGATTTTGCCGGTACCACCACTGATCCGGTGAAAAAATCATTTGAAATAACCGGGTTCGGACCGGTAATATTGATCGACACCGCAGGCATTGACGACGAAGGTGAATTGGGGCAAAAGCGCATAGCGAAAACCAAAGCCTCCATAAAAAGTATCGACCTGGGCATTCTTGTAATTACCGATAATCATTTCGATGATTTTGAAGCCAACATCATCAAATCGTTTCAAAAAACCGACACTCCGTTTTTTATTGTTCATAATAAAAGTGATCAGTCAGAACTAAAAACAGATTTAGCCCAGGAACTACATGGTAAATACGGGTGTAAAATTATATCGCACAGCACATTTACCAATGGGCAAGCCGAAATGATCATTGATACCATAAAAAAAACAATTCCCGAATCGGCTTATTCCACTCCTTCCCTGGTTGGCGATTTGGTGCAATATGGCGACATCGTTTTACTCATTACCCCAATTGATATTGAAGCCCCTGAGGGAAGGCTTATACTGCCACAAGTACAAGCCATTCGCGATATTTTAGATAATGATGCGGTTTGTATTGTACTGAAAGAACGCGAAGTGGATAGTTTTCTGAAACAAACGGGCATTAAACCCGCCCTGGCCATTACCGACAGTCAAATATTTACCAAAGCCGATGCTTCAATCCCGCGGGATATTCCACTTACGAGCTTCAGTATAGTACTGGCCCGCTTCAAAGGTGATTTTGATGCTTACCTGCAAGGAACCCCAAAACTAAACGACCTACAAAACGGAGACAGAATATTATTGCTGGAATCGTGCACACACCATGTGGCATGCGACGATATAGGCCGCGTTAAAATCCCAAGATGGATATCTGCTTTCACAGGAAAAGAGCATGAATATGAGGTGGTTGCAGGATTAAACGACCTCCCCCGCCCCATTACAGATTATGCACTCGTAATACAATGCGGAGGCTGCATGATCACCCGTAAACAACTGGTCAATCGCATTAAACCTGCCATTGAAGCAGGCATTCCAGTAACCAACTACGGAATGGCCATCGCCTATGTGCAGGGAATTTATAAAAGAGCTGTTGCTCCATTTACAAAGCAACCCGATTCATCTGATGATTATTTGTAGTACCTCATATTACAATGCTTTTCAGCAAAGCAGACTAAAAAAATTGACTTATTTGTGATTTTTTAGACTTTCGTGTTACGTATTGGTTAAAATTAATAAGTCAACAATTAGAATAAACAAAGATGGCTACCAACAAAGAGGACAAATTCATTAATGTATTTGAAACCAACATTGGCATTATTCTGAAAATAGCCGCGGCTTATACTGATATAGCCCAGGACAGAGAAGATCTTATTAATGACATAGCACTCGAGCTTTGGAAATCATTTGACCGTTTTCAAAAAAAATCAAAAATATCTACCTGGTTATATCGAGTAGCGCTCAATACAGCAATGAACTATAACAGGAAAAGAGAAAGAAACAATATTTTTATTCAACACAGCAGCGATGCTCTAAACAGAGCAAAAATAATAGAGCCGGATAATTCACCGCATGATTATGATTCACTTTATCAACACATCAACAAATTAAACGAAATAAATAAAGCCATTATATTACTTTACCTCGAGGAGAAATCGCACCGTGAAATTGCTGAAATTACCGGTATATCAGAAACAAATGTAGCTACAAAAATCGGCCGGATAAAAGCCCAAATTAAAAATTCTATAACCCCTAAAGCTCATTAATCATGGAACTAGATGACCTTAAATTGATGTGGCAAAACCAGGAAAAACAAATTGCAAAAAACACTAAACTCAACAGGGAAATTCTAAGGTATATGCTCATAAAAGCACCGCAAAGACGTATGAACAAAGAAAAGTTCAGTGCCATTGTGAATATTGCATTACCATTAATCATTATTTCCGTAATTCTGATCCCCAACATTGAATTACGCAACACGTTTAATTTTTATCTGGGAGTTGTTGCTTTTGCCGTGCCTTTTATACTCACATACACCTGGAGTATCCAATATTTTTTGACGATTAATAAAATCGATTTTACAAATCCAATTACAACAATAAAAAAACGCATAAAACAACTGGAACGGCAAAAAACAAAGATTACTAAATTAGGCTTCATGCTAATGCCAGTAGCTATAACAGGTATTTTCATTATGGGAAAAATAGAGCTCTTTACCACTCACTCGCTTTTACCCCTTGGTTTAATTATACTCATCATGATTATTTCAGGTTTATATACTTTTAAAATTGCACTTCATAAGCGCTTTACAGAATTTAAAAAAGAAATAGAAGCAATTGAGAACCTGGAAAAAGATTAAATAACCTGGAAATACAATTAAGGAAAAGCATTTAGATGTATTATCTTTAATGACTTTAATCGGATTAATTATAGTGAATGTGCACTATAATTAATCCGAGGTTTTATGTGATTTTGTTAATTTGCCATTATGAAAGGACAAAACCTAAAAAGAGCATATCACAAATACCTAAAATACGTTTTATTGTTTAGCATACTGCTAAGTTGTAAAACTGGCATATCTCAAGGTCCGTCAGAAAACCATGAGAAGTACAAACTTTACAAAGCAAAACTCGAGAACCATTTTTTGATTAAAAGCGATCCGCTCACATTTCCACATTACGGCACTTATATTCCTGCACACAAAAGAAACCCATATGACGGATTTCCTAATTCCGGAGAAATTCACTGGACCGATGCCGGACATACCATTGGTTTCTATCTGGCCACGCTAGCCACGGAATATGCACTGCTGGCGCATAAAAAAGACACCCAAAGTATGGGCAAAACGCTTACAGACATTGTGAACGTTTTGCGCACAATAGAAAGGTTAGACTATCTGGCAGAGATACGCTATGGTCAGGGAGCTGAAAAACTAATGAAGGTAGGAGATTCAGTAATTGTTCCATATCCATATCCAAAAGGTAGCTTAAATGGTTTTTTCATCAGAGATGATGTATCGCGTATTGAAATTTTTACGGATAGCGCACCGGAACTCTGGAGCAAAAAAGGCATTAAAACATTTGTGCAAACACCCAAATTATCATCAGATTACGGCAATCATGGAGAGATGAGCCAGGATCAGGTGTGGAACCTGATGCAAGGACTGGCGTTGACCCAAAAGCTGGTGAAAACTGATGAAAAGTTCATGGATGGGGAAGGTGAATTGGTAAAGCCGGGTTACTGGGCCCAAAAAATTACTTATCGCATTGCACGAACCATGCAAACCAGAGTGGTGCTCGACCTTTTTGGAGTGCCTATACCACTAAAACTTTGGGCCATTGTGAACCCGGCAACCGGAGAAATTGTAAGGCGCGGCGGAAAGCCCGTGGATCTGATATTCAATGCAAGGCTTTTTGGTTATGCCATGAACGAAATTACAGCACAAAAATTTGGTGATCTTCGATATGGCCTGAAGCCACAATTAATGCTTACCCTGCCCCTGCCCGGTCACAAGCACTTTAACGATCATGCGAAATTAGCGCTTGCTACCATCAGCCAAAGGCAATATGCCCAATCATTCGACAGCTTATTGTACTGGTGCTACCGCACCGCCCAAAGCTACAATAAAGGTATGCCCGAATCTTATCAAATGTTCTCGTTTGCACATTTCCCGCTGATTTACCTCATCTTACACAATCCAAACATTGACTATAACAATCCGTTTTATCATTATTTTCTTTCGTACATTGATTTAAGATTAAACCAGGCCCCAAAAGAGGGCCAATGGCGAAGCCTTTACGATGTAAACAACGATGGAACCATCAACAAACACGATCATCCCGAACCTTTTTGGTCTGCCGGGAAAAGATTGGTTAAACCTGTCGGAAAAGACTACGTGATTAATAAAAACGATCCGGCCACGCGGCCATGGGAATACAATGGGTTAGATTATATGCTGTTGTATAATCTGTTTGAATTGGTTAAAATAGAATTTTTCAAACAACCCACCAGTGCAAAAAACAAAACAAATTTCGAATTTAATGGATGGCAAGATGCCAAAGGCCGGCGCTGGAAAAAGGTTGATGAAAATGATATTAAATTGCAAAAAAACAGTACTGTAATTCCTTTTCAGTTTTATGGTAAAGAAATGGGCAGATAAAAACTTACCTGCCCATTTTAAAGATGTTGATTATATTTTATTCTTTGATCTCCGGAATTCTACCCGGTGTCCATGGAGCACCCAATTGGTTGAGCGCTTCTTCCAACGCAGGAATTTTTTCTTCTGATATTTTTTCAAGACGTTCTGCAATTGGTGGGAAAATCTCTTTCATTATGGCATATTGCTCTTTTGCTGTACCGGTTACATTTGTAGTAGAGCTGTAGTGTATCCACATAAGGTTGCTCATTCTTCTCAGCACAGGTATTTCGGCTGGTGGAATCTCTTCCCAACTGGCTTTTGCATCTACACCATGTAATTTGAACCTGATATTTTCAAGTTCGCTGGCAAGCGCTCGTGCCTGGTCGGCCAGCTCTTGCGAAGCTTCTGGTGTAGCATAAATAGCCTGCTGAATAGTAGCTGCTTTCTTTATCAACTCTTTATTCAGGTAATCAGCTCCTCTTACAGCTCCGTACATTTTCATTACTTTATTCTGGAATGCCATAAGTTCAGTGCGGTCATCAGCTGGCAATGTGGTGTTTTCCAGTGCATTTACTTTAAAAGTTTTGGGGCCTGCCAGTAATTTTTCTTTACCATCGTCCCACAATGCAAGTTCCACTGAATATTCACCCGGTGCGGCCATCACTCCTGAGCCACCGGTTTTAACCGGGTTGAATTCATCTTTCTCAGACATTGGGTAAAGCGCTGTGTAGCGTAAATCCCAGTTTATGCGGTTCACACCTTTTGATGGTCTTTTATTGATTTTACGTACAATATTTCCTTTTTCATCTTTAATGGTAAAAATCAGGTGGGCCTGTTCCTCCAACTCCTCTTTTTCAAGAGCTCTCCATGTTGGCTGAGGAATACGTTCACCTTCTTTAAAAAGCTTCTGCTCTTTCTTTCTGCGCTCCTGGCGTTTTGTTTTTGGAGCATCTTTCAGATAATAGGTAAATACCGCACCAAATTTTGGATTTTTAGCATAATAATAATCAGATCCCTGATTGTAGCGGCCGCGTGTTTGCGCGTATTGCAATGCATTAGGCACATCGAACAAATGTGCTTCTTTTTTGAGCATCTCTTCAGTAATATTTCTTAATGGTGCGTAATCGTCAATAATATAAAATCCGCGACCAAACGTAGCAATTACCAAATCATTCTCGCGTGATTGAATAGCCATATCCATTACAGCAATAGCGGGCAGGCCTTTACTTAACTTATGCCAATTTTTACCGCCGTTAAGACTAAACCAGGCAGAAAACTCCGTTCCGGCAAAAAGTAAGTTTTCATTCAAATGATCCTGGGTAATGGTATGAACAGGGCCGTTTTCGGGCAATCCTTCTACCATAATATCCCAGGTGCGCCCTTTATTGCTGCTTTTGAGAATATATGGTTTAAAGTCGTCTCTTTTATGATTATTGAACGTAGCATAAACAACATTCGCATTAAAGCGGTCGGCAAAAATATCGCTCACATAAGTATGTTCAGGTACACCCGGAAAATCGGTAACTTTTGTCCATGTTTCGCCACTATTTTCAGTTACCTGAATTACACCATCATCAGTACCGGCAAATAAAAGACCCTCCTGAACCGGTGATTCAACCAACGAAACAATGGTTCCGAACTGTGAGGTAGAAACATCTTTAGCTACTGCTTCTGCACTCCAGTATTTACCCATTACCTTCCATGTATTACGGTCGATTTGTGCCGTAAGGTCATCACTTATTACCTCCCAGCTATTGCCGCGATTGATTGATTTAAATACCTTATTGGCAGCACAGTACAGAGTTTTATGGTCGTGCGGACTAAGGATTAAAGGTGTATTCCAGTTCCATTTATAGGCTTTTTCATCCTTACCTTCCAAAGGTTTAATCTTTACAGTTTCGCCCGATTTCTTGTCGTAGCGAAACATATTTCCATATTGATACTCGGTATAAACAATATTAGGATCGGT
>NZ_DATFKB010000188.1:0-8863 GCF_035268865.1 Salinivirga sp. | reverse complement strand
AATACTGCAAACTGAATACTGCAAACTGAATACTGCTCACTGAATACTGCTCACTGAATACTGCAAACTGAATACTGCAAACTGTCCACTACCCTCTACCGCCTACCGACTAAATATCTCTATGTATTCCTATTTGTTTTTCTTTAAATACGGTTTCAATTTCTGAAATTATTTTGACATCGTCAATAGTTGAAGGAATATTGTATTCCAAATCGTCTGAAATATTTCGAAGTAATTTACGTAAAATTTTACCCGAACGGGTTTTAGGCAGTCGTTTGACCACTACAACTTCGCGTAAAGAGGCAACAGCGCCTATTTCTTTTCGTACTTCTTGAATAATTTCGTTTGAAATAGTTTCATATTTAAGCGTGTTTTCAGGTTTTAGCACAACTAAGGCTAAAGGCTTTTGTCCTTTTAAGTCACAATATACGCCAAAAACCGCACATTCTGCAACCTGTGGATGACTGGCCACCACTTCTTCCATTTCGGCCGTAGATAAGCGGTGTCCTGCCACGTTGATAACATCATCTACGCGTCCGGTGATAAAGACATACCCGTCCTCATCCTTATAACCACCATCTCCTGAAAAATAGTAACCTGGAAATTTATTAAGGTACCCGGCTTTAAAACGTTCCGGATTGCCCCACAAGTTTTTTAAACAGCCCGGAGGAAGCGGAAGTTTTACACAGACATAGCCTTCAGAGTCATCAGCGGCTTCTTTGCCATTTTCATTCAATATTTTGATATCGTATCCGCAAACAGGAAAGGTAGCTGAGCCCGGCTTTACGGGGTGTTTTTCAATTCCTACCATATTCGCCAGCATGGCCCAGCCGGATTCTGTTTGCCACCAATGGTCTATAACGGGAACTTTCAGTTGCTGCTCAGTCCATTTTAAGGTGGCCATGTCACAGCGTTCACCAGCTAGAAACTGGTATTTGAGAGAGGATAAATCATATTTTTTGATAAATTTTCCATTGGGGTCTTCTTTTTTTATGGCCCTGATAGCGGTTGGAGCCGTAAACATTACATTAACCTTGTGTTCACTTATCACCCGCCAAAATGTAGATGCATCAGGCGTTTTGATAGGTTTACCTTCAAATAAAACGCTTGTGTTTCTATTTAGCAAAGGCCCGTAAACAATATAGCTATGACCAACCACCCAGCCTACATCGCTCGCTGCCCAGTAAACATCACCTTCTTCAACCCCGTAAACCTTTTTCATTGAATATTTTAAAGCTGTAGCATAACCACCAGTATCTCTTATAATGCCTTTAGGTTTCCCCGTGGTTCCTGAAGTGTATAAAATGTAAAGGGGATGTGTAGACTCCACAGATACCGGCGCAATACTTTCAGACTTAGCTACTAAAGTTGTATAATCAATGTCATAGGATTTCTGCGGAATCTCAACATCTAAACCTCTATCATAAATAATGACATGTTCGGGTTTGTGATTGGCCTGTTTAATGGCTTCATCCACATAAGGTTTATAGGGGATTATTTTTTTTATTTCAATGCCATTAGATGCTGTTATAACCGCTTTAGGCTTGCAGTCGTCAATCCTAATAGCTAATTCATGAGGTGCAAAGCCGCCAAATACCACAGAATGAATGAGCCCCAGACGTGCACAGGCCAGCATGGCATATATGGCCTGTGGAATCATCGGCATGTAAATGATAACGGTATCCCCTTTTGATAATTCCAAATCTTTTAATCCACCAGCCAGTTTGGACACCTCCTGATGTAATTTGTCATAGGTAATGTGTTCTTTGGTATTTGTTACCGGCGAGTCATATATCACAGCAACCTCTTTGCCATGGCCTTCTTCAATATGCTTGTCTACACAGAGGTAACTCATGTTGGTTTTACCATCGGGAAACCAATGGTATATGCCGTCTTCGACTTTTTGACATGCGGTTTTAGGCTTGACCTCCCATTTTAAAGCCTCTGCCTGCATCATCCAATAGTCTTCGGGTTGATTTATACTTTTTTTATATTCTTCTAAATAACTCATAATAATAGGTTTAATATATAGATTGAATTTTGTCTAATAATTTTTTGGTTGAAAAAGGTTTAGTAAAGTAATCGTCTGCACCGGCATCCAAACCCTTTTGAATGTCTTCTTCTTTGTTTTTTGCACTTAGGAAGATGACCTTAGAGGTATCGTCTTCGTCTTCTTTTATTTTTTCCAAAACTTCAAAACCATCCATTTTGGGCATCATGATATCTAAAATCACTAAACAGGGTTTAATGTTTTCAAATAGCTTTATGGCCTCTTCACCGTCTCTGGCAATGAGCACCTCGTATCCCTTTTTTTTCAGGGAATACTCCAATGCCATGACGATATTAGGTTCATCATCCACTAATAGTATCTTTTTCATATGCATTCATTTTTGGTAATTCTACTATAAATCTTGCGCCTTGTTGAAAGCTGTCATCAAGGTAAATTTCCCCTTGATGAAGGTCTATAATCTGTTTACATATGGCCAGGCCAAATCCACTGCCTTCGTTTTTTTGAAAGGCCTGATTATCTGATTGGTAAAATTTATCAAAGATGTAAGGCCTGTCTATTTCAGGAACACCTTTACCATTATCTTCTATTACTATTTTTACAGACCCAAAACCGTCTTTTAGTTTTACCTTCACTTCACCTGTATTTTCTTCTACAAATTTGACAGCATTGGATAACATGTTGGTAAACACTTGCAGCATTTTATCGCTGTCGTACATCATGTTGACGGGAGTGTTTATACCGCAATCATTAAGGATTATGTTTTTCTTATTGGCGATAGGTTGTAAGCTGTCTATCGAATGCTTTAAAGCTTCGGTTAAATTACCGGTGCTAAAATTGAGTTTCACCCGACCTGAAGCCAGTTTTTCTAAATCAAGAATATCATTAATTAAACTGGTAATGCGTTGTGTATCAAACAGAATATTGTTTAAGAACTGGTGTTTTAAGTCTTCTGGCATATCGCCGTTATCCTTTAAAACCTCACTGCTGGCTTGTATTGAGGTTATGGGGGTTTTCAATTCGTGAGCTACCGCATTGAGGAAATCGTCTTTGAGTTTGTCTTGTTGTTTTAAAGCCTCATTGGCTGTTTTTAATTCTTTCGTCAGCTTTATCAGTTTCTCAGATTGTGCAGTAAGTTGCTTATTGCTGGCCATGGCCTCGCGGTTTTCTTCAAGGATTTTTAACACTTCGAGCAAAGAAACAGGTTGTTCTTTAGCTACATTACTGATTAGGATTTTAGCACTGGCACTACCTACAGCCCCCGTAAGAAGTTTTTCTGAAAAGTTGACCAGTCTGCCATCTGCTTTTGTATCTAAGTCATCGATTTTGTAGCGGCGTTTAAAAATATCTAGCGCTCTTGCTGCTCGTTGTTTGCCTATGAATCTGTCCCAAAGATTAATGATGTCCTTTGCTTCTGCATCGCCTTTCCAAACGAACGAATCTTCTTTCATATTGATGGCTGCACTGGAATTCACAAAGACTTCCCCGTAATTACGTTCACGATAGTTCCCCTTTTTAATAAGAGAAAAGCTTAAAAACAGAATTAGATTTAAAGCTAAACTCCAAAAAAAACAATTATTGACCGGGGACAAAAAAGAAAGATTTTCTGCCTGAAAACTGAAAACCTGAGCTGTTGCCAGACTTGAAACTTCATTTGTAAAACTTGTATTTTGAAAAAATGGAAAAATATAAATAATAAGTACTACACCAAGTCCGGCAAGCATTCCGGCTTTTGCCCCAAGTGCAGAGCCTCTATTCCAAAACATACCGACAAAAAACGAGGGTGCTAATTGGGCAACAAGCAAAAAAGACAAAAGGCCGATAGAGAATAATGTGGTTTGCGGATTTACAAATCGGTATAGCATAAAAGCAATAGCTATTAATAAAAAGACCGAAATTCGTCGAATATTTTTTATCAGTTTCTGGTTTTTTTCATGCTCGTGTTTTTGAAAAGTTTTTATAAAACCATAGGGGATAATCAGATTGTTACTCAGCATGGTGGAAAGCGCCAGTGTAGAGACCACTACCATTGAAATAATAGCCGATAAGCCACCTATGAAAACCAATATGGCCAAAAAGACATCTTCGTTTTGTAAGGGTAGAAGCAGTGAATAATAATCGGCGTTAGCAGCTATCCCCAGGTTTAATTTTCCGCTAAAAGCAATAAATACAACAAAAAGGTTGAACAGTAATAGGTATAAGGGGAAGACCCAAAGTGCAGAATGCAATTGTTTTTTGTTTTTGTTTTCTACAACACTTGCCTGAAATTGTCTGGGCAATAGAAAAATAGCCAGAAAGGATAATACCATGGTAAACCACCAATTAATGCCCCCTTCAAGCCCTTGTATTTGAGTTAAAGGCGCCGTATCAAAGCTTTCTTTTGCTAAAGAAATGATCTGACCTGGCGAATCAAAAAGGTAAAATGACACATACAGCCCTATCACAATAAATATAACTAATTTGATGACAGATTCTACAGATACGGCAAAAAATAATCCGCGTTTTTGTTGAGAGGCATCATAGCGTAAGGTGCCATAAAATGCTGAAAATACAGCAAGAATGATAGCTATATAGAAGGTGGTGTCTGTAAATAAAACTGAACTTGATACAGAAGAACTATCCGCATTGGTAAGAATATTGAAACTTTCTGAAACTGCTTTTAGCTGAAGCGATATGTAAGGAATGATGCTTAAAGCACAAATAAGGGTCACAATAGCACCAACGGAACGGTTATTACCATAGCGCAGTGAAATAAAATCTGCAATACTTGAAATGTTGTAAACCTTTGATAGTCTAATAATTTTTTGAAGAATATAAATCCAAAGTGGTGCAGCAATAACCGGCCCCAGATAAATGGTTAAAAACTCAACACCGGATCTGGCAGCAACTCCTACACTCCCATAATAAGTCCAGGCCGAACAATAAACTGCAAGTGAAAGGGCATAGACAAAAGGCGACTTTACCCACTTGGACGTTTTGTTTTTTTCCGCCCAATAGGCAATGAAAAACAAAAAGCCTAAATAGACCATGATGATGACTATGATGAACCAACTATTTATCATAAATTCTGATAATAAAAAAAGCAACAATGGCTGCAGCAAGCCATGTTATAAAGATAAAAAAATATAAGGAAGGAAACCCGAGAATCATGCTATTCGTATTGAACAGCATGATTACGGGAATATTCCATAAAAGTATCAAGCAGATGGAAATCAGTATTATTTTCTGTTGATGTCGTTTCTTCATACTTCTAGTATTGAGAAGGTAGTCAGTAGAGGGTAGTCTGCCGTGGGTTGTTATTAGCTAGTAGTTTTAGATTTTCTTTTTGTTTTCAAAATTAAATTTCAATTTACCTCAAACCTCAAACCCTTCGGCTAGGCTCAGGGCATCGCCTCTTAACACTAAACACCAAATACTACTCGCTCGCTACTTACTTTCATATAACAAACCTATTAAAATACTAATAAACATAATGTTATATCAATTTGAATATGGTCTGTGACCATTAATGAACTACCCTCTACTAACTAATTACTACTAACTATTTAGTGTCCTGTTGCTTCTCCGGCGCCACTGGGGATACGGATATTTTCAACAATTTCCTGAACGTCTTGCGGTGGTGCTGCTGTGATTTTACTAACAACAATAGATATTATAAAGTTGATAACCATAGCTATAGAACCAAAACCTTCCGGTGAAACGCCAAACCAGTAATCATCGGCTGTTCCGCCGCCAAATAAGTCAAATTTAAATTTTAACATATAGAACAACATTAAAGATATCCCGACAATCATTCCAGATATAGCTCCTTCTTTATTCATCTTCTTATAAAAAATACCTAATATAATTGCAGGGAAGAAGGACGCAGCGGCCAATCCAAAGGCCAGTGCAACAACTGCTGCCACAAAACCGGGTGGGTTAATTCCAAAATAACCGGCCACGACAACTGCTACAACAGATGCAAGACGTGCAGCAATCAGTTCGCCTTTGTCAGAAATTTTAGGATAAACCATTTTCTTGATCAAGTCATGAGATACAGAAGAAGAGATGACCAACAATAAGCCGGCAGCTGTAGATAATGCCGCTGCTAAACAGCCGGCAGCGACCAAAGCAATAACCCAATTTGGTAAATCTGCAATTTCGGGATTAGCCAAAACCATAATATCTCTGTCTACGTATAATTCATTATCATTAGCCGATGCATTGGTGACTACACGTTGTCCAACAGCACCGGTTTCACCATCTAAAAATTCGGGTCCTTTGCCTTCAATAGCTTCACCACCATTCATACCTTCACCAAGGTATTGCACTTTGCCATCTTCATTTTTATCTATCCAACCAATCAGCCCCAAATCTTCCCAGGTATTAAACCATGCCGGAAGTTCTTTATAAGGTGTATTTCTTACCGTTTCCATTAAGTTAAGCTTAGCAAAAGACGCTACAGCTGGAGCTGTAATATATAAGATGCCAATAAACAATAAGGCAAAACCTGCAGATTTTCGAGCATCCTTAACACGTTTTACGGTAAAAAACCTCACGATAACATGCGGTAATCCTGCTGTACCAACCATTAAAGCTAAAGTTATAGCAAAAACATCAATCATGGGTTTGGAGCCTTCGGTATAGGCATTAAAACCCAGTTCCTGGCTGAGGCCGTCGAGTTTATCCAGCATATAGGTATCCGGATTTGAAGCCAAAGTGTCTCCCATACCAAACATAGGAATGGGATTATCCGTCATTTGAATTGAAATGAATATCGCAGGGACAAGAAAGGCGAAAATCAATACACAATACTGAGCCACCTGAGTATAGGTAATTCCTTTCATGCCTCCAAGAACTGCATAGAATAACACGATAGCCATACCAATGTAAACACCAGTATCGATTTCAACTTCTAAAAACCTAGAGAATACCACGCCTACGCCCCGCATTTGTCCAGCGATATAAGTAAACGATACAAGAAGTGCACAAATTACCGCCACACCTCGTGCTGTATTGGAATAATAGCGGTCTCCAATAAAGTCCGGAACTGTAAATTTTCCAAATTTTCTCAGGTAAGGGGCAAGTAGGAGTGCCAAAAGCACATAACCACCAGTCCATCCCATAAGAAATACTGAGCCATCATAGCCCATAAAAGAAATGATGCCGGCCATAGAAATAAATGAGGCGGCCGACATCCAGTCAGCGGCTGTCGCCATACCATTGGCTAATGGTGAAACACCACCGCCGGCGACGTAAAATTCTTTGGTTGAGCCCGCACGGCTCCAGATTGCAATGCCAATGTATAGGGCAAAGCTAAGTCCAACAAATATATAAGTTAAAGTTTGAGCATCCATAGTTTTTATTGTTTATCGAATCCGTATTTTTTGTCTAATTTGTTCATTAATCGTACGTACACAAATATCAGAACGATAAAGACGTAGATTGAGCCTTGTTGGGCAAACCAAAAGCCTAACTTAAAGCCGCCAATAGTTATTTCGTTTAAAACATCTACTAATAAGATGCCTGCTCCGTAGGATACCGTAAACCATATTGACAACAATACAACCAGGTATTTTAAGTTCTCACGCCAGTATTTTGTGGCGTGCTTTTGTTTTTCTGAAGGGTTATTTTCCATAGTTTTAGTTTTTAGGTTTATAAGAATATATGGGCTTGTAATCTAAAAATGTTTGAGGATTCAGCACCGGTAAATCCTCTGTTGCCTGTTGTAAATTCAGCTGTTAATTTCGCAAAATGGCCGTTGATGAAATAATTAAGACCTATGCCAAATTCGTTACTTCTTTCAGGTGTAAAGTCTAAATCTGCGGTATTGTAGGTAAGGTAAGGCATGAGTTTGTAGTCTCTAAATAGCAATCCAAATTGCCCGTGAATTATACTCCCTGACGAGGGCACAAGACCTCCGGAATTAAAACCATCTGTACTGCCGTAACCATAATTGTAGTAAGCCCCTAAAGTGCTTATAGCCAGTTTATCATTTAAAGGAGCATCATAAAAAGCATCTGCTGCAAAATGCGTAACAGATTCTCTGTTATCCACCGTATTTACGGCTAATGCGTTAGGATGATGAAAGAAACCGGCACCAACACTTAAGACTTTTTTCTTGCCTAAGTAGCTACCTACAAAGTAGGGGAGTTTGTCTGACTCCTGATCAAAAAAATCGTATTTAAAGTAACCCGCAAAATTCCATAAGCCGTCAGAATTTTCCGGGGCATTATTGACCTGATAACTAGGCACTCCTCCCAATTCACCAATATTATTTCTGGCGTTATTTGCAGACACTCTGTATTGTAATTTTCCTAATGTACCTTTGGCATAAATACCAAGGTGACGGGCAAATTGATCACTAGTAGTGATGTTATTCCAGGGGAATAATCTCACATCAGAATTACCGGCTCCAGGATTATCTAAAGTCATCATATTAAGTGTACTTTGATTAGATAATCTTGAAATGCCGTTCCAATAATGTAGACCGGCACCAACATGAAGTTTTCCAGGCTCTATTGCAAATTCGCCCCAGGCGTCATGTAGAAAAAGTAAACTTCTTTGGTTGTCAGTTTGGCTGTTTGGATTAGCCGTGAGCGTATTTGCACCTAAACTGTTCAACCCAAAATGTGTGAGAATTAAAAACCTAGGAGAAATTTGTGCATAAGCCAAAAAACGAGATCTTCTAATTGAGAACCTCAGGCTTTCTTGATTAGAATTACCCTCTAACCATAATTGATGCCACATGATAAATCGAACGTATTTACTGCCATCCTCATTTAAATTGACTTGAAGAGGTTTGTAAGAATGGTCAGGTTCCATGTCTTCTTGTTGCGCCCGTATAACGGATGACAATAAAACAAGAAGTAAAAA
>NZ_DATFKB010000187.1:0-2310 GCF_035268865.1 Salinivirga sp. | reverse complement strand
CAAAGTATATGAAAAACTTGCCAGCGATTACCTCTACCCCGACCCCATGAATCTGGTCATTTTTCCGGATAATCATGACATGGACCGCTTTTACCGGCAAGTAAATGAAGACCTTGATCTTTTCAAAATGGGTATTGCTTACATGCTGACCATGAGAGGTATACCTCAAGTCCAATATGGCACAGAAGTGCTTATGAGTAATACAAAACCTCATGATCACGGACAAATTCGCGAAGATTTCCCGGGTGGATGGGCAAATGACAAAGCCAATGCTTTTACAGGTAAAAACCTGTCTGAGCCCAAAGCCGAAGCTCAGCATTTCATTAAAAAACTTTTGAACTGGAGAAAAAATAATTCAACCATCCATCATGGCAAATTGATGCAGTATGCGCCAACCCACGATGGCACTTATGTCTATTTTCGTTACGATAGTGACCATACCATAATGGTTGTTTTCAACAAAAACAAAGAAGCCGCTAAAATAAATACCAACCATTTTTATGAGCGTACGAAAGGTTTTACAAGCGGCAGAGATATAATTACCGGAAAAGAGTACAAAATAGAAAACCTTAATGCGCCAGCAAGAAGCGTATTAATACTGGAATTGAAATAAATTAAAAAACAAAAATACTTTAGCACCGTGAAGAACTACATCACACATCATCCGTGGAAAATTATAGAAGAGGGCTACAGGCCAGAGTACAACCGCATATCTGAAAGTATTTTCAGTTTAGGGAATGGTAAATTCGGACAACGAGGAAATTTTGAAGAATATTTCTCAGGTGACAGCCTGCAGGGCAATTACCTGGGCGGCGTATATTATCCGGATAAAACCCGCGTAGGCTGGTGGAAAAACGGATATCCCGAATACTTCGCAAAAGTGCTTAATGCACCCGACTGGACAGGTATTCGCATTAAAATAGATGGACAGGAGCTGGATCCGCATAAACTAAAATTAATCGATTTCAGGCGCGAACTCGATATGCAAAACGGCCATTTCAGCAAAATTTACAAGGCTGAGTTTCCAGATGGCAAGCAAATTAAAATCCACTCAACCCGTATGCTCAGTATTGTAAACGATGAGCTGGGCGCCATTAAATACAGCATTACACCACTCAACTTTTCTGCCCCAACAGAAATACTCCTGCCAATTGATGGGGATATTAAGAATGAAGATGCCAACTATGACGAGCATTTTTGGGATGAGATAGAAAAATCGGCTTCAGCAAGAGCACCATATCTCATTACCGAAACACGCAAAACTCACTTCAGGGCTTGTTATGCCATGCACTACAGCCTCGAAGTTGACGGCACACCACAGTCGTTAACACAGTTCGATTCCATAGAGGAAACGAAATATATTGCGCATAGGTTAAATGTTAAACTGGACGAGAAAAAGACAACAACCATATACAAGTATGCTGCTGTCGTTACCTCAAGAGATCATAAAAACAGCGATCTGAAAACTGTAGCCTCCGAAGTGCTGGCTTATGCCAAAAGCAAAGGTTTCTGCACCATTCTCGATGAGCAAAAAGCTGCATGGAAAGAAAAATGGAACCACGGAGACATTGCTATAGAGGGCGACACCGCAGCACAGCAGGGCATACGCTACAATATTTTCCAGCTAAACCAAACTTACACCGGGCAGGATGAACGTTTGAACATTGGCCCCAAAGGCTTTACAGGCGAAAAATATGGTGGAAGCACATATTGGGACACGGAAGCCTACCTCCTGCCGTTTTACCTCAGCACCTCTGAACCCGATGTAGCACGCAATCTGCTCATATATCGTTTTAAACACTTACAAAAAGCCATCGAAAATGCTGAAAAGCTTGGCTTTACAGATGGAGCAGCCCTCTACCCCATGGTTACCATGAACGGTGAAGAGTGCCACAATGAGTGGGAAATTACTTTTGAGGAAATCCACCGAAACGGCGCAATTGCTTATGCAATATTTAGTTACATCCGCTATACCGGAGACAAACGCTACCTTGCCGATTACGGACTGGAAGTATTAATTGGCATTTCAAGGTTTTGGGCACAACGCGTCAATTATTCAGAAGACAAACAAAAATATGTAATGCTCGGTGTAACAGGTCCAAACGAATATGAAAACAATGTAAACAATAACTGGTATACGCTTAAAATGGCGCAATGGACCATGCAATATACCATGGAAGCCATCAATTATGTAAAACAAACCATACCGGAAGAATGGCAGCGAATTGTTACAAAGTCAAACTTCGGAGAATCTGACGAAATATCCAATTGGAAACGAATTTGCGAAAACCTGTATTTCCCATACGACCA
>NZ_DATFKB010000186.1:0-13754 GCF_035268865.1 Salinivirga sp. | reverse complement strand
TGACTGATGACAGCAACATGATGAAAATGGCGCGTGCGGTAAGAAATGCAGCAATAAACATCCACCTTTCTAATGCACTTAACCTTGACGCACCTGCTGAAATAGTACCAAAAGGAATGGAAGAGAAGCCCAAATTGATTAAAGGTACAATCAAGCAAAAAGGAAATGACGTTGCTAAGTTCGAAATCAAAAGAAAATTCTTCGCATTCATTCCTTTCTTGCAAAGACCTTATAAAGTGACTGTACTCAAAACAGATGAAACACTTCAAGCAAAACAGGGATTAACTCATTCAATGCTACCTTTAGCTAGATATGATTTTGTACTTACAAAAGGCAAAAAATCATTTATCGGGTTACCGGAATACGTAAGCCTCGGCAAAATGAAAGCCAAGCCTAAAGCACGCTCCAAAGCATCTACATCAATCATGTATGATTATGAAGGTAATGTTAAAATCATGAGCTCGTCGATTCAGGACAAGTGGGCCTACCTGAACATTGGCCTTGTAGAGGTAACCAAAGATGAAGCTTTGAAGGCAGAAAACACCGAAACCAAAGCTAACTTTGAAGATTATGAGGAACTTGTAAAAATTGAAAAAGATATTACTACAATTAAACGTGACAGGGAACTGGGTTTTGGTGGCTTCATGTCTGCTGCCATGAATAAATTCCAGGGCAAACCTTTAGACGTAACAGAGGTTTCAAATGATACCGACGAAAACGCTATTGATGTTGAAGCAAAAACAAACATTAAGGAAAAAAATGATAAAGGTTACTGGACTACCAAAGAGGTAGGGAAAGTAGCCGTTGAGAGAGAACTCATGTACTAATTTTCATAATGAGTTAGTTTGTTTAGGGAAGGGTGTTCGCACCTTTCCCTTTTTCTTTGGTTTAATGATTTTACAAACAGTTTTTTTTAATCAGTCGAGAAATTAAAAACTCTTTTTCCCATTTTGTGCAATGCATGACCCACTTTAGATCTTTTAAAGGGTTTTACATTTTCTTACTAAACTTTTTTTTCATGCGATGTACTGAGCTTGTCGAAGTGGAAAAAATTTGCATACTGACTAAAATCAACACAACGATTCAGCACCTAAGCCGTTTTTTTATCCATAACCAGGAAATAAAAAAGTGCTAAGCACCAATCAGAATAAAACCTGCCCAGTTTTTGTCCAGAAAGCCTGCTTCTATGGCATCGAGCTTAGCTAGACGAAGTGCCTCCCTGTAGGCATACCCCTCGTTTAAATAGTTATAAAATGAGAGCATAATGTCTTTTGTACGTTCATCATGTACAGCCCATAGAGAAGCTACTACTCGTGGTACTCCAGAAAGAATTCCTCCTCTTGGCAGTGCCATAACACCCTCACCATCCAAATAATCTCCGCGACCACTATTGCAGGCACTTAACACCATTAAATCAGCATTTAAACGCATATTGAAGAGCTCGCCAAGTGAGAGCAGACCGACATCAGTGTTGTTCTTAATATTATTTTCATACAAATATAGGCCCGAACGCTCAGGATATTTTCTATTTACGAGTCCGTGGGTAGCAAAATGCAGAATATCATAATTGGGGAGTTCTGCTTTAACTTTATTAAGCTGAGCCTCTTTCCCCTTAAGCTGCACTACATTTTGTAGTGTCGCCGAGACCTGCCCTTTGATACCATTTACTTCCTCAAGACTATATGGTAATGCGCTTAACCCACCTTCGCCTCTATACTCAGACGCATAATACGCTTCGGGCTCATCGTTAAAATCATCAAACAGCGGAGCTATGGCCAACAAACTTTCAGGAGGCGAAAAACTATTCTCCTTGCGCAGGTTATACCAAAGTACACTTGAATACGAGTATGAAATTGAAAAACTCCTTATGAGCATTTCATCATTGGCCTTTAGCCTTTCAAACGGTATATAGTTTAAATTGGCATCAGGCACAATCACCAGTTTATTAATATTTTTCAAATAAGGCGAAAGGTTTTCAAACAATATCTCGCCAATATCTGTAGTTTCACGACCGGTAAGTACCGAGTAGCGCTCAGCCTCTATTTTATCATGCAGCTTTTCCCTCTTGTGATAAAAAAACATTGCGGTATCGGGCAGCACTAATAATTGCGCCCAGGAGCTATCGAGCACATAATATTCAACCAAAGCCTCGTCGGTCATTAGTTCTGACTGCACCTGGGATATTGAAGCAATATTTATATTTCCCTCCAACAACTCAATATCTGTGTTTCGATATTGTTCATCTATGCTGTACCTTAGCATTAAATTATCGATCAATTCGCTGTTTAGTTTCATTTCTAAATCAGCAACATCACTTCCACCCTCAGTCTTAGCATTGGCAAGTTTATTACGCGCTTCCTGCACTTTACGAGCACTCTCCATAACCTGTCCAAAAAGTGTAGAATCACCCTCCAGAACAGACTGATACCTGTTCTTGTTCATCAAAGTATTTAAATGAAGTGCCTTGGATGTTAATGCAAGATTCATGGTTTGTTCAAAATACGCTTGCGTAGGCAAGTTGAGCAAAAAAGCCAGGTTCTCATCAAGAAAAGCATCATATTCTTGTGATAAACCGGAAACTTCAAAACCATAAATATCTTCGGCCATTATTTTTTTAAACAGGCTATTCTGAAGGTCAATTAATTTGACAATAACGGATGTATAGTCTTCATCCCTGACACTTTCAAGTTGCATATATATAGTTTGCAGCAAATCAAACAAATAGTATTGCTCTGCGTATTTGCTCGATGAAGCTATAAGGGGGACCTTTTGACCATTTATTTCTGTTAATGAATCAAAGGCTGTCAAAATTAATTCTTTTGCCTCATCAATTTGGCCTTTTTCCATAAGGACATTGGCTTTTATTTCTGCAGCTCTATTGGCAAAAAATTTCTTGCCTGGCAATGTATCAAGCACATCCAAAAAAGCCATAGCGGTATCGGGAGCGTAAAATGATGCAGCCTCAGAAATTAAAGTATATCCAAAGGCTCTGTTATAGGCAGACATTGATTTCTCTTCAAGTAGTTTACGAGCAATATTCAAATGCGCCCACATTTGTTTTTCATCATCTTTTTCAGCATAATAATTTGCAAGATTTCCGTGAGTCGCAGCTTTAATATTGTATGCCGGATAAGGTAATGTATCCAGAAGCTTAGCAGCCCGATTCGCATATGCGATAGCCTTATCCAGGTTATTAAAATGCTGATAATAGTTTTGACTAACTTTGGTTATAAAATATGCATTATACATTAAAACAGGTATAGTAGCTGCCTGGGATTCAAATAATTTAATATCATTCTCCATTACCTCATTTTTTGTCTGAAGCAAATCAAAAGAGGATTGCATATTACCAATAATACTATAATCTGAAAGTGCCAGACTGGAAAGATCATTGGCTTCGAGGGCCAGACTGCGGGCTCTATAGAGTATATCTATGGCTTGTTTATTCTTCCCTTTTCTGAATAGGTGCAATCCATAATCAACAAGGGTATTACGCAAGGGCTTGCCATCTTCATCGAGCCCCTCTAATACATCAAACATCGACTGATAAATTTCATCCTGGGTACGGCTCTGAAAATTTTCTTTGCCCGGAATATTTTTAATTCGATACAACGTAGTTCGTAATAATCTCTGCGCGGTAAAATATTCTATGTGGACCGTATCTCGTCTGGCACTGAACACAGCCATACTATTTTTTAAAATATCGTAAGCTTCCAGATATTGATATTGGTGTTTTAAAAGGTTTGCCTTTTCATTTTCCAAAAACAGGTACTGTTCAATTCGACCAGCCTGCAAACTGCTTTCAGCAAGACTATCCAGAATATAATTAACTTTCTTAACTTCAACATCTTCGTTGTATAACGAAATGGCTTCATTATATTCCTGGTAAGCAGGGTATTTTGTCAACCCCCGCACCTCGAAATAAAATGGATAATATTGTGATAAAAGCGGATTAGCAACACAACAAAACAAAAAAAGTAGCAATATTTTATAAAAAATTGGTGACACAGAGAATTTGGAGACCATAAATCAAAACTTTTCTGGTTAGTTTATTTCAAACAAGTGAAAAATCCGAAAATTATTGACCAAAAATTTCGGACTTCAAAGGTTGAAATTAATAATTATTAGGGTTTAAAAAAGTATGGCAAGCAAACTATCTAATCAACTTTGAAAAACCTTACAGCTAACACAAATCACAATCTGACTCCGCATAGATTGGTTATTTTCAATTTCTTAACCACGCATTGACAACAAATAAAACCGTTAATTGTATATTATTGTAACAATTATTAATTAAATTTAATTATATAAAAAAACAGGTAAAATCACCTACAAATTGATAAACACAAAAAAAAGCGAAACAATATCCCTATTGCTTCGCCTTCAATTTTTATAAAAGTTAAGTATTAGTCTAACATACAACGTACTGAGAAGCCCATTTGATTACTATTTAGGTCGTGTTCTACACCATGGCTATCATCTTCAAACTTTTTTGCATAGGTATAACCTTGTGAGGCATCGGCGCCACCAATCCAAAACCATGTCCACTCCCCATAACGGGCAAAAACACCATTTCCACTAGCTCTGTATCCCTCCATACCTGCAGAGAAACCAGTTTCGTTATAATCCGTATACAACTGTTCTCCATGGAATTTTAATTTACGACCTGGTTCAGAACCTAAATAATCGAGTAATGTTTGCCATTCGGACTCAGTGGCTACGTGCCATCCGTCAGGGCAAAGATTACCTGTGGCAACAGTGTAATAGTTATAATAAGCTCCCCTATCTGAATTAGAAGAATTGTTTTCATACCATGCATAAGCAGGTGTAGTCAGCTCTGACCATGTATCTTCATTTGTAACATTTGGAATTGCAGTTCCATCGCTATATGTAGTAGTGCGAAGGTTTTCTGCCATCCAAACCTGGTCTCCCATTTTCACTGTAGAATAGGCATTACCTTCGATATCGGTCACCGGGGAAGTGGTCTCAAAAGTCACTTCAGTACCATATGAAGTTCCGGCATCGCTCATTGCGTATGCTCTTGCATAATAAGTTGTACCAGCTGACAAATCTTCTATTTCCACGGTATATAAATCATCACTGTCTTCTGTTTCTAAACCATTGTCATCAATAGTTGGCTCAGATGCTGTTCCCCAAACAATTCCTTTCTCAGTAACATACTCATCGCCTTCGCTTACAAGCTCAGCTTCTAAAAAAGCAGAAGTTTCACGGATATATTTTGCTTGTGTGTCACCTACTTTAGGTGCAGCCAAATCCTCTTCGTCATCACAACTTATAAAAATCAGAGAAAATACAGTCAGTGCAGCCAAAAATTTCATTACATTCTTCATAGTCAATTTGTTTTTCTATTTAACATTAAAACAGGTCCGGTTTCCGGCCTTGCTTTAATTGTTAGTTGCAATGGATGTCTTTTTTGAAAAATTTATTTCATTTTATGCAGAGGTAGCTGCATTTAGGTTTCACTCAAGATTACTTAATAAAATATGCAGCAAGTACACTGACAAGTGCTTAAAATATTGAATAAAAACCTAAAAATCTATTTTCAGTTGCTTTGGCAAGTCACAGTTTTCACTCAAAAAGTTGGTCATGGTGGCTCCGAGCAAACGCACCCCTTTAGACTGAATTTCTTCGGCTGGCAATAGGCCCATAAGAGTTTTGATAGTTTCTGCTCTGGTGTAAGGATGCCCCTGGGTATGGCTGCGGGTAATGGTTGTAAAATCGGAATACCGTACCTTCAAAGTGATGGTTTTTCCATATTTATTTTTGGTCTTGCAACGCCCCCACATAATCTCAATCACTTCCGATAACTTCTCCCTGACTTCAGGCAGATTGTAAATATCGGTTTGATATGTGCGTTCGGCACCAATGGATTTCCGGTCGCGGGAGGTCACCACAGGCCGTTCGTCTATTCCTCTTACCACATCGTAATAGTAGCGCCCAACTTTACCGAAATAGCGGATCAATTCCTGCTGCGACAATCGTTTCAGGTCTTTCCCTTTGTAAATACCCAACCGGTGCATTTTCTCCTGAGTTTTTTTACCCACACCGAAGAACAATCCGATTTCGAGTGCTTCTAAAAATGATTCGGCATCTTCGGGCTTAATCAGGTAAAAACCATCCGGTTTGTCCATATCAGAAGCAATCTTTGCAAGGAACTTGTTGTACGACACACCAGCCGATGCTATAAGGTTTTCACGCATCCAAATCTCTTTTTTAATTTCTTTGGCAATTAATGAGGCAGATGGAGGCCCTTTTTGGGGCTCTGTCACATCCAAATAGGCCTCATCAAGCGATAAAGGCTCCACGAGGTCAGTATATTCATGAAAAATTTGTTGAATATTAGCCGAGACTTCCCGGTAAACCTGAAAACGATGTGGGGTAACGATCAAATGTGGACAAAGGTTCAGTGCGCGTGCCATGGGCATGGCCGAATGGATGCCGTACTTGCGGGCTTCGTAACTGGCCGCAGCCACCACGGCGCGCGATGAGTTTCCGCCTACGACCAAAGCTTTACCCCGGTATTCGGGAAAATCTCTTTGCTCAATCGAAGCAAAGAACGAATCCATATCCACGTGAATGATTTTGCGCATAAAGGGCAAAGTTAGGGATAAGCAAGATAAAATAAATTGTCATTCAACTGCAACCTAACAACTAATGAAATCATTACTTGTTTACTTAGCTAAAAGTATGACTGTAGAGGACTACATAAAAACCATTATATTTTTTAAGGGTTACTCCGGCAATCTATAAGTCAATCCAAAACTTATAAAATTGTCTAATGCGGCATCGTTTAAACCCAGTCCTCCTGAAATATCCAATTGGAAATTGGGTAATACCAGATAGGTGAATCCGGCATCAAGCAAGTGGGCGTCGGCTCCTTTTTCCGGTACTGTACCATAACTTTCCACGAACATGCCCAACGCATCGGCAAGTCCAATTCCGAGTGCGAGGGAGTAAAAGTATTCCGGAACGGCTGTATTTCCGCTCCATTCTGCACCTAAATTATAACCTAAAGAAAACCGTTCTGATAGCGTATGCGCAAAAGCCAAACGCATATTCCCGCCCACATATTCGGGTTTAAAAGCCTTATCGGCCGTAAAAGGTAAAATCAAACCTCCAAGAAAAGCAACCTCTGGCAGCCAGCCATTTTCATCTGCAACTTTTACTTTAAATCCGGTATACAGGGGCGAAAATCCATTCGCCTTATCTGTTTCATCTGTATCCTGGAATTCTACTTTTTCTTCCAGGTATTCCAGCCCCAACCGCAATTCAAAATTATCCAGCAAACCATAGCGAAGCAGTGTGGTATTGTAGGTTATTGAGCTCAAATCAAACAAATCTGTTTGTTCATTAGCCAGCATAAAACCAGTTTCGATTTGTAACGATTTCACCGGAACAGTTACTGAAGATTCCGTTTGATCAGGCCTGTCTGTAATCAAAACAGGCACATTTTCCTGGGCCTGAACCACAAAGGCTAGCACTATAAAAAAGAGGGTTATTTGTATTTTCATTTTTATTTTTTTAGCAACTATAAACCATGCCTTAAAAATTACTCACTAGACAATTGAGTAAAACAATAAACAAGTGTAAAAGTTTAAAACAAAGTCTATCCCTGCTTAGCAGCAAACGCATATAAGCTTAATAAGTTCTAACTAACCATTAAAATCTTATTGCCTTTTTACATTTCATTTTATTTAGAAACACCATCCACAATAGTGAACCTGAAAGTTGACCCTACACCCAATTCAGATTCAACGTTAATTTGCCCACCAAGCATTTCTACATATGATCTTGAAATAGCAAGCCCCAATCCTGATCCTTCATAAGCCCGTTTATCCTCTATATCGGATTGCTCAAATCGATTAAAAATAGCCTTCATTCTATTTTGGGGTATACCTATACCTGTATCTGATACAAAAAACTCAAAAACACTGGCTCCATTTTCCTTTCTCAATGTATAACCAAACTTGATACTCCCCTGGTCCGTGTATTTAATTGCATTTTTAATCAGATTGGTTAAGATGGATTCCAACTTTTGTTTATCGGTTAGAACCCTGTTCTCATTTTCTGAAAGTGTGGATTCGTAAATCAATTCAAGCCCTTTGGCTTCTGCTTCTTTTTTGAAGAAAGTGTAGTGTTCCTCAAGCACCTGATTGACAAAAACCCCAAACTTAACAACGCTAACCTGACCTGCTTCTATTTTCGAAATATTGATTATATCATTCAAAGTATCCAGCATCCTTTTACCACTTTTCTCAATTATTGCGATATATCGATTTTGATTCTTCACGGTAAGTCGTGGTTTTTTTAATAAATTAATAAATCCCAATATACCATTCATTGGGGTTCTTATTTCATGGCTCATATTGGCCAGAAAAGCTGATTTGAGTCGGTCACTCTCTTCGGCCAACTCTTTGGCCACTTCAAGTTCAGTATTCATAAGCTGAATCCGGTCTATGGTCTCTTGTTTTTCTTTCATTTGCTTGTTGATCTCCCGGGTCATTTGATGAAAAGCTTTGGACAGTGAGTTGATTTCATTAACTGATGATTCAGGCAATTTCAAAACAGATCGGTCTTCGTAGTACTGGTTGATTCCGTCAATTATGCGAAGAAGGGGCTTAACCACTTTTCGGCTGTAAAAGAATACTGCAAGTAAAAGCAACAATATAGCTGAAAGTGAAAGTACCACAGTGATGTAAACAATATTATTAAGCGGATTATAAACCTCATACATATAGCCGGTTACAACCAGATAAAACCCAAATTCAGGGATTTCTTTTGTAAAAGCATATTTTTTTCGTGGTTTTACTTCATCCGGGTTCTTCCAATCGTAAAAGCTTATCTCTCCTTTCGCAGACAAAATGCGATCAACTATTTCTGATTGTTGTTTTAAAAAAGATCCATTATGGTGCTTCTCCAGCATAGGATGAAACAATATATTTTTGTCTTGATCATACAATGTGGCGTATCCCGAGCCCTTTATCTTCACTGAAGAAAGGATATTTTTCAAATCATCTTTGTTCAGTAATTGCATAAACTCGCTTTTGTAAGAGGTTGCCCCTAAAACCCAGTTCCATTCCGGAAATTCCATTACATAGGCCACCTTTTTCCTGAGTTTGTTATCTTCAGGGTTCCTCCAGGGATATTCCGTATAACCATTCCGTACACTGTCCCATACCTCGCAGCCAATGGTATGCGAACAATCTTCGTGTCTTTTGAAAGGATGAATATCCAGGGTAAGCTTTCCATTGTCATTCCCAACCGCAACAATATAGCCGGTAGTCCCGATAGCCAGACTGTTACAATACTCCTGTATTGCATCTTTAGCTGCTGGCTCCGTTAGTTTACCACTTTCATATTGATCGTAGTAATAACGTACCACATCAAGACCCGATTTTGTGATACCTCTAAGGTAGTTTTCAATAGCCGAATTAAGCGATTTCTGGAGATTTTGATGAATTTTTTCACATCGAAGTATAAGATCCTCTTCAGCCTGTTCTTTTAAAGAGTGCTTGATTAAATTGTAGTCAATAATAAAAATGACGGCAATAATAACAATCATATAAAGGCCAAAGTACAGAAAGTTATGACTCCTCAGTTTCATAGAATCTTATTCTTTATGTGCAGTATACACAGTATTTAGTTTATTAAAACGGCTCCAGCTGTATATTTAATTAACTCAGGAAGCAAATGCCCGGTGTATTTTTATAATTAGTGGCAAAAAAAATGCTTCTATCCGTAACTGACTACCGTCTTATTGCATTTTTGCTTAAAACCTTCCTATACTTTATGCTCATTTCTTTTAAACTTAGTTAATGATCCTATTGCACTTGATTCATGATCTATTTTGGAAGAAAAGACAACAATAAGATCTTATACTAATTTGCCACATAAACAAATCTAAGAATGTTTTGCAAGAAACAACAGTTAAAATCCCAATTTTCGGACGAAATGAGATTTTCATACGCTTAATTCCGTCAGGTATTGCAAAGCCAGCCTGTACCCTTGTAGACCCGCTCCGCTAATCACAACCTTTGACTTGGCACCTGTGAGGCTTTGGTGGCGATAGTTTTCGCGGGCGTAAATATTGGAAATATGCACCTCCACCACCGGCGCATCGATTGCTGCGATGGCATCGGCTATACTTACGGAGGTATGCGAATAGCCTCCGGGATTAAAGACAATGCCATCAACATCAAACCCGACTTCATGCAGGTAATTAATGAGTTCACCCTCCACATTGGATTGGAAATAGATGAGCTTGTGGCCGGGATAAGCTTTGCGGAGCGTGTTTAGGTAAGACTCAAAAGATTGGTTTCCATAAACGCCGGGTTCTCGCTTTCCGAGCAAATTAAGATTGGGTCCGTTAACGATGGCAAATTTCATTGATCCGTTATTTTTTTTATTTTTTCATGAACGATACAGCCAATCCGCCACCAGGGGCTAATTGGACGTTCAATGTATCGGTAGCTTGAAGTGTGTGTGTTTCAATATTGATGGACTCAGGGTTATCATCCCAATGCGCGTCGGGCGCATCTTTATACAATGTCGCTTCATAAGTAACATCCTTATCAAGAAAATTAAGCGGCAATGCAAACTCGCGGGCATGTTCATCAGTAATGCTGCCCAGAAACCAATTACCGGTTTCTTTCTCCTTACGGGCAATGGTCACATATTCGCCCACTTCTCCGTTGAGTACTTCTGTTTGCTGCCAATCCACCCCCACATCACGAATAAACTGAAAGGCAGGTCGCCCTTTGTAATGTTCAGGCAGGTCGCAGGCCATTTGCACCGGGCTGTAAATAACCACATAGAGTGCCAATTGTTGCGCCAGTGTGGTACTTACCTGGTTATCGGGCTTGTATGGATCCAGTTTAATATTGAACGCTCCAGGAGTAAAGTCGATGGGCCCTGCCAGCATACGTGTAAAGGCTACAGTTGGCAAATGCGAGGGTGGGTTACCACCATCGGACGACCAGGCGTTGAATTCCTGTCCACGCAGACCTTCACGTGAAATGGCATTGGGATAGGTACGGCGAATACCCGTGGCCTTGATCGGCTCATGTGCATTTACAGCGACCTTGTGGTGCGCTGCTGTTTCCAGCACCTTACGGTAATGTTGTACCATGTATTGTCCATGATGATACTCCCCTTTGGGAATGATCGTGCCCACGTACCCGGTTTTTACGGCATGCAATCCCAAAGACTCCATAAACCGGTAGGCTGTATCAAGCTGCTGCTCATAAGTGGTCACCGCAGCCGATGTTTCATGGTGCATTATAATTTCTACACCTTTACTTTTTGCATAACGTACGACCTCATTAATGTCATAGTCCGGATATGGCGTCACAAAATCAAAAATCCCCTCACGGTTGTCTACACCAATCCATTTCTCCCAGCCGGTGTTCCAACCTTCTACAAGTATACCACCAAGGTTATTTTCTGCCGCAAAATCGATGTAGCGTTTGGCATTCTCAGTTGTAGCTCCGTGTCTGCCGCTGGCCAAATCCCATGTCGATTTATCCAGGTGCATTTCCCACCAAATGCCAGCATATTTCATAGGTTTCACGTAGCTCACATCACCCAGCTTATTGGGCTCGTTCAGGTTCAAAATCATTTTAGAAGCAATCAGATCCGTTGCATCGGGGGCAATTTGTATGGTACGCCAGGGCGTTTCAAATGGCAAGCTCACTTTAGCTTTATATTCGGTGCGTTCCGACCCAACAAGTTCGCTCCGCATGGTAAGGTTTTCTGTATCGACCCGGAGTGTCATCCCCGGATAATTGGTCAGTGCAGCCTCATGAAAGCTCAGATGCAATCCGCTTGTTGTACGCATGGTTACCGGTGTGTTTACGGCATTATAGGGTATATAAGTTTGCGCCAGCGATTCATGCTGAGCAAATTGCAGGGCATCAATCTCTGAAAACAACGTCTCGTTATACAGATGTTCGTAAATATCCCAATCGCCCGGAATCCACCACACGCGATGATCCCCTGTAAGGCAGAATTCAGTATTTTCTGCAGATATTTCGAGTGAATCGCGCCCGGGTTGTTCGGGAAACTCATAGCGAAAGCCAATGCCCTCGTCAAATACCCGGAAGCGAATATTCATTGAGTGTTTTGGTTTTTTAATCTCTTGCAGGCTAACCAACATCTCCTGGTAGTGGTTTACAACCTCTTTTTGCTCACCCCATGGCATAGTCCATTTTTTATTGACAGACTTCATCCGCGTATCCACTACCCTAAACCCGGACATTTCAGGCTGATTAAGAAACTCAAATCCCATTGAAGAGGGTTTAATAACGGTATCGCCCTTATAGGTGACCGCATATTTAGGTAGTTGGTTGTTTTTCAAATCGAGTTTCACTTCAATTTTTCCGTCGGGTGATTGTATAATCATTTGACTATTAGTTTTTGTGCATGCATACAGCATGGTAACGATCAAAAGACCTAAAATGTATTTTTTCATTGGTGGATTTTTTATTCAGAGGTGTAAATATACGAAAAATGAAAGAGAGATTAATTGAAGTAAGTCCGTTTCTGAAATAGGGTTGAGTTACCAATTTGGGCTAAGGTAAATTTAAAAAATGTTGGGAACAAGCTCATCTATGCACGAAAAAATTCCTGACTAAAGCCATGAAGCATCTGAAACACCCTCTCACCGCCATAAATGGGGGTGCAAGTCATTAGCCTAATTGCTGTAAAAAAATTTTCGCAGAATATAACTTACCACACCATTCATGGCGCGGAGCTCAGTAACTCTCAAAAATCGACAAGGCCTCAACCAGGAAGCTCCTTTTTGCAGTAAAATATTCCCGGCTAAAGCCATGAAAAGCTATAGCCTCTGCTTCTCACCGCCATAAATGACGGTACAAATCATTAGCCTAATTCCTGTAAAGAAATTTTTGCAGAATATGATTTACCACGTCATTCATGGCGTGGGTTACAGCATTCATTTAAATCTACAGGGCTTTAGCCCGGGAGTCAACGCTATGTAGTCAGCTTTATATTTAAAAAAACTGTTACGGATTGTAAACACTATAATAAAGCAATTGCATTGTAAATACAATCAGGTTGTAAAAACGGAAGCATAATTAGAATAGCGCTCTGTTTAAATGGGTACTAAAACAGCATCAGTTCATCTGGTATTGCAAACTTGTTTTAAAAAGGTGCATTGGGAAGTGACCATGGCTTACGCGGAAGGTTTTCAAATCATCCACGTAACTGATATCCACGGCATAAAGCTCTTCAAGTTCTCGAATGCGGTCTTTTACTAATTGTTCGTCAATATTTAATTGCCGTGCCAATTCAACCGGAGTGCCAGTATTCTCAAGCGCAATGAGTTTGGCCATTTGTTTTAGTTGATTTACATAATCCATAAGCTGTAAAATATGGGGTGTTTTTGTTTTTATTTGCGAAAATAAATCAATAAAACGCGAAATGCAAAATTCATTTTTAACACAAACATGAAAGTTATTAACAACTGATAATGTGGAATTAACCTAAAAAAACTTTTTTTTCTACAGAAGAATTAAAATCTAACAAAGCCCAGTGCTTACTCGATCACAATCTCATCTACGAAAATAAATGCTTCTCCCCCGTGTCCCATGTGCCAGTCGGGTATAGTACCATAATTTTTGGCAACAACTTTCACGAAACGTGCATATTCATTGAGGTTGGTAAGTTCAAAATCGTCAAGAACCGGCCCGTATCGATCTTCAGAAACGCTATTT
>NZ_DATFKB010000185.1:0-4366 GCF_035268865.1 Salinivirga sp. | reverse complement strand
GACAGGCGGGATCACGAGCGGCTATGGGGGCTGGCTGTCCTGGTGCGAGACGAGCCTAATCCCGCCGGAGTCACGAAAAGGCTTTTACCGATTGGTAGAAGCCTTTAATTTTTTAGGGAAATTTATTGCCTGTCAGCCCGGTAGGCGTGATCACGAGCGGCTGGTGGGATTGGGTTTGTGGGAGACGAGCCTAATCCCGCCGGAGTCACGAAAAGGCTTTTACCGAAAGGTAGAGGCCTTTATTTTTATGTAAATGAAGTTGCCTGTTAGCCCATTAGGCGGGATCACGAGGAGCCTGTGTGATTGGGTTTGCGGGAGACGAGCCTAATCCCGCCGGAGTCACGAAATTAGTTAAGAGTGTGAGTATAGAGTAAAGATTCAATGCTCACTTTTTTGCTTTCATGAGGTGGGATTGGGATTTGAGTTTACATAACAAGATCAAAATTCCATCCAGGGGGCGAGTTTGAAGCCTGTGCCATAAATGATGTTTTCAATTGGTTTTATTTGTTATGGATAAGTGAAGTTCTTTACGGGTTAATACTAAAAAGCAGGTTTTATTTCGCGAATTTTCGTTAAATGTGTAATTTTGTTCGTTGAGCAAAAGCGCATAAACAGTTTAGTCAACTAACTGATAAATCGGACCAGGGCAATGAAAATGTTTGTCCACTATTAGAGGTTGGCCAGCTGATAAAAACAGACAATAATGAGGAAAAAAACGGATTTTTTAATTATTGGTAGTGGCCTGGCCGGTTTGACCATGGCATTAAAGGCATCAAAATTTGGCAAAGTAATACTATTGTCAAAAGGTGTTCTTGACGATAATAACACAGTCTACGCCCAGGGCGGTATCGCAGCTGTTACATCGCCAGACGATAGTTTTGATCAGCATGTGCAAGATACCATGATTGCCGGTGCTGAAATGTCTGATGAGGATGTTGTAAAGAAAGTTGTGGCTGCAGCACCTCCATATATAAATGAATTGGTGGAGCTTGGTACTAATTTCGATAAGCTCAATACGGGGGGCTTCGAGCTTGCAAAAGAGGGCGGACATTCAAAGAATCGTATTTTACATCATAAAGATAATACGGGGTACGAGATTCATAGAGCGCTGCTTGAGGAGGTTAAAAGCAACGAGGCCATTACGATTTATGAAGAATACTTTGCCATCGACCTGATTACACAGCATCATTTGGGGCAGCTGGTAAAGCGACATCATACAGATACTGAATGTTATGGAGCTTATGTGCTGGACATAAAACAAGGTAATGTGAAAACAATTTTGGCCAAAACTACTATGTTGGCCAGTGGTGGTGCAGGTAATTTATACATGAACACTACTAATCCGCTTTCTGCAACGGGCGATGGCATTGCCATGACTTATCGCGCCAAAGGTATTGTCGATAATATGGAATTTGTTCAGTTTCACCCCACATCATTATACAACCCCGGCGAAAGACCTGCCTTTTTGATCTCTGAAGCTGTGCGGGGCTTCGGCGGTATTTTACGTACGCTCGATGGCAAAGAGTTTATGCACAAATACGATGAACGTGGTTGTTTGGCGCCACGAGATATTGTAGCGCGAGCCATCGACAATGAAATAAAAACCAGTGGTGATGATCATGTTTGGCTCGATTGCTCGCATCTCGATTCGAAAAGTCTGGTGGAGCATTTTCCCAACATTCATAAAAAGTGCTTAAGCCTCAATATCGACATCACCAAAGATCCAATTCCGGTGACACCTGCAGCACATTATATTTGTGGTGGGGTGAAGGTTGATTTAAATGGAAGAACGTCGATAAAGAATCTTTATGCTGCGGGCGAAACATCTAATACGGGTCTGCATGGTGCTAATCGACTGGCATCAAATAGCTTACTTGAGGGGCTGGTGTATGCGCACTGGGCAGTTGACCATGCTGCCAAAAATATAGGTAATATAGAATTTAAGGAGGGAATTCCTGACTGGAACGATGAGGGAACTTCGCATCCTGAAGAGATGGTGCTCATTACCCAAAGTTTAAAGGAGGTGCAGCAAATAATGAGTGTTTATGTGGGAATTGTGCGAAGTGAAGTAAGATTGCAGCGTGCCTATGATCGTTTGTGGACCATTTACAACGAAACTGAGTCGCTCTATAAACAAACCACCATTTCGAAGCCTTTATGCGAATTGCGGAATATTATTAATGTAGCATATTTGGTTATAAAGCATGCATATTCACGTAAGAAAAGCGTAGGTCTGCATTATATCAACTAATTTTCAAGGTTATTGGCTTTTGCGATTAACCGGCAAATTGACTTCTAATCTTTATTCTTCTCATTTTCGGCCTTAATATGCGCTTCAATTTTTGTTTTTAAATTTTCGATGCGTGCTAGGGCAGCCTTGATAACTTCTTTTTGTTTTTCGTCTTTTTCTGATTTAAGACTAGCCTGCAACTCCTCTTTTCTTGCATCAAGTTTTTTGAGGTTGTTTTTCTTTTTTTCTATTTCGCCAGCCTCAATAGCTTCATCAAAAATAAGCTCCTCAGGTGTCTTTTCTTTAGTTTCAGGTGGTTTGTCAATGATGGTTTTGGGTATAAATATGTTATCATCTGTCCGTCTTTGGTTCATGAAAGTTGGTGATACAATTTCAATTTTTTTCTGATGCAATACATCCATTACTTTTGCATTGAGTAGCGATGAGGTACTGAAGAATAAAGTGCTGTCGGTTAGGAATCCATGGATTTTATACACTACAGAAAAGTCGCCCAACTCTAAAATATAAACATACGGGTCTTTTAATTTTGCTTCAAGAGCAGCCTCTTTAAGAGCCTCTTCAATTTTTTGGCGAGGCACATCATAACCCAGTGATACTGTGGTGGAAATAACTGTGTTGGTTTTTCGCGTTAATTTTACCGGGTTCGATGCAATGTGTAAATTTGGAATGGTTACAAAATTACTGTCCTCCAGTTGTATTTCGGTATGAAAGGCACTTCTTCTAACAACGCGGCCCTGCAAATCTCCTATTTTTATGAGATCTCCATTGCTAAAGCGTTTCATCGAGTTGTTCATAATGCCTGCAATAAGATTTCCCAAAACAGTAGTAGAACTTAAGGCAATACCTGCACTAACAATAATACCAAGAAAACTGAGTATTTGCCCTTTTGCTTCCTGGGTGATCGGTAATGTGAGTATTATAGCCAGTATGCCTGCCAAAACAATGAATGCTGCAATGGAGTTCTTTATTACCTGGAAAGTATTTGTTGGTCTTTTTAAGCGGTTAAATAACCAGCTGTTTAAGATTAAAAAAAGAATTAATATAAGCAGTATTATTCCGGGTAATGCCAGGGAAATTATTTGATCGATAAGTTTTTCCATACTTTACTTTTTTACGAAAAGTTGCCACTACAAAATTTATTATTTAGCAATGGCGTCTACCTACATTTAAAGACTGATTGAGTTAATCATTATAATTTAAACCTTTTCCTCAGGTTTTTCATTTATAAACTTTTTCAGATCAAAATCAGCTTCTTCAATAAATTTTTCTTGCCTGGCCGGGCAGTTCTCTTGTTTGCAATTTTTACAATATAATTTAAAACATTCATCTATATGCAGATTAAAAATAATTTCTTCTGAAAAGCTATCTACAACCAGTTTTTTTAATTTTTCACCTTCATCATGGGCCTGTGCAAGATTCAGAAAATAGGGTAGAACCAGGTCACAATTTATATGATAAGCATTTCCGTATTTTACCAGTTTAAAATTATGGATATCAATCCAGGTATCGCTTTTATGCTCTTTTATTACATTCCTGAATTGTTTAATCAGTTCAAAGTCGGCTTCATCCATTAGGTGCGATGTGGTCTCTTTCAAGATTCTGATTCCGGTTATTATGATAATGGTACCAAAGATGAGGGCAATTAAACTGTCTAGCCACACTTCACCTGTGAAATATAAGATGAGCAGACCTGCAACAAGTCCAATGGAAGAGTAAGTATCGGATTGCAGGTGTTTACCTCCGGATATTAATGCAATTGAATTATGTTTTTTTCCTGTTCGTATGCTGTACCAACCCAGTAAGTAATTAAATAATCCGGCTACAGCAACAATCACTATTCCAATGTCTAGTTGTAATATTTCGGCTGGCAGGAAAAGGCGTTTTACGGCTTCATAAATAATTATAATACCTGCAATGATTATCAGAAATCCTTCTACTGATGCCGATAAAAACTCAGCTTTTCCATGCCCGTACGGATGATTTTCATCCTGTGGTTTGGTTGCTACATAAATACTGTAAAGTGTAATAAATCCGGTTGCTACATTAACAGTACTCTCCAGAGCATCAGTTAATATTCCCACTGAGTTGGTCAGAAAATAGGCCACTAGCTTACCT
>NZ_DATFKB010000184.1:0-25617 GCF_035268865.1 Salinivirga sp. | reverse complement strand
TCCGGAAAGGCCCATTACAACGAAAATTTCGCCGTCTTTTATATCAAGGCTGGCATCGTATACACCTACTGTACATCCTGTTTTATCCAGAATATCGGCTTTAGAATAACCATCGTTTAGTAATTTGAGCGCTTCTTTTTTTCGCTTTCCGAAAATGACATTCAAATTCTTTACTTGTATGTCACTCATATTTTAAGTATTAGTAATGAAAATTAGTTCCCGGAAAACAATCCGGGAACTAATTTACGTTTTTTAGAAGTAATATCCAATATTAATGTTGAAACGCTTATTCCATTCTGGATCTTCAACACCTTGTCCCAGACCTAATCCAAAACTGTCTGTTAACCATGGTTGGTTTTTACCCATTGCATAGTCTACATAAGTATAAATGCTACCTGCCGTAATTAGGAATCCAGGCACTAAATGCTGAGTATCATAGAAGTCTTCATTAGCTTTGTCAATCAGGGTAAAGTCAACATAAGGTTGGATGTTGGTAATTGGACCCCATTCAACAGGAATACTGTAAGCTAAGCCAGCTACGTACATATTAGCTTCTGTTGCAACGTTATATGATGATCCATATGCACCCATCTGTACTATATCCAGATCCTGATCTGTATCACTTTTGGCACCGTAATTATAATTTACGAATTCCCCTTTGAAATTAAAGTTTCCAAAGTTAGCCACAACGTGTCCTGCAATTGCCATTGACATTTCTGAATCATCTAAGGTTGAGTTGTAAGTTTGTCCAAATTGTCCAGAAGCACCAATTTCGATGTCTTCGGTAATATGGTATGCAGCGCGCACGTTAAATTGGTTAAGCTCACGTATTGAGGCTGTAACAGTATCAACCATACCTGTTCCATCATTTACAACTCCTCCTGAACCAGGTGTGATATCGTATGAATACCGACCGGCACCTGGTCCTGTCCAGTTTACACCACCACTTGCTGGGCCTTGTGGTTCTGCCTGACGGTAGTAAGCTACAGCAAGATCAAGGTTTTCTACAAAATTCAAATCAAATTTGATACCCATGTCATAGTCATCCTCAAGACCTACATAGTAAGGTCCCTGGAACCACCATGAGTGTGAAGCGAATTTGGTGATACCAAATGGTACCTGACTTACACCAAGTTTCATGTAAGCTACATCATTAAAATTGTAGCCTATCCAACCGTGGTGCATAAAATGTGTGGCAAAAGTTGGGTAAAAGCGATACTCAAAACTTAGATCGAGTCCTTTCATGGTTCCGTCAACGTTTAATCGCCAGGTATCCCAAGTGGCTGATGTACTAAGTGTTGTAGGGTCACTTTCATAATCAGTACTGATGATGTTGTAACGTACAGCACCACCGATTTTGAATCCGTCCTTTTTCTCTTCTTCCTGTGCTACAGCAGAAGATGAAAAGGCTGTGAATAAAATCAAAAAAATACCTAAAAATTGAACAATGTTCATTTTCTTCATAATAAATTGATTTTTAGTTTATAAAAATTAAAAAAATAGTGTTTCTGTCTGGTTCACGTTATGGCAACAAGTTGATAAGGTGAATGTTCAAAAAAGTCATAAGTGTGTTGCCAGCTTGAACAGGAATTTATGAATAAATTCCAGTACAACTATCTGAATGTTGTCTATGCAAGTATTTCGTATTGTCATACGCGCTGCAAAAGTATGTAAAAAGGATGGAATAGCCAAAATCCTATTGCTTTTCTATGGTTTTGTCCCTGAAAAATGGGATAAAGCTTTAAAAAGAGCATTTGTAAAAAAACGTGTTTTGCAATATTGGCCGTGTGTGTTTTTTGTTTAATGATGTCTACAAGCATATCTTTGAAAAGATGAAACCTCCATGCTTAAACATTTAAACACACTTCGCCTTCGCAAAGCTTCGGCGAAGCAAGGCACGAGCATGATTAAATGTAAAAACAGAAGTAAAAAACTGTAAAACAGGAAATAAGAGGTTCTATCCCGATTGGCATCGGGACAGGTAATGACCATTGAACCGAACGAAGTGAGCTCATGGGCTTGCGAATAAAATTAAATTTAAACACATGAATACTTTTTTCTGATAGCATCAATGCATTATTGAAATAAAATTAATACCCGAATATATGTAGTGAAATCAATAATGGTAATAGAAAATAACGACTTGAAGGCCTATAGCTAAATGAAAGCATTACTTTTTATGGATTTTTGTATAAAAAGAAACGAGAGGAAACAAAAATTTCCTCTCGCACCGTTATTAACCCTTAAAACCATGACGACAGTATAAAACTGTCGATTAAAAACCCACTACAAATATACAATAATTTAACCAATTTTAACAAATTCATAAGATTTTTTGTCAATCAGGTAGTTTTACCCGCTATTCATTTGGTCATAAAAAAAAGCGACACTCAATGCGTGTCGCCTTTTATAGATATATTTATTAGCTTAAATATTTTTATATGTTCATATTTATTCTTGAATAACTTCGGCTAATTTATCCTCTTTTTCCTCTTCTTTCTTATCCATTTTCATACGTTGTTCATCAATTATTTGCATAATGGTGTGGAGCGCATTCCCATCGTTGTTCTTCATTAAAAACTCCATTTTACCTTCTCCTATATTTTCTTCATAAACCTGCATCTGTTTGGTATAGTTTGTAACAGATCTGAAGTTTTCAAATTCAGCATTACTCATATTTTTTTCCATCATATCTTTCAAGCCATCCGGATATTGGTCCCAGTCCATGTTCATATACATAAATGTACTATGATTGAAAATGTCGGCCAACTCAGTTTTTCCGACGTTTTCTTCTAAGCCCCCATCTGTAGCAGCTTTAATTACGTTTTTATCATTTGTTACAATCAGGTTATTGTTGTACAATCCAAAATATACATAGAAACCAGCAAATTTGCCCCTGTAATAGGTGTTCATTTCTTCGAACAGGCCTTTGGGAAGCATATTATTAACGATTTGGTCATAAACATCGCTGTTGTTCATTGATACAATTGCAGATGCATAAGGCATTACATTTTGGTTTTGAGCGCCCGGGCTTGTTGTTTCAGCCTCATCGGGAAGCATGAATCCGTGCATGGCAACTATAATATCACCCTTCAGGCTATTTACAACTTTCTCTGCGCTTAGTGGTGCATTTTTGTTGGCCTGGTCGAGCATATTTTTGTATGATGGTATATCATTTAGCCATTTGTAGATGGCATCGGGGTTAAGTCCGAAACCAATTGTGGCATAATTATCTTTTGGTAAATAATTGAGTAACTCGGTATTAAATTTACGTGAAAAGTCATAATCATCCAGAATAGCCTGAATTTCTTCATTAAAGGTCCATTTTGCTGTACTAAATATACCCTCATCCTCAAAATTCATATGCGCATGTAAGTAATTGCCTTCTGTTTCAAAAGGTATCTGGGTTTTGATCATTGCTGTTTGGGGTGTTTGGGGTAAAGCATCACTTGCCAGCCAGAAATTAAAATCCTTTTTATCTGCTTTAAACTTTTTGAAGTCACTATGCGATAAAATTGCGTCTTCTGTAGTTTGGTTCATTAAGGTTTTTATGTAGCTAAATAGCTCGTCTTCACCTGAGCCTTCATGAGCAACCATGAGCATTTTCTCATTATCGTAGGCAATCATCATGTTTTTTTCAGTGGCATAGCTTAGGCCTTTCTTTTTAGTGATGACCATTTCGCTTTTAGTTTTCTCCAGAATATTGGTGATGAAAGTCTCGAAATCTTCACTGTTACGAATAGACATGGTAACACCCATGTGGGGGTTCGAATTGAGGTCTTCGGCAAACATAAACATATCTTCACGGTACCGAATGCCTGTTTTTAGCGGGTTGCTTATTATTTCTGAGAGATAACTGTGCAATTCGGGATTTTCCTCTTGCAGCTTTTTCATCATATCATTGTAAAAAGCATATTGGTCCAAATCGTAAAGTTGTGCTTTTTTGGCGGTACTAAGCAAGTCTACAGAGCCCACCAAATTAGCTGTAGAGGGAATCGTTTTCAAATGCTGATCTGGTTTTGAGCAGGAATTGAACATCCCGAACAGGCTTATTATCAATACAACTAAAATTAAGTTTTTTGTTTTCATTGCAGTAAATTTTTGAGTTCTATTTGTTATAAAATTACGTAAATTATGAGGTTATGCAAAATTTGGATTTTGTAGATTAATAAAATAGGTCCTTCTCTTTATTTGATTCTTTTATTTTAAATGATTTTTAAACCAGCCCGTTTTTAAGGTTGAAGCTGTAGGCGGGTTGTATTTGTTCAGAAAATTTAACCCGTTTTAAAACTGTTTTCCAGCGGTTCTGTGATGGTTTTTCGAAACTAAAATCAACCAGAAAATTATTAAAACCCTGTTTCCTAAATTCATTGACCTGGTGTGTAAATGATACCGGTTGTTCCGGATAAATATAATTAAGGTTATCGCGTTTTATATAATTGAGTTGCATATTTGGGTTGTAGTCGTCAAATACGGGCTTCCGGGAATCAATTTTGACCGGCATACGCGAGAAAAATAAGGGTGGCCTGAAGTATACGGGTATTATTCCATCTGAGAATGAGTAGTTTTTAATATTGTCCATGTCGTTTTCAAATGGCAGGGTATACTTGTTTATTTTTTCACTTTTAAGCACATGTATAACAGCATCATTAAATGCATAAACCTGCTCGTTGGTCATGAGGAAATCTTTCGGATTGAAAAACAATTGTTGGGAAAGATGACTAAGGGCAAATTTTTTAATGCCTTTACTTTTTAGGTTATTAATAAGCTCCTTCCATTTGCTTATTCCATCTTCGGGAATAAACGCTGGTAATTCAATAATAATTTTATGCAGGTTCTTTTTTATAAATGGAACCTCTGTGCGCAGCTGTCCATATTGCTTCAATGGTAATTTTAGCAGTAATCCTTCAATGTCGTTAAATTGTATTTTTTTAATCCAATCAAGGTCATTGATTCTTACAAAAATATTATCTCTGTTGCTCCTGGTATTCTTTCTTTTTTTATCCTTTATTTCATCAGCTATCTGAGCTTTATTTTTTTTACTAATGGGTTTTGAGTTGAATTCTGCAGCAGGTACATCGATAGATTTTATTTTTTTCTCTTTTTGCGATGCCAAAAATACTTTGTCCCCCTTTGCAAATTTTCCGCGTGCTGTTTTTAAAATGCTGTAGCCATTGTCAATGGCCTCATGTTTATTTATTTTAAAAGCTGTTTGTGTTCCATCCTGGTGCACGATTCTTAAGCGGTCTCCTTTCTCCAGTTTTGTGCTTGTATGTATAGTCAGGTACTCAGTATCATTTTTAATAATGTGTCCCAAATTATAGCCTGTGGCAGTGCGGCTGGTAATAGCATCTGATACATCACCGCCCGCAAAGTAGCCTGTTTTATCTCTGCCCATATCCATTTCAAGTAGTTTAAGGGCTTCGTTCCGTTTTGAAGGGTCATTTAGCAATATTTTGTATGCTTTTGCTACATTAAACACATAATTTGCTGATTTTAAGCGGCCTTCTATTTTTAACGAATGAATGTTTAATTGTTTGAGTTGTTCTATGTTATTTTCCGACTGAAGATCCTTTAAACTAAACGGGGTTGATTTTTGAGGCGTATGGAAAATTCTGCGACATGGTTGCTTGCATAGCCCACGATTAGCACCCTGTCCTCCTGTAAAACTGCTGAACAGACACATACCCGAAAAAGAGTAGCAGAGGGCTCCATGAATGAATACTTCTGTCTGAACTTCGGTATTTTGTGTAATACGTTTCAATTCGGGCATGGTAAGTTCTCTTGCCAAAATTACCCGCTGAAAGTCTAGTTTTTTTGCATGATTTGTACCCAAATGGTTATGATTTCCCATTTGTGTGCTGGCATGTACTTTTAATTTAGGAAAATATTTTTTTACAATGTAATATACACCCCAGTCCTGTATAATGAGGGCATCGGGTCGTAGTTGATTTAAATGATGAAGTGTTTCTATAAGATCCTCAATTTCAGTGTTTTTTATAACTGTATTGAGTGTGACATAAATCTTTACTTTGTATTGTCGGCCTATTTCGAGGGCAGTAGCAAGTTCCTGCCACGAAAAGTTTTGAGCGCGCCCACGGGCATTAAATTGTTTAATGCCAAGGTATACGGCATCGGCGCCGCCAACAATAGCAGCTTTAAAGTTTTCCATGTTTCCTGCCGGCAGCAAGAGTTCCGGTTTTACTGGGTTATTTTTTGATTTGTCTTGCATTAATTTTTCGATATTTCCAGGTAATATTCAATGCTGCGGTTATAGGTTTTTTCTGCATCAGCTGGAAAATAACATGCCGGCAGTTCACCTTTTTTTCTGTGGTGGGCTATGCATTCGCAACAAAGTCCTTTTCGACTGCAGGGGTAAGTGCAATTACACATACCCAGGTTTTCGTTTTTCTTACAATCCATACACAATTATTTACGTTACTTACAAGTTACAAATATGTAAAATAATTTACCTTTGCCCGAAAAAAAATACCATATGAGAAAACTTATTATATTGATGATAGTGTCGGCTTTCGCAATTTCTGCTAATGCACAGTCATCATTGCCGCGGGGATCAAAAGTACCCCGGGAAGGGAATATTTATATGAATTTTGGTTTTGGTGTTTCCTCCTGGGGAGTACCTTTTTATGCAGGCGCTGAGGTTATGGTCCATGACGAGGTTTCAGTAGGTGGTGCCTTCAGTTATCGCAGTCAATCGGAAACCTTTGGCGGAGATACCTGGCAACACAGGGCTTTTACAATTGCTGCAAGGGGAAACTATCACTTTAATAACTTATTGAAAATCAGAGCTCCTTTTCTGTTCTATGCTGGAGCATCATTGGGGTTTATCTCTGTCAATACAGTTTTGAAATCAGATAACGATGGCATAAACTACGATGGAGCAAGGGGCTCGGGCCTTTATTTTGGGATACAAACCGGTGGTAGCTACTTTTTCAACGACCATTGGGCTGCCAATGCTGAGTTGGGCATTGGTAATGTAATGGGGCTTAAGCTTGGAGCAACTTATTTGTTTTAATTTTTTTGCACAAAAACATATTACCATTTGTTTTTATATTTGAAATATTTTTAACTTGCGTTGGTAATTATTATTTTAAAGCCTGTTAAAGTAGTACCAATAAAACCCGTGATAGAATAAACATACTCGTGTAAGCAAATAGCTAATTAAAACTGAATAAAACCTTTTTTTTAACGTTCCTTAAAAGAGGACACACTATCAGATCTTATAAAACTAAAATGTAAAATGAAACGACAAGATTCACTTCGCCGTAAAGCCGAGGCAGAGTTTGATCGGGATAAAAAAATTAGAGATCCCCGAAAGAGTAAAAAGAAACCAAGTCGTAAAGTTTATCAGGAAATTGAAGAGTGGGATGATTATGAAGAAGAATTAGCAAGATTACGACAAAAAGAGTCATTGGAAGATTACTTCGATGATGAAAGCGAAGATTAAAATTAGGAGGGGGATTTGTTTCCCCCTCTTTTATTTATTACCTTGTATCTTTATCACTAAAATTTTTTCTTATGACATTAAAAAGTATCAATCCATACGATGGAAGTCTTATAGCTTCATATGATCAGGTTTCAGAAGACAAACTCGAAGAATTGCTTGATAAATCTGCATATCAGTGGGTTGAGTGGAGGGCAACACCCTTTAATAAGCGTAAATCGCTATTGGAAGAGACTGCTAAAATACTACGTGAGCGAAAGGAACAATATGCTTCACTTATTACCCGTGAAATTGGCAAAGCCATTAACGAATCAAGGGGCGAAATAGAAAAATGTGCCTGGGTATGCGAGTATTATGCAGAAAATGCTCAACGCTTTTTAATATCAGAAGAAGTTGCCACAGAATATTCAAAAGCTCAAATTGATTACCAACCGTTAGGTCCGATTTTGGCTGTAATGCCGTGGAATTTCCCTTTTTGGCAGGTTTTTAGGTTTGCAGCACCTAATTTAATGGCAGGAAACGTGGCCATACTCAAACATGCAAGTAATGCTACCGGTTGCTCGCTGGCCATTCAGCAATTGTTTCTCGATGCCGGTTTTCCTGAAGGTACTTTTTTAAGTTTATTGTTAAGAGGCAGTGAGACTTCTAAACTTATTAGTGATTCGCGTATTGCCGGAGTTACCTTAACTGGTAGTACGCTTGCCGGTAAGGCTGTTGCAGAAGCTGCCGGGAAAAGTATTAAGAAATCTGTGTTGGAACTGGGTGGTAGCGATCCTTACCTTATTCTGGAAGATGCAGACATCGACCTTGCTGTAGAAAAATGTGTAGCAGGTCGCCTGATGAATGCCGGTCAGAGTTGCATCGGGGCCAAGCGATTTATTGTTGTTGCATCGGTATATGACAAATTTATTAAGAAATTCATTGCCAAAATGAAAATGGCTAAAGTTGGCGATCCCACAGAAGACGATACCCATGTTGGGCCATTAGCCAGTAAGCAATTTCGCGAAGAGTTGCATTTTCAGGTTGAAAAAAGTATTGAAAAAGGAGCTGTGCTTGAACTGGGAGGTGAAGTTCCTGAAGGGAAAGGTGCTTTTTATCCGCCAACCGTTCTGAGTAATGTCAGCAAAGGAATGCCCGCCTATGATGAGGAACTTTTTGGGCCAGTAGCATCGGTAATTATGGTCGATGATGAAGATGCAGCTATTGAAGTGGCTAATGACACCAATTTTGGATTAGGTGCAGCTGTTTTTACAACTGACCTCAAACGTGGTGAGCGCATAGCCAGTGATTCTATAAGAGCAGGGGCTGTTTTTGTAAATGATTTTGTTAAAAGCGATCCAAGGCTACCTTTCGGGGGTATTAAAGAGAGCGGATACGGACGCGAATTGTCATTATATGGCATCCGGGAATTCATGAATGTAAAAACAATTGTTGTTTCCTAATATAATGCACCAAGAGTAATTTTTTCCATTATAAAAAAAGTTGCTTTATTGCATTACTTGGTGTAATTTTCACTTGTTAAAATGAAGCCAGGAATCGTAATAATAATACTGCTGTTTATTACCACCTCGTTGTTTGGTCAAAATGTTCGTTTTGAACAGATTACGAATGAGAGTGGTAGGTCTTTGGGTTTTGTGTCGGGCATGGTGCAGGATAGCACTGGTTTTATGTGGTTAGCTACACGCAACGGCCTTTACCGCTACGACGGCTACTCCTACAGACTATTCAGGCACGACAGAAAAGACTCCACATCTATTCCATACAACGATTTAACTTATTTGTATCTGGATCAGGATGAGCATATCTGGTTGCGCCATTATAACCGCCTTTTCGCTTTTCAAAATGAACAATTAACCGGCAAGTTTCCGTACGTGACGGAAAATACTTTCGACATTAATACCCGAATTTTACAGGATAAATTTAAAAACTATTGGATCGGGCCGGTGCAAGACCAGCTTATACGTTACCGCAGTGAGCAGGAGGTAGATACCTTTACATTGGCGCAACAGCTTATTCATCCGGGCGTAATAAAGTGGTTGAAACAAAATGAACCGGAAAGCATAATTACCAATCAACAGAAAATAGAAGTTGTTGAAAAACAGCAATTTTTAATTGTCTCTTGTGGAGAGGGCTCCGATGGTAATTTTTATGATTATGGCACAATTCTGCGAGGTAACGATACCATTTATAATGCAAAAAACAGCTTTCATCCGATTCAGAAAGGGAGCCTTTTCAGACTTTCCACAAGGCTTGTAGAGCTTGAAGCCGGGGTTTATACCATTCATTTCGAATCAGATGGTTCCAACTCTTTCGAGGATACTGAAAATCCACTTTCCGGCTATGGTGTTGCCATTTTTCCGGTTAATTACGAAAGTGAGATAGCTAAATTGTCACAGGTAGCATATTATCCGGAAAAGGCTATCCATGCTGCAGCCATTAAAGATTTGTATGTCAATAATGAGGGCTTTTTTACCCTGCTTACTGAAAATGGTATTCATGTGTTTAGTGGTGAGCGCTGGGAGAGTATCGACATCGATTTCAGGAAAAAAGTGCATCCTGATATTATTGAAGATGGTTACAATATGCCGCTTATTCAGAGTGCCAATGGAAATTACTGGATTGGAACACGCAATGGTTTAATACAGGTATTCGCAAATGGCAGGTCAAAAGAACACGCTTTTTTCAATGCTCCGGTTAGATTGTTTAATATACAGGAAGATCATAAAGGTCGAATATGGTTGGCCACTTCAAACGGTTTGCATGCATACTCCCCTGCAACCAAAAATGTGGTGAGCTACAGGCAAAACAATAAAAACAGGCTTTACAGTAATAATGTGCGTAACATACTCGAAGACCGTTCTCACAATCTTTGGATAGCAACTAAAGAAGGCCTTAACAGGATACGCCCACCGTGGTTTCACTATGCTGATTTGGGCATGAACAATTATGCGCCATTCCCGATTCTTAAAATTTCAGATAATCAGTTTTTAACCGCCGGTAAAACAGGCATGTTGCATTACTTTTCATCTAATGAAAATAAAAATAAAACCATCGAAATACCACAGGAAATTTTTCCCGCAGATGATTTTACCGGTGAACCTGAGTATGATGTCACAGACATGATGCTTGCAGGAAACCGTATGTATATGACTTTTTCTGACCGTGTGGCGGTTTTTTCTTACCCTGCATTAGAATTAATTCGTTACAGGGAACTGCCCGAACTAAAAGTGGGCGGCCAGTCTATCGATAACCATGCGCTTTACCTGGTAAAGCATGGTGACCGGGTATGGGTAATTGCTGTGGATGCGATTTATGCTTATGACAAGGAACTTCTGGGGCTTCAGGATAGCCTTACGTTTGGCGTGAATTATTCTTCTGTTTTTGATGTCGACAACCGTTTTGTAAAAGACCTCGATCCCTGGCAGGACCACTTCCTATTGAGAACTTCGCGAAACATTCTTCTGTTTAACCCGGATGAAAAGTCGCTGACCAAACTTTTTGCATTCCCGGAGTCCATAAGACAAACCTCACAAGCCAATGGCGATTGCTTTATTGACTCATCAAAAAGTGCTTTGTGGTTTGCTGTAATACCCGATATTTACCGTATGTCGCTTAGTGACTATAAAGTTGATACTTTTAACGTAGAAATAGAAGCGGATTTAGGCGATTATTATACCAAAGTTACCGATACACTTGTGTGGGTTGCCTCAAACAATGGACTCATTAAGTTTAATCCACAAACCAATGATTTTGTGCGCTACAATTCAAGTGATGGTCTTGCAGCCAATAATGTAAACGGGGTATACACCGATATTTATCAAAATTTGTGGATTACCAGTCTCAAAGGATTGACAAAAATGAATGTCGTTGATGAGCAAACAGAGACCTATTTTCGCAGCGATGATTTTCATGAGCTACATTTTCTGAAAAAACATTACCGTCATCCAGATTTTGATCATCATTTATTGTTGCCCACTACATCAGGCTATATGCAATTTAACCCTGATTCGCTTAATCCGTTTAAACCTCCTTTAGCGATCAGCAATATTTACCTTTTCGGTAAAAAAGCGAGTTTTGATAGTCTGGCGCATCAAAAGGAGCATATTGAGTTACAGCATAATGAGAATTTTATCACTTTTGAGTTAGCTTCATTGGATTATACCGAACCATCGAAGAATATGTTCCGGTATAAAATGAAAAACTTTAATGATCAGTGGATCTATACCGATGCCAATAACCGCAAAGCGCCATACACAGGTTTGCCTCCGGGCGATTACGTGTTCGTTGCGCAGGGAACCAACAACGACGGTGTTTGGAGTGATCCATTGAGTATAACCGTGATTATTCATCCACCATGGTACCGGACAACCGTGGCATACATAAGTTATGTGATTTTCATTATTCTTTCCATTGTGTTTTATATTCGTTACCGGGAGCGTAAATTAAAGCACGAGAAAAAAGTACTTGAACAGAAGGTACGTGAAAGAACTGCAGAAATAAGCCGGCAGCGCGATAAAATTGCAGCACAAAATAAAGACATTACCGATAGCATTCATTATGCAAGCCGCATACAATCGGCACTGCTGCCCAGCGATGAGTTTGCTAAATCGGTACTGGACAGCTATTTCATTTTGTTCAAACCACGCGATATTGTAAGTGGCGACTATTATTGGCTCACACAAATAGGCAATAAAACCATTGTGGTGGCAGCAGATTGTACGGGCCACGGTGTGCCGGGCGCATTTATGAGCATGTTGGGTGTGGCGTTTCTGAATGAGATTGTGGTACGTGATAAAACATTAACCACCAACGCAATTCTTGATCGCCTGCGTGAATATGTAATAAAATCGCTTAAGCAAACAGGTGAGGAGGGTGGCTCCAAAGATGGAATGGATATCGCACTTACAATCATCAATCACGATACACTTGAGGCTGAATTCTCAGGAGCATACAATCCCCTTTATGTGTTGCGCGATGGCGAAATTGAGACCATTAAGGCCGATCGAATGCCCATTGGCTACCATATTAAAGTTGATACCCCGTTTACGCGCAAAGAAGTGAAACTGCAGAAAGGCGACCGCTTATACATGTTTTCTGACGGCTACCCCGACCAGTTTGGCGGAGAAGATGGCCGCAAATACATGTCAAAACGGTTCAAACGCAAAATTATCGAAACAGGCACGTTATCAATGAGCGAGCAAAAAGCAGCCCTTGACCAATCAATTGAAGAATGGAAAGGCGACCGCTACGAGCAAATCGATGATATCATTGTGATCGGGGTGCAGATATAATCCATTTTAACTGAATTACAATCAGGGTTTATAACTTTTTAATTGGTATACTTTACTTAAAAGTGCTACTAATTAAGGGAAGCTTTCAAGACCCACCGCCTATAGTTTTACGGCGGGCAGGTGGAACTCGCCATAAATCAAATCATTGCCACATATGTTTTTTAGTTATCATGTACGTGCTTTGCTTCACCGTCCAAGATCGCTGAAGGTATAGCGGAAGCGAAAGCTATGCAAAGGCGAAGCCTTGCTCTGCCGAAGCTACGCGAAGGCAAAGTGTGTTCTGCCAGCCGGCGGATCATGGCTCGGTTCATATTATTTATTTATAAAATATTTCAAATTCTTTTCTTGAGTCTCAGATAACTTTTCTTGTTGCTTAATTCTTCTTATCATTTTATACCCAATAGTTTTTATAGGTTTTATGGTTTTTATTTTAATTTCATTATTATGCTCATACATTATTTTAACTGGATTGGCATTTGGTGGGTATATTAGTTTTTTCTGAACTTCTTCTTTTTCCACATTTTCTTGGGCAAGCTTCAATAGTCGAATTTTTTTATTTTTTAAATCAGCATTTTCATTAAACTGTATAAAAAAGCTGTTATCCTTTTCATAATATTTTAAAATAAAGTGTTGATTGAAAACACTTTCTACCCATGGCTTTTGTTCATCCGAATAATAGTATCCTATTTGCTGTAAAGATTCATTTAGAAGTGAAAGTAATCCGCTATTAAAAATACTTGTATCTATATTATTTAATTTACTGGCCTTTAGGAAATCTCTTATAAATTCTTTTTCATTGAAGATTCTTCCATTTTGAGCTATATAATCAGATATTGCTACTATTAAATCCTTGCGTCCATTTGTTGTAATCGATATTTCTAAATCCATGCAAAAAGCGATTAGTCCACCCTTATTGTAAAAATCTTGAAAACTACTAAAATCTTCAGTATTAAGAATATCCTGACTGGTATTTAATAAATTTTTATTGTATTCTTGAGAATTAGAATCAACATAAGAATACATCATTGACAGATATTCAATAAACCTATTTAAACTTATTAAGTTTGCATCAAGGTTTGCTTTTAATGCTAAATATTCAGTTAGACCTTCATAAAGCCAAAGGTGTTTCGAGGAGAAATTATTATAAAGCTGTCTTTCTAAAGTATCACTACAGAAGTATAAAGGACTAATTTTGTGTAGATATTCATGAGCACTAATATGTTGTATTGTCTTCGATAAAAATGCGGTATCCCAGTTTGAGGGGAAACAATAGGTTGAGCTATTTTTTTGCTCTAAAGCAGCATATCGTTCAAAGCGATCACTAAAAATAAATATAAACCTATAAGGAATTGTGTCATTTTTAACAATCGAAGTATAATCAGACAAGACCTTTGTGAGTGGACTTATCCATCTTTTAATTAGTAATGATGTAATGTTTTTATTGTCAGAGTATACTTGTATGCTAGCTTTGAAGTCATTTTTGTTAATGAATGTAGTATCGCAATTACAGTAAACATGTGGATTCTCAACCATAGCTGCATAATTATTGTAATTATACTGATACCTTTTTAAAAGCTTGCTACTTCTATTTATGTAATCATTATTATTGTTTTTCTGTGATATTTGAATATTTAGTATGTATTTGTTTTTTCTGTATCCATCTATATAACCTAAAAATGAAACTGGGTTTATTATAGTATATTCATCTGTCGAAATATATTTTGTTAGAACATCATAAACACTTTTGCAACTAGCTTTATTTATATAATATTCGATTTTTTTAAGCTTTTTAGAATTTGGAATTAAAAAAGCATAATTGTTTATATTTTCAGTAGCTAATATATGGTTATCTTGAGCATAGCAGTGAAAACCCTTTATTGATTGTGTAATATCATTGAATCTATATGTCCCCGGAATAACTCTGGGTATTATAAATTTCGCTGAATCCTCTAAAAGTTTATCAAATGTATATCTGATCAATATGGAATCACTATTATTATCTTGAATTGATATTTGAATAGGTTCATCTTTTTGTTCATTTAATACTTTAGAATGAGAATCTTCCTGGCAATTTGCGAAAATGTAAATAGAAAATATCAACTCAATGATTAAGAAAAGGCGCATATTTTGAATTTATTAATTTTAAGTTCATAATTTGAAATTGGGGGACAAAGAAATGAAGGATGAACAAATCCATTATGTTTATCTGCTGAGATATTAAGTAATTGTTTAGAACATCCAAAAAGTTCTCAAGAGAAGGATCTTTTTGCAAATCAGACTTTAATGAAATAAATAATTCATCTAGGTCAATGTTGTTTTCTTTAGTATAAATTGCAAGCTCAATAGACTTCTCTTTTAATACTTTGTATAGGTAATCAAAATCTTTACTGTAATTTACCCTTTCTGATTGACAAAAAATAAAGGAAGTGAAACAAAAAATACAAACTAAAATACTACTTAATTTTTTCATGATGGTGCAATTTTATAAATCTTTCTTAATGTGACAATACTCAATTTCCACTTTCACCCGGTAGCGCGGATTAGGACCCGATGGCCTCGGCCGCATCGCTAATGCCCTACAAACTTACGCCCTCGCGGGTAATATGGCTTTTTTTGCGCAGCGAAGGCAGGCTATAGTGTTTGCCGTGGTATGCCGCCACTTCCGATAAAACGGAATGGGGCCGCAGTCCATGGCGTCGGGTTGGGTATAAATTTGAGATTTCAGCATAGATTATTCTATCGCATTTATTATTTGACTATAAGGAATAATTATGCTTTTATCGAATGAGCAAAGATCAAAATAGATACCAAGGGATGATAATCTGTCCGATCTGCTGTTATAATTGTACTTATTTACCAACTTTTTCCAGTAAATGCAATCAAATTTAAATGGGTTTCCATTAAGCTGACAGCCCAAAAGCATCATGTCTTTTAGTATTGATGTGATACCCGGAAAGATGCTAAACTTGTTAAATTTTGAATTATTTAACTCATAATAATCTTTTGCTTTTTTTATAAGTCTTCTATATCCTCGACCCATACTTTTATGATGTCTTGAATTTAGGTTCAAATTTTCGAAACTATAGCCTAGACTTAAGAGTCTTACCGAATACACCTTATTTTTTGTATCAAGATTAATTTTATCCAAATAATAATATATATTTAAGGAATCTTGTGTGTTTTTTTTGAAGTGATTTGAGCCTCCAAATATATATAACTTGTTTATATTTTTGTTTTTATTATTTCGTCTGAATAATAATATATTTTCTATATATTTTTTATTCCTAATCTTACTAAAACCCTTAAAACCTGAATTGTTATGAGCTTTATAGGATAATAATGTTGCTTCCAGGTTGCTTAGAATATTTTCAAAATCATTTCTCTTTAAAAATCCAATATGATCAATTTGAGTGCTATTTATAACTTTCTCTGCATTAATAATGAACGAATCAAGCTGTTGTAAGTTGCTTATTTGAAAATCTGGGGAGAAAATTGAATCTTTTGTACATTCTAATAACAATGGCAAAAGAACATGGTTAACTAAATTTTTGTACTGATGCTCAATATCGATGCACCCAAGGTTCAAGGGTTTCGATTTATGTGTCTTATTCCATCGTTTTATATGTTTTATCAGTTCAAATCCCTCCTGGGAATGAACGACATGACTAATATACTTCTCATAAAATGAAGCTGAATCATTTCCGGACAAAGTTAAAAAGTGTTCAATTATAGGAGTTTTTGAATATGGCTTTTCGAGTAAAATATACGGAAAAGAATCAATGCTGTTTAAGTAGAAAAAGATCCTGTTTCTCAGATTAATGTTCGATTTAAAATAATGGTTTTCTCCAATACATATTACTTCATTTTCTCTAGCAATGGATCCCAACCATTCTAAATCTTTTGTATTGTCGAAGTTTCTATTAATATCATTATCAATTAATCTTTCTACTTCATTTTTTTCTAATTTTTTGGCTTTAATATCATCGCATAACGGCAATAAAAACAAATTGGCATCTTTTACTTTCTTAAATTTCTTATTGTTTTTAATTTTATCATCTGTCTTTTTAGACAAAATCAGGCTGTTATTTCTTAAATTGTAGAAACCTTGAAATATTACTGATGTATCATTTTTTACAGCTAATTGATTCCCGAAACCAATTCCTTTTAATGACGGAAGGGTGTTTCCTTTGGGAAAAGAGAATATTAAACATCCTCTTTGCGGATTTTTGGGGTTAAACCAGCTGCTAATTGCAGAATTGCCTCTAAGAATATCATCATTTATTGGAAGGTCATTGATGAAATGGTTGCACCATTTATTGATCGTTGCATTTCCAAATACTATTAATTCATTGGATTTAACAAATTCATTTCCTATGGCTTCTTCACCTATTAAAACAATATTGTGATTTGAGAATTGATTCACAAATTCATCTAACTCATTTGCAAGACCAGTATTACTTATTGAATCAGGATAAATAAATACAATAGTGTCGTTATGCGTAAAATGAGAAAATATACTATGTGGAAAAAAATCATTGTAGTTGTCAAGATATCTGTTGTTTAACTCTATCTGTCCAGGTGAGTTAAAGCTGAAAAAAATGAGAGGAAGAAATAGGCAACACCTAAAATTAACCGTTAAGTTGCTTGTAATCATAATACAATTCTAAAAATTTGTTTATGTTTCCTTTGTAATAAAAACATTCGTCGTAGTTTGTGTTTTCGAAATGGTTTTTAACAATCTGATTTGAGTATAAAAAATATCGCTTCAGATAGGCTTTATTCTGCTATAATAATTTTGCTTAGAAACTCCACGGCCTTTTCCAACTGCAAGTCACGACCTTCTCGAAATGCCTCAACTGTTTGTTTGACCTCTATATCGGGTAAAACACCACGTGCGAAATGTTGAGTGCCATCGGGGAATTCTACCTTTAAACCGGTAAATACAAGCTTGCCAACAGGAAGTCCAATCATATTTATATTTCCGTTGGTTCCTGCCGTGGGCTGGCCGATAATGGTGCCCAATCCATAATGTTTGACCCAGAGCATTATTGATTCAGCATAACTTATTGCCATTGCATTTGTCAAAAAAACAACGGGTTGTTTAAATTGCACTTCATTAGGCTTCAGGTTCCATCCGGTATTATTATAATTTACATCTTTTCTGTCAGGGTAAATCGTTTGGGGCATGTAATATGGTTTAATTGTATCTTCAAGCGGCATCAAATTTCTTATGATTGTGTAGGCTGCACTTCCAGGATAGTTTCTCAAATCAAAAATAAGCGCGCTACTACTTTTTAGTTTTTCCAAATGCTTTATATAAATATCTTCGGGTAAAGTTCCCATGTTACAATACGTAATACCGTTTTTAAGCGACCTGAACCGGGGAAGCGAATCATTGGGATTATTAAAAAGCGGAGTTTTGCGTTTAAAGCGTAGATAGAATGACTGAGTGCGCTCCTGAGGAGTTTTTATAGTCAATTCAATGCTGTCATTGTATGCTCCCTTAAGCGTATACATTTCCATTTTATAATTATGAAATCCCTCGGTGGGCGCGGGTACCAAAGGACCAATTTTATTGAAATAGGCTTTTGCTGGTTGTCCCGCAATTTTGTTTACAATGCTCCCCTTTGGTATATCAACTTGATAATGAGAGCTAATAATAACAAGTTGATCCTCGATCCACTGCCAACGTATCGGTAAAAAATAGTCTCTCTCATCATAAAGGCTTTTGATTGTGAGGTGACCATCTTTTGTTTTACTCATGAGTCTTCTAAATTCCTTCAATGCCTGCTGGTTCGATTGGGTGTTGTATAGCGACATTATACCGGGAATCAATTCATTTTTCCACTGCACATCAAGTTCTTCATGATATGGAAAAAAGTGCTGGAATACATTCCATGCGATGGTATAAGATCCTAACCAGTTGTAGGGATGTGTATATTCTACCTTTTCAATCGCCTCTTTCAGCTTCAATAATTCTCCGCTGTCTAAAATCGGGTAAGTGTTGTTTTCATTTGTATGTAAAACAATTGGAAGTTTTATTCTTAACCCCTTAGTTATTTGTTTTTGAAGAATATCATATTCGCCGGGAGTTTCGGCAAATAATGAATCAGTTTTTTTTATTCTTATACAAAAATTATCCTTATTAGTGTCTTTTATTAATAGGCGCTTGATGTTACTTTTGTAATAATCATATTTTCCACTGCCCACTTGTTTGTTTTTGTTTAAATAATTGCTGAAACTTCCATTTTCTATAGGGTAAGTTTTCCATACTTCATCTTCGAGGTACTCAATTTTAATATTATCAATAAACACGGGGTTCAATCCATTCTGTTGAAAAGCTATAATAAAAGTATTTTTGTTTGAAGTAGCGAAATCTTCTATTTTTATCTTAGTCCATTCACTACTTTGATATTGGTTGTGGTTAATTATATTTGGATTAAGAATAAATTCTTGAATTTTGTGAAAGTTTATGAAGCCGAAATAAGCTTTAAAGTTATCTATTGATTTTGCATCAAAAGATAGCCTTACGCGTGCATAATTTGCGATAATTGGGAGCTTGTCCAGGTATAATAAATCTGGTTTTCCTTGCAATAAACTGTTTTTACGGTTTACCCTGATACTACGATATGAATTTGACGCTTTTCCAAGATATACTCCAAAATGTTGCCAATAGGTCTTATCGAATTTTTTGTGATTTTTTGGCTTGTAATTTATCGTTTGAGTTGCTTTTTCACCCACCAGCATAATACTCAATGTAGGAGCAATTGGCCGAAATAATTTGAGCAATGAATCTCTCAAAGCCTGGTCATTCGGCGCATTTTCGACTTTCTTTACGCCGTAAACGGCAAATTTTTTCCAGTCAATTTTCTGTGCCTCGTCACTGGGGTGGAACCATCGCACATATCCGTAAAGTTTAGTGAAAGCAGAGATGTTCTTTACTTTCCTCTGTTTGTTTATATTGGTATAACAGGAATAAAACAACAAAAATGGTAATAAAACAATCAATAGGCGAAAAATGCTTTGCTTCATTTGTTTAAGTTTTTAATAATGGGTGAGGTAATTCACCTTCTACCACTTTGTAAGTGTCTGTTGAGTGGGAATAGCAAACTTTTTCAAAATCCATTTTTTCCAGGTAGGCAATCCAATTAGTGATAGTGCGTTCGCTAACCTGAAATATTTCCGCCACCTGGTAACGCAGTCCGGTGTGCTCCATGGCTATTAGCTGGGCAAGCTTTTGCAGTTGGGTAATGTTTTGCATGTGTGCTGTTTTGTTTTTGTTATTTGCTTATAAAAATGTGAAAATTTTCATTAATGTCCAAAGCAATTGTATAAACGGTAGGTTTTATTTCATATTCGGTTAGTGTGTGTTCTATATCCGGAAATTTTCTGGTTGAGATATTTATTGCACAGGTGTTGTTTTAATTATTTTAAAACATCTACTTTGCGGTTGGTTCATATCTTGACTAGCGATAAATTTTCTGTTAACGAAATTAAAAAACCGCTTTTTATTCCGTTTACTTATGCAATAAGTATTAAATTGCGTTGAGCATTTTTGCTTTTTGTAGAATCAAAACCATAGTATCATGAAAAGTATTGCAGGTCTTATAATAATGTTATTGCTCGCATCTGTTACATTTGCCCAGGTAGATGAGGATTGGGAAGCGTATAAGGAGCAACAGGAGAAGCGCGAACAGCAATATTTTAAGCAGCAAGACGAATTGCTTGCAAAGTATGCTGAACAAATGGACAAATATATCGAGAAACTTGACAAAGAATGGCAGGATTATCTCGAGAAAAAATTCAAAGAGTTTGAACTATACAAGGAATCGCAACCTGATATAGGACCCAAACCCGAAGAAATGCCTAAAGCTGAAGATAATGCCGAGGCTAAAGAAGAGTCTGTGGAATATAAAGAGGTTAAGCAGCTGCAGAAAAAGCCTGCCGAGGTGGAAAAACCTATTTTGCAAAAAACCGCCCCAAAAGATTTTGCCACTTCGAGCCAATACTTTGACTTTTATGGAACAGATATTTCAATGGACTACGATCGCAGTTTTTTAAACGATTTTCCAGATAATATCTCAGAGCAGGTTATTTCTCAAAAATACGGGGAGATGTCCAAAACTAACTACAATCATTTGCTCGAGCAACTTACGACCACCAGCAATGAAATGAATTTGAATGACTGGGGATATTATTTGCTCTTAAAAAACGCTAGTGAACAAATTGCCGGCGATGATGCAGGTGCTGTGTTTTTGCAATGGTTCCTCTTAATTAAATCTAATTACCGGGCCAGAATTGCTTACAAAGGGGATAATTTATATCTGCTGATTCCGGCTGCAAATAATATTTACGATGTGCCGTTCTTTACTTTTAATGGTATTAAATACTATTTGATTAATGGCGACCGCGCCAATGTGCTTACTTACGACAAGGATTTTCCCGAAGCAACAAAAATTTTTGATCTTAATATAGATCGGCCACTAAACACAGAACTCGACGAGGCAGCCCGCAAAGTTAGCTTTACCTATATTGGCGACCCTTTTGAATTTGAGGTAGCATACAACAAAAATGTAATTGATTACTACAACGATTTCCCGCTTTCAGATGCTACTGTCTATTTTGATGCAACAGTAGCCGGCAATACAAAGCAATCGCTTAAAGAAGGTTTACAACCCATTATTGCAGATAAGTCTGAGAAAGAAGCTGCTTCAATTTTACTGCGTTTCGTACAAACAGCTTTCGATTATAAAACCGACCAGGAGCAATTTGGTAAAGAAAAATTCTTTTTTGCCGATGAGCTGTTTAATTATCCCTATTCCGACTGCGAAGACCGCTCGGTACTGTTTGCTTACCTGGTAAAAGAGTTGATGCAACTTGATGTAGTAGGTGTAGGATATTCAGGCCACATGGCAACAGCCGTAAAATTTAATGAAGATATTGAAGGGAATTTCATCAATTACAAAGATGAAAAATATACCATTTGCGACCCCACATACATCAATGCACCTATTGGTATGACCATGCCTCAGTATGCCGGCACACCAGCTGAAATATTCCAGTTGCGTAACAAATTAAACGAAGCCTATGCCGAACGCGAAATATGGGGTATAGTGATGGATATGGGCGGCTACCGTGGCAACAATACCGGAGATATCATCACAGATGAACAGGGAAATATTTATCTTACCGGGTATTTTTCAGGAACACTTAAATTTGGTCGTTATGAGTTAAACTCCGAAGATGGCAGTAGAGATATGTTTGTACTAAAGGTCGATAAGGACCTGAATATACACTGGGCTCAAAGTTTTGGAGGTGAAGGTACCGAGACAGGATATGGAATAGCACAGGCACCTAATGGTGATGTTGTTGTTACTGGTTCATTTGATGAAAGTTTTAATTTTGGTTACAAGTATTTAAAAGCCAAAGAAATGCCAGATGTGCTTGTTGCACGCATTAAACCAAATGGCGACCTGGTTTGGGCGCAACAGGTTGGACTGGAAGAAATTGGACTACAACGAGGGTTCATGTTTACGAGTGAATTTGAGTATGATGGCGATCCTGTTGGTAACCAAATTTTTAAAGAGGCCGAGCAATTCCAGGATTTTGGACTGGCTATAAACGAAGAAGGTAATATTTATGTCACCGGGGCTCCCTATGAAATGGCTGGGTTGGGTGTGCAAACTGCATCCTACGATGCCGGTGCTTCATTCTCTGCACCTGAAGTGTTAATAGAAGAAAACAGTAAATTACTTGAAAAAGATTATAACCCGGCCATTGCTGGTTTGTTTGCTGTAATTAAATTGTTGAATAATAGCAGTATTGCATTACCAGGAGAGGAGGCTCAGCGTACACTCGATAAATATAATCCGGAGTTTAAAAAGCGTTCACCACATATTTATAAAAGTATTGGACGCATCCAGTTTATTAAAAACTCTGAGGGAATTGTTACGATCAAAACCGATAACCAGGGCGAAGTATCATTCAAAACCCTGAAAGTAAACAACAATGCCCGTTTTAAAGTATCGGCATACAATTCAGGCAACAGCCAAATTGATGTACTGGGTGGTGTCAGCATTGGTAAAAGTATCATATGGTACGACCTTAATGCTGTAAAACTTTATAAAACCGGCGACATGATTATGGACTACGATGTGGACCATACACGTATCCGCATGGGAATTGAAAAAGATATTTTGAGATAAATCTTATTCAAAAAAAATGATGGCGCATATGCTTACGGGCTATGCGCCATTTTTATATTCAGCATTCGAAATATCATTTATTTCGCATTCTAATATTATTAAACTAACTTTTTTTTAATGCCCGGTAGGGCGGATAAATCGGTAAAATTATCCCAAAGAAAAACCCCCGAAAATAATCCGGGGGTTACCTTTGAGAAGTTATAGCGATTAGTATTCAATGTCAACCACTCGCCTTTCGTATCGAAAATTTTTAATGTTTTCTATAAATTCCATATGTGCCGGATGTGTGCGATAGGCCTTCAGCGCCTCCTTGTCTTTAAACTCTGCTATAAGCACCACATCGGCCTGTTCTTTTTGGTCGATGCCATTAGCTCCGCAATTAAAAGAAATTATCTGCGGGATCTGATCAGGAAGTTCGGCTAATTTCTCGAGAAAAATTTTAATATTTTCTTTTTTCGAACGACCATCCGCCTGCTCATGAAGCCGCCACATGACCACATGTTTAATCATTCTTTTGGTTGATTTCATGTTTCAGGGCTACCATCTTGATGGCTGCTCCGGCTGCCTCGTCACCTTTATTACCATGTTTACCACCTGCCCGGTCAAGCGCTTGCTGTTGGTTTTCGGTCGTCAATACACCAAATCCAACCGGGATATTATATTTGAGGCTCACTTCATTGGTTCCTTCTGTAACAGCCTTACAAACATAATCGAAATGGCGGGTTTCCCCCTGAATTACACAACCCAATACGATGATAGCATCCACATCTGTATATTCAGCCATGTACTGTGCTCCCAGAGATAGTTCATAACTACCCGGGACATACTTGTATAAAATATCTTCAGGGTTAACACCATGGGCCAGTAAGGTTTCTTTGGCTGCTTTACCCATCGATTCTGTTACTTCGGGGTTCCACTCGGCAACGAGTATTCCGAATTTATAACCTGTAGCATTTGGAATGGGCTGCATTGCCGTATCGGAAAGGTTTTTTAATGATGTAGCCATATGCGAAGTTTTATAAGTGTTCCGAATAAAAAAGGAGGTATTGATCAACACCTCCTTTTGCTTCTTTTAGCCCCTGACTATGAATTCATCATAGCTTTTGTGCGGCTTATATATTTTTCAATACTTCTGTATTCGCGACTTTCTGGGAAGTTTTTTTCAATGCGTTCGTATAATTCAAGTGCTTTTTCATATTGCCCTTCAGTGTAATACACTTGCGCTGCCTTCATTAGGTAAATTGGCGATGTAAACTTATTTTTAAATACAGAAGCTGCTTCTTCGTAGTATTTTGCACCTTCGAGGTTTTCGCCCATTTCTACCATAGCATCTCCAATGGCGCCCTTTGAGGTTACCCTGGTCATTATATCATCAGCAGAATACGATTTTAAGTAATCAACAGCTTCTGCAAAGTTGCCCATATGAAGGTAACAAATACCTGCATAATATTCAGCCAGATTTCCCGAAGGTGTTGATCCATATTCGTCAATAATGTCAAGGAAACCATAGTTGTTTCCATCACCATTCAGTGCCAGGTTAAATGAATCGCGCTGGAAATATTGTTCCGCCGGAAAAATCATTTCCTGTGCTTCCATTGTTTTTGGTTGCATTATATATTTCTGATATCCCCAGTATCCCAGTACCAGGAGGGCGACCACTACAGCTACAGTGGTAATTGTTTTTTGATTTTTCTCAATGAAATGCTCTGTGCGACTCAACGCCTGTTCAACATTCTCAAATGTTGTTTCCTGGGCTTGATTTTGTTCCTTCTTTTTTGACATCTTCCTTACAGATTTTTCTATTAATTCCCCGCAAAATTAAGCGAAATTATTTCATCGGCAAATAAATTTTCAAGCTGTTACCCAAAATCCGTAAGAAATAGAAATTGAAAATTGCTGTATTCTTGCGAATTCGACTAAGCAAACCATCGTGTTTGATCTCAATACTTCACTCAAACAGGTGATTTCCTAAGTCGGGGTTAACCTAAATACGGCAAGGATTTTCATCTTGAAAAATTAAATCCTTGCGGAATTTAGCTGTTAAACGATTGTGGGTAAGTTTTCTGTTTTTTATACAAAATCTAAGAGGCAATGATTAATTTTGTATCCATGTATTTGAACAAGCTTACACTGTTGAATTTTAAAAATTATGAGTCTGCTGAGCTGGATTTATCTCCCGCAATCAATTGTTTTGTAGGTGATAACGGAGCAGGAAAAACGAATTTACTCGAGGCGGTTTACTATTTATCTTATTGTAAAAGTTGTTTCAATATTGCTGATCAGCAAAATATTAGGAAGGACGACCATTTTTTTATGATTGATGGTGTATTTAATATTCGTGACGAAGAAGAAAAAATAGTTTGTGGTGTACAGGAAGGCCGTAAAAAGAAATTTAGCCGGAATAAAAAAGAGTATCCGCGATTGTCTGACCATATTGGAATGATTCCTGTTGTACTGATTACACCAAGCGATACGCAGCTCATTCATGATGGCAGCGAAGAGCGCAGAAGGCTGGTTAATACCTTGATTTCTACGCACGATCGCAGCTATTTACAAAAATTAATCGATTACAACAAGGCACTGGAGCAGCGTAACCGCTTACTCAAGACATTTGCAGAGCAAAATTATTGGGACGAACCTTCGCTTGAGATGTGGG
>NZ_DATFKB010000183.1:0-15483 GCF_035268865.1 Salinivirga sp. | reverse complement strand
TGTCGTGTCGCCTGATGTAGTGCTTGGCGACAACGTAAAGGTCCAAAACAACATTTCAATATATACTGGTGTAATTTGCGAAGATGATGTTTTTCTTGGACCAAGCATGGTTTTCACCAATGTAATCAATCCAAGAAGTGCAGTCCCCAGAAGAGACCAATACGCAAAAACAACCGTCCGAAAAGGTGCAACAATAGGTGCAAATGCAACAATTGTATGCGGTAACGATATTGGCAAGTATGCCTTTATTGGAGCAGGGGCTGTGGTGACCAAAGCCATCCCCGATTATGCTCTTGTGGTAGGAAACCCCTCAAGGCAAATAGGCTGGATGAGCGAATATGGCCACCGACTTCATTTCGACGAACACAACCGGGCACAATGTCCCGAAAGCAAAGATTTTTACATACTTGAAAATAGACAAGTAAAAAAAGAGAGTTAATATGCTTAAATCATATTTCTTTATCCCTGCAACACAAAAAAAATTCATTGATAAGATGCCTGAAATAGAGGCAGACGAGTTTGTTTTCGATCTTGAAGACGCTATTGCCGAGAACGAAATTGAATCGGCATTCGAAAACCTTGAAAACATTGAAGGGCGTGAGCAGTATATTGTTAGGCCCAGACTGTATTCATCATCAGGGAAACTCAAAAACAAGAACCTGGAAAGGCTCATCGACCTTGGCTTCAGAAGGTTTTACATACCCAAAGCGGAAACAATACAGATGCTTGATGAGTTACTGAACATTTTTAATTACTATGACATCAAGAACCTGGAATGGTATTACCTTGTGGAGTCGCCTTCAGCGCTAATGCACGTTAAAGACATGGCGCTTTCGGGGAAATACCCGTTCAAAGGCCTTTGCCTGGGTGCCCAGGATTATGCTGCAAACCTTGGCATGACATATTCACTTGAGAATATAAGATGGGCAAGACACTATCTGCTAAACGTAGCAAAAGCATGTAATATTGAAGCCATTGATATGGCCTCTATGGTACTGGAAGACCGTGATTTGTTTGAAAAAGAATGCCACCAGGGCTTTCAGATGGGCTACGATGCAAAAATAATAGTGCATCCTGCACAATTAAAGGTACTACAAGAAATTGAGTATTATAATCAAGCTGAAATTAACCATGCAATTGCCATTAGTGAAAGGTTCGATCTGGAAAAACTCAAAGATTTTTCAATAGTAACCATCGATGGTCTAATTTACGAACGCCCACATATTGCGAGAATCAAAAAAATAATTGAATACCTGAACAAAAAGCAAAATTAATAAATGAAAACATTCGGTATAATTGGCGTAGCTGGATATATAGCAGTTCGTCACCTCAAAGCAGTAAAAGAGACAGGAAATGAAGTTGTAGCTGCACTTGACAATTTTGACAGTGTTGGAATAATGGACTCATACTTTCCTGATGCTGATTTCTTTACAGAATTTGAGCGCTTCGACCGACACGTAGATAAACTAAAAAGACATGGTTCGCCACTGGACTATGTTTCCATTTGTTCGCCAAATTACCTCCATGATTCACACATCCGATTTGCCATAAGACAAGGGGCAAATGCGATTTGTGAAAAACCACTTGTGCTGAATCCATGGAATGTAGAAGGTTTAATGGACCTGGAAAAAGAGAGCGGGCAAAAAATTTATAATATTTTACAACTCCGCTACCACCCGGCCATTCTGGAGCTTAAGAAAAAAATTGAGCAACAGCCCGACAAAATTCACGATATAGACCTCACCTACATCACAAGCCGTGGCAAATGGTATCATTTTTCATGGAAAGGCGATCCTTTGAAATCAGGAGGCATTGCCACCAACATCGGAATTCACTTTTTTGACATGCTCACATGGATCTTTGGCGATGTAGAACAAAACATTACGCATAAACTCACCGACACAGATGCAGCAGGAATGCTGGTATTAAAAAAAGCGCGTGTTCGTTGGTTTTTGAGTGTCGATTATGAGAATGTACCCGCTGAAATTAAAGAAAAAGGCCAGCGTACTTACCGTTCCATTACCGTTGATGGTGAAGAAATAGAATTTAGTGGTGGTTTTACTGACTTGCACACCAAAAGCTACGAAGAAATTCTTAATGGCAATGGATACGGACCCGTCGACGCGAGAACCTCTATAGAAATTGTACATGATATAAGAAATGCAAAAATCAGCAGCCTGACCGGTGATTTCCATCCATTTTTAAAAAAGTAGACAAATAATAGTCAATGAATCAGCTTTGTTAATCAATTTTATTTGTTGGAGAATAAAAATAAGTACATTTTTAAAACAAAAATACAATCCTATGTACGAAGATATAACTAAAGGGGAAAAGGTCATTTCAGTAATTGGGCTTGGCTATGTGGGCCTGCCTATTGCATTAGAATTTGCAAAAAAAATCAAAGTAATTGGCTTTGATATCAAAGCCGAAAGGGTTGAGCAAATGAAAAAAGGCATTGACCCGAGCAGAGAGCTGAAATCAGAAGCATTTGAAGGGTGCGACATAGAGTTCACTGCCAACCCCGAAGACTTAAAAGCAGCCCACTTCCACATCGTTGCAGTCCCAACGCCCATTGATGATCATCACCTGCCTGACTTAAAGCCCCTGATTGCCGCATCAGAAACTGTTGGCAAAATACTTAAAAAAGGAGACTACGTGGTGTATGAATCCACGGTGTACCCCGGATGCACTGAAGAAGAGTGCATACCTGTACTGGAAGAAAAATCAGGGCTCTCATTCGCCAAAGACTTTAAAGTTGGCTTCTCACCTGAACGAATTAACCCGGGCGATAAGCAACATACATTAACCACAATAAAAAAGGTGGTTTCAGGGAATGACGATGAAGCACTGGAAAACATTGCGAAAACCTACGAAATGGTTATTACAGCTGGTATTCACCGCGCTCCAACCATTAAAGTTGCTGAAGCAGCAAAAATTATTGAAAATACTCAGCGCGATGTAAACATTGCCTTGATGAATGAACTCTCTATGGTATTCAACAAAATGGATATCAACACGCTTGATGTGCTTGAAGCTGCCGGAACCAAATGGAACTTCCTGAATTTTTTCCCGGGTTTAGTCGGTGGTCATTGTATCGGTGTAGATCCGTATTATTTACTTTATAAAGCTAAAGAACTTGGGTACCACCCAAGAATGATAGACAGCGGACGTTCCATAAATGATGGAATGGGTGCTTATGTAGTTAAAGAAGTTGTGAAAAAACTCGTGGGGCAGGATAAAAATGTTAAAGGTAGCCGTGTATTAATTATGGGCATAACCTTTAAAGAAGATGTTGCCGACATCCGAAACTCAAAAATTGTAGACCTTGTAAAAGAATTTGAAAGCTTTGGAGTAAATGTGGATGTTATTGATGAGATGGCCGATCCAAAAGAAGTAAAAGAGGAATATGACATCGATATAGTCAATAAAACCGACGGCCCTTACGATGTGGTATGTGTTGCCGTACAGCACGAAGCATATAAGAAAATGGGGTCTAAAGATTTCTCCGACCTTGGCACCAAAGAATCTATTTTTGTTGACATTAAAGGCATATTTAAAAACAAAGTAGACGAAAAACAATTTATTTACTGGAGTTTATAACACCGGTAAAAAAACCAAACTGTCTGGGGCATTTTAGTAATACCAAAATGCTTCAGACAGTTTTTTTATTACCATCTTTGCTCCTTTATTCCGGAGTATAGCGGGTAAAAAAATTAGGCTCAAATACAATTTTATCATTCAACTAATCACGCTAAAAATTGTAATACTACGGAGATTGTTTTAAGGAGAAAGCGAAAAAATGAGAGATCTTACCAACGGTAGTGAAAGAAGTCAAATTTTCCGTTTTGCTTTGCCCATGCTAATTGGCAACTTATTTCAGCAATTCTACAACATTGTTGACAGTATTATCGTTGGTAACTTCATCAATAAACAGGCGCTGGCTGCTGTTGGGGCATCATTCCCGGTAATTTTCACTTTAATCTCATTTGTAATTGGAATCGGATCAGGTGCAACAATTGTTATATCACAATTTTTTGGAGCAAAAGATTACGACAAAGTAGTAAGAGCAATTGATACGACATTCATTTTTATGTTTTTCGTATCCATAATTATCACTGCACTTGGGCTGCTATTTGGCGAAGAAATATTCGGCCTGTTACAACTTCCCCAGGAATTGTTACCCCAGGCCATGGTTTATTTCAGTATTTACATAGGCGGATCGTTTGTGTTTTTTGGTTTTCAAACCACAAGCAGTATTCTTCGCGGACTTGGAGATAGTAAAACCCCGCTTTACTTTCTGATGATCGCCACCATTTTCAATGTTTTGCTCGACTTACTTTTCATTCTTGTATTCAACATGGGTATAGCGGGAGCAGCATTAGCCACGGTAATTTCGCAGGGAGGCGCATTTGTAACAGCTATAGTATACCTGAACAGGACACACGAGCTTATCCAGTTTTCGTTTAAAGGCCTGGTTTTCGACAAAGAAATTTTTAAGAAAAGCCTGCGTATTGGATTACCAACATCATTTCAGCAATCTTTTATAGCCATTGGAATGACAGCCCTAATGGGTATTGTAAACCAGTTTGGCACCAATGTAATTGCTGCATACAGTGTTGGCATGCGGCTAAACTCACTGGCAACACTCCCAGCAATGAATTTTGGATCGGCCCTTTCTATGTTTGTAGGCCAGAACCTGGGAGCCGGAAAAATAGAAAGAGTCCGAAAGGGTTATCTTTCAACCTTATTAATGTCTGCTACAATTAGTGTATTGGTAACCTTGGTCGTAGTTGTTTTTGGAAGCCAGTTAATGGCCCTCTTTACGCAAGACGAATCCGTTATTTCAATAGGGGCTGAATATTTGCTTATTGTAGGCTCTTTTTACATTATTTTTTCGATAATGTTCAGTACCATAGGTGTTTTAAGGGGGGCCGGGGCAACTATCATCACCATGATTTCTTCATTACTATCTTTATGGGCCGTAAGGCTTCCCATTGCCTGGTGGCTGTCAGGAGAAATTGGGTACGAAGGCATTTGGTGGGCCAACCCCATTGGTTGGGCTGTAGGCCTGGTAATTGTACTTTCTTACTACCTGTCGGGTCGTTGGAAAACAAAAGGAGTTGTGGCATCAAGACCAAATTAACATCTATTGTTTGACTCAATTATTTGTTATGTAAAAGCTTTTCGAATAAAACAAGTGCTACCCCAAATTACCTTCCTCAAGAAGACTACAAATCTTGTTAACTGGCCGTTAATAAATCACTTCTACTTTAGGGTTTTTGCAAAAAAATTTTAATTTTGTAATAATACTGAAGCATTTGAAATATGCACTTTTTCGAGACAAGCAAAAAAGAAAAAAGCATTCTCGATCTTTTCACCTACGACCTCACAACTTTTTTTTATGGTGAGTACAAAGAAGTGGAAAGCTACGACACAGAAGCTATGTTCATGATCGTATATGAACGGAAATTACCGTGGGACGAGCTTGACTTGCTTGACAGAGTGCAATTTAAAGTTTTCTTTGATAAAAATAATTTCACAGGCAGCAACCCCATCAATGTCAGGCTTTTTTCGGCCGAGTTGGAGGTTACAGATAAAAAAGTAGCCCACCTGATTGAACATGTTGTAGAGTTATATGGGAACGATGATTTTGGAACCGGCCTCTGGAATGACAAAGATCAGGTATTATTTGATCAAAAAAAATGGTCCCGCAGATGGTCTATACAAGAAGGAGAAAGCTTCATTACAATGTATTACAACGAAAATGGATTTGAAATGAATATTCTTTTTCTGAACAATATAATTAAACACACCGGAAAATACCTTAATATTAAAAGTTGAGTATAACCTGCAATCAGCACAACCTGACCAATTAATGCCACGAAGAACCAGAAAAAGAACCGTTTTTTTACCGCCTAAAGGCAGGGGATGGAAATCTGTTAACAAAAACACTTCTGACACCATAACATTAAGCTTCGATGAATACGAAGCCATAAAATTATTGGACTACGAGCACCTCAAGCAAGAAGAAGTAGCAGAAATAATGAATGTTTCCAGACCTACACTTACGAGAATTTATAACGCCGCCAGAAAAAAAATGGCCAGAGCACTTGTACGGGATGCGCACATCAAAATTGAAGGCGGAAATATTGAAGTACATGAATCCTGGTATTTTTGCTCAAATTGCAATATATCATTCAACATTTATGACACACACATTTTTTGCCCCATGTGTAAATCTGAAACTACCATCGAAAAAATTGCTGAAAACCTCTAGAAATAAAGAATCTCAATAACCTAATACCCCTTCTGATAATACTGATAAGCGTAATAAGAATTTCTGGGTTGAATGTCGTTTAATAAAACCAGAGGCCGCTTAAGGTTTTGGAAAGTCTGTTTACGTATGCTTTGCTTAAACAAATCCATTGGCGTATAATTAAGTCTTACCACAAATAGCTGCAAATCAGAAAAATCAGACAAAATAGAAGCATCTGATATGGGTAATAATGGCGGGCTGTCAATTACAACAAGATCATAGCTATTGCGTATTTTCTCAAACAAATCATTCATTAACGGGCTGGTTATTAACTCTCCTGCATTGGGAGGTGTTGGGCCAGAACCAACATAGTGCAAGTCGGGCTCATTTTTTTGCAATATTTCATCCAACGATGCCTGGTTACTCAAATAATTCGACAATCCTTTTTCGTTAGAATGTGACTTACGCAGATCAAAATTCAACAGCAAACTACGTTTCTTATTATAGGCATAAGCCCTGGCAAGGTTATGCGCAACAAAGCTTTTCCCCTCTCCTTTTTTTGAAGATGTCACCAACACAACTTTAACAGGCTCACGCGTGGCAAAAAAGCCAAGATTTGTTCTTAAAGTGCGAAATGCTTCTGCTTCGTTTGAAACCGGATCTGCAAATACATCTTTATTCTTTTTGTTTACATGTAAAACCTGTCCCAACAATGGTATTTCAGTTACACTACGCACCTGATCCTCATCTTCAACCTTATTAAAGATTACGGATTTAAGTTGTATAGCGCCAAAGGGTACAATTAAACCCAGCACCATAGCAATAATAAAAACCTGAACAGGACTGCGTTTCTGCGGAGTAGTTGTAAGCGGTGTGGCATATTGTATAACCTCATTGGCAGGTCTTGTTCCGGAACGCTCAATACGTGCTTCAGAGCGCTTCTTTAACAGAAAAGTATAAAGGTTATCTATTACATTAAATTTTCGCTCGTAGGTTTTAAGTTTTTTATTGGTAACAGGCAGTTTACCTAGTTTCTTTTCTATTTCCTGCAGTTGTGCTTCATGCTCCTCCCTTGAGAGCTCAAGCGCCTCCAGGTTATTGTTTATATTTACAAGAAGTGAAGACTGCAGATTGGATATTTTTTCATCAATTACATTAATGTATGGGTTGTCCTTCCTCGTATTATAAGCATATTCGCTTTTTTGATTATAGAGGTCGATTAGTTGACTTACTAAATCGTTTATAATGGGCTCGTTGATTCCAAGCGTTGCAGGAGAAATCAGGTCGCTGAGTGTTTTCTCCTTTTCAAGCAAATTACCTACATATTTATAGTACCGCTGTTGAAGCGACAACTGTGAGAGCTTACTTTGCAAATCGCTGTATTTACTATAAAGATCTTCACTTTTCGCCTCAATGCCAAGGGTCAGGTTTTCCGTCTGAAAATCGGTCAGCTGGTTTTCGTAGCGGTCAAGTGTATCTGAAATCTCAACAATAAGCTGATCGATAAAACCAATGGTTTCATCACGCTGGTCTAACTTTTGTTCAATCTCTGAATCAAGATATGCTTTTATTAGGGCATTTAGCAAATCTATGGATTTCTGAGCGTCATCCGTTTCTAAGGAGAGGTCAAGTAATGCTGATTCTTTATTCATTGTAACCTCCAGATTGCTATAAAATCCGACCTGCCGGGCAACACTGTTCATTACAAAAAAACATGAGCCTTCGATACCCTCTAATGCGAGTGCATCAACTTTAAAAGCCATATGTTGAGTAACCAGCCATTCACCAGGCTTAATAACTGTATCAACAATAAATTCAGGCTTTATGGAAACCGTGCCTCCTTCTGGCTTTTTAAATGCTACATGCTCACCTTCCACCTTTATGTGAATCTGGCCTTGCTCATTAGGATTTATAAATACAGGAACATTATAGGGCTGAATGTGCAAAGAATCAATCTCAATATGAAACGGTGGATTGGAGTAAAGCTCTTTTGTTTTAAGTTTTTCTTCTACATAGTATGATATTCCCGACGGAATATAACCAAGCGCTTTTCGCTTAATATGGATAGATTTTATTATACCTGCCTCATTTGCTATATTTCGCTTTGGAGTTTGGTTCAGTAATAGATTATCGAGTGCCATTGATTGACCATCTTCTTTTATGAGCAGTGTGGCATAACTTACATATGATGTCTGACTGCTACGAATCCAAAGCATTGCGACAGCACCAGCAATAACTAAAGACAAAACAAACCAGGGCCAGTAACTAATTGTCTTTAGTAACAGTTTCCTTACATTAATAGTCTCCGCTTCCAGTATTTGCGATGGATTTTGCTCCATGATCACCTATCTTCAAATGGCAATTAAAAGGGTTAAATTCTTAGTTTATTTTAAAATAGAAACAACTGAAACGATAATGGCCATTGAAGACAATAATACCGAATAAGGGAATGTCTCGTATGTGAATGATTTGCTTTTTAAAGATTTTACATAAATTACATCCCCGGGCTGAATATGGTATAAATCAGATTCCAGTATTTTCTTATTCGTAAGATCCAGGTAATGTACCCTGGAACCGTTCTTACTATGCCGTATCAACGATACATTTTCGCGGTCGCCAAACTCTTTAATTCCTCCAGCAAGTGCAATTGACTGAAGTAAATTTATACGTTCTTCATTGATTGTATATTTACCTTCATTCTCAACCTCTCCCAGTACAGTTACCTGGAAATTGACCAGCTTTACCACAACCGTAACATCTTTAAAATACTCATTTAGAGTTTCCTGAAGAACCTTTTCAACCTCCCTGACTGTAAGGCCTTCAACCTCTAATTTTTCTATAAATGAGAAGTTCAGGTAACCATCCGGATCGACCGGGTAGCTATTTAAGTACTGATATGTACTATTCATAAAGTTTGGCAGATCTGTTTGGAAAAACTTACTTGTTTGCTTATCGCTACTATAAACTTTAATAAATAAGCGATCGCCAGGCTTCACCTTATATGATTCCTGACGTGGATTGGTAAACTCGGTTTGTGTTTGTGGTACCTGATCCTGCATTAACCAAACTTTTTTCTGGCTAATACAAGAACTTAATAGCACAATAACGATTATTGCCTGTAAAAAAATTAATTTTTTCATATCCTGGTTTTTTTAGTTTAATCCGTAATATTTTTTGCTTTAAACAAACTCACTTTTTTATCACCCTGGTAGGCTTTAATAAATGCATCCGGAACACCACAGCCTTCTTTTGCTTCAATTGCTTTCTTAAAAGTTTTGTAGTATCCAATAGCATATTTATGGTAACCATTTTCCTGGAAATAGATTACTGTACTGTCTCCCCTGTAGCGTTCCTTTAATTCCGCATCAGGCAATTTTTTAAAGGATGCTGCCACCTGCACAATATATTTTATTGGGTCGTCAGATAATTTTTCCTGCCTGCCGGTCCATGAATCCAGCCGATGTCCATTTAAATATGCCGCCACAAACGCATCCGAAACCCCGCAAGTTTTTCTTAAACCATCGGCTGACTGAAAACTGTCGAAAACACCAATTGAGTATCTGTGCCACACCCCCTCGTTTATGTAGTAAACAGGTTTATTTCCTGAATACCTGCTATTAATATCTTTTACCTCAAGTGGTTTTTGATCGGCTGCAATTTGAACCACCCATATTTTACCATTATAAGTCAGCGGAGCTAAATCTCTGAACCCACTAGAACTTTTTCCAAAAGTTTTGCGCAGGTATTCTGGTGCTTTTTGCCCATTTTTATAAGCCATAATAAAAGCATCCCGGGGCATACCTTTTTCTTGTAAAATATTTCTGGCTTTATCTAAAGTTGGTGTCTCAGCCACATAATATTTTATCCACCCCTCTTCTCTGAATTGTTTTTTACTTCTATCACCCTGATATCGGGCATTCAGCTCATCACCTGAAAGCGGATTACGGGCTGCTGCTATTTGTATCCGGTAAGCAATACCCTTCGAGAGATCGGCTGGTGGAATTGGTTTCGATTCTGATTTCTCATCACTTGTTTCAGGTTCTTTCTGGCTTGCAAACTCCTTTCTATCGGCATTGTCAACATCATTACTTTTAGTGTCGGACACATCAGTAACGAAAGTTTCTTTTTTTATTGTATCCTTTGCCAATATTCGTGTGGCCTCTGCACTTCTTTTCGGAATTCTTCCTGTTCTGTAGAATGCAATTAAGTCGTATACATCATTGGAATATAAATGTCTCAAATCCTGCTCGGCCAACAAACTATCTGGTTGTCGTGAAAACAAATAACCTTTAATAATCTCGTTGTTTACAATAACCGAAATAACCTTATCGGTTCCGGGTACTTTAATCTCCAAAGTATCGATTGGCTTATTGAATTTTCCTACTTGTTTTTGTATCACAAAAACCGGCATAATTTCACTCAACTGCAGGAACTTTTTCTGCCACCAATCATATGATTTCTCATTGTTATAAAAATCCATTGAATCTGTATTCACCAGACGTGAAACAATTTTTTTCTGAAATTCATCATTGAGTTCCTGAAAATGCAATAGTGCATAATCATTAAGGGTATTAACATAATTTTTTAGCGATTCAAATGGAATTTGTTGTTCATCGCTTGACACACCCTGATAGGCAGATTCCAGCTCTTTTGACTTATCTTCAGAAAAAAGCGAACCCCACATCGACTGGGCACACGAATTGCCAGCGACAAAGAGTAAAAGCGCTAATAAAAAAAGATGTCTATGTCCCATGAATTTGCAAATTACAACATTCCTTTCGAAAAGATAGGACCTTAACTGTTGTGATTAGCAAAAACGGGTAGTTTTACGTATAAAAAGAGGTAGTCTGAAATGAGCTGAGTAGTCAGGATTTTAAAATTACCTGTCCTTCGCTTTTTAGAAAATGGATAGCTTTCTTTGTCGGATCATTACTACCTGTACTATCCTCCAAAATAGTTTTGCTAAGATGCATAGCTGGCTTTTTAGGGTCATGCTGCTCTGCACTGCTATTAATAATTTTAACTACATTCTCACGCGCATTGCGCACATATTTCCAGGCATCATTCGACACATAAAGTTGTTGTGTTAAATTATGGTCAAACTCTGTTCTGATGGTTTGCAATAATTTTGATTGCAATTCAAACACGCTCAAATTGGGCCGCTGAATACGCATGATAAGTGCCTCGGGAGATATCCGCTCAAGGAACAAAATTAAACGCTCATATGCCTGAAGCCTGAGTGGAATAATGGTCTTCCGGTTATTCAGCATCACCTCTACCTTAGCCTTTTCTCGCTGCTGTTTTAAATGATAATGCAACACAAGATAGACGGCGGCAAAAACGATCAATCCCGGTAGTATGTATTTTAATATTTCCAGCATGATTTCAACAGATATTTATAGTTTTGTAACGAAATTAGCCTTTTTCAATTACATTAACGCTATTAAATGCGCGGAAAATTTTACATTTTAGTTATTTCAGCCCTTACTCTTTTGTTTACAATGGGCTGCAAATTGCACAAAACAGATGAGTCAAAGGTTTTCAGGTATAATGAATCTAAAGGCATTGGAACCCTTGACCCGGCCTATGCAAGAAGCCAAACGATTATTTGGCCGGTTCATCAAATCTTTGACGGCCTCGTACAATTTGATTCATTACTGAATATCAAACCAGCTATTGCAAAAAAATGGAAAATATCGGAGGATGGGTTATTTTACACCTTTACACTCCGCAAAAATGTAAAGTTCCATAAGCATAAACTTTTCAATAAACCGGGTAGCAGAAGAGTTAGCGCAGATGATTTTGTTTATAGTTTTAACCGAATAATGGATCCGGCCACATCAAGCCCGGGAGCATGGGTTTTCACCTATTTAGATAAAAAATATGGAAAGAATGGTTGCAAAGCCCTGGATGACTCAACACTGCAAATAAAACTCAAAAAGCCATTTCCACCATTCATCGGGTTACTTGGGATGAAGTATTGCGCAGTAGTTCCTGAAGAAATCATCAGTCATTACGGGAATGCTTTTGGCCAACACCCTATAGGAACAGGTCCGTTTATGATGCACAAATGGAAGCAGGGCGATGTGATTTTACTCAAAAGCAACCCCGATTACTACGAAAAAGACGAAAAAGGAAGACGCTTACCCTATATAGAATCAGTTGTAATCAGCTTTATTACAGACAAACAAAGTGAGTTTATGGAGTTCATGCTGGGTAATTTAGATTTCATTTCTGGTATTAACGCACAGTACAAAGATGCCTTGCTCACAAGAGACGGACAGTTAAGGGAAAAACATAAAGACAAAATATATCTGCAAACCGGACATTATCTGAATACCGAATACCTTGGATTTAATTTGGACAGCACTACAGGACAAGTAGTTCCAAAAGCAGTAAGACAAGCCATTAACTACTGCTTTGATCGCGAAGAAATGGTCACCTATCTAAGAAACAACATGGCCTACCCGGCTCACAACGGCATGGTGCCGCCTGCCCTCACAAGAAACTACCCCCAAAAGGTAAGAGGTTACCACTACAACCCTGATTTAGCAAGAAGAATACTAAATGAAGCGGGATTTCATGATGGGTATAACCAGCCCATTCAATTACTCACAACCAGCGATTATATCGACATTTGTGAGTACATACAGCATAAAGCCTCACGCATAGGCATAAATATTGAGATAAATCTTGGAACAGGGGCATCATATAGAAATATGATTTCAAAAGGTAAAGTTCCAATGTTTCGTGCAAGCTGGATTGCAGATTATCCTGATGCAGAAAATTACCTTGCCCTGTTTTACAGCAAAAACAAAAGCCCACAGGGACCAAATTACACCAGATTCGGAGACAGCATTACAGACCGTTATTACAAGGCCTCATTAAAGCCAGAAAACCAACTAAAAAGAGATAAATTCTATTATAAGATGGAAAAACGGGTTATATCTTTCAGTCCGGTAGTTCCTTTGTACTATGATAAAGTAGTACGTTTTGTACAAAACGATATACAAGGGCTGCCAGTCAATCCATTTAATCTTTTGGAATTGAAACACATAAAGAAAACACAAAAAAGGGATTAATTTGCAACTTTTTCTTGATATTATGCGTTTTTCTAAATAGATTAGGCGATAAATAACCCGTTAAAGAATAAACCAACCTAAAAATTGGTAAAAGTAAAATTAAAATTAATTAACATGAAGCGTATTAGTTTGTTACTCACAGGCCTGTTTATGGCCGTTTTTCTTTCAGCGCAGCCCTGGACACAAAACCTGCCGGCTGACAAATCAAACGGAGAATTAACACTCCTCGATTATCAAAAAGCATTTGAAGAGTATTGGGAAGCATATGACCTAAAAGATGGTTATATCATAAACAGCAATGGTGAAAAACAAAAAGCTCCGGGATGGAAGCAATTTAAAAGATGGGAATGGTATTGGGAAACAAGAGTTGATCCTAAAACCGGAGCTTTCCCCGATGTAAACCCAATGAATATTTATAAAAATTGGGCAGCAAAAAACACAACCAATGGTAACTTCAATGACAATTGGCAAAGCATGGGCCCAAATTCTTCTGAAGGTGGCTATGCCGGAGTTGGCAGAATCAATACCATTGCATTTCATCCCACAGATAATGATCAATACTGGATTGCTGCTCCCTCAGGAGGTCTATGGTACACAAGCAATAATGGTACCTCCTGGACCTGCCTCACCGATGATAATCCAGTACTTGGTATTAGCGATGTTCTAGTACCTGATGATTACGAAACCTCAAACACTATTTATATAGCTACGGGCGACAGAGATGGTTGGGACAACAATAGCGTAGGAGTACTCAAAAGTACAGATGGCGGAGCAACCTGGAATTCAACAGGGTTAAGTTTCAATATAGCTGATGGCGAAATGGTTTCACGACTATTGCAAGATCCCAATGACCCCCAAACCATAGTCGCATCAACCACAAATGGGGTTTTTAAAACAACCGATGGTGCCGAAACATGGGAACAACTTTATGCTTACGCATATTTTATAGACATGGAGTACAAGCCCGGCGATTTCACTACACTCTATGGGGCGAAACAAAACGGACAAGTAATGGCATCTACCGATGGTGGAAACACGTGGTCCATTATTCTGGGTCTCTCGGCCAGTCGTACAGAAATCGCCATCACGCCAGCTGACCCTGATGTAATTTACGCAATTGCTGCGAATGGGTCTGGAGGACTCAACTCTATCCATAAATCTACCGATAGTGGTAACACCTTTACTGAATTAGTGGACGGTAGCGCCAATGGTAAAAATTACCTTGGCTGGGATAATGGTTATGATGATGGCGGACAGGGATGGTATGACCTGGCCATTGCGGTTTCACCATTAGATGCAGACATAGCACTTATTGGCGGCATAAACACATGGAGAACTACTGATGGCGGACAAACATGGAACATGGTTAACCATTGGACTGGTAGTTACAGTGCACAACCCGTACACGCTGACAAGCATATGCTTAAATACAGGGACAATGGAGACCTATTTGAATGCAACGACGGTGGTGTATACATATCATCAACAGATGGCAGTAATGGCTCCTACAATGACAAAACCAACGGAATGACCATCAGTCAAATATACCGATTAGGTGTTTCGCAAACCAATAGTGATGAAGTAATAATCGGCCTGCAGGATAATGGGACCAAATTAACCTATGATAATTTCTGGGAAGATGTACGAGGCGGAGATGGAATGGAATGTATCATAGATTATACCGATGAAAACATACAATACAATACAGTATATTATGGATCTATCAGACGCACTACAAACCAGTGGAGTTGGAGTACAGACATAACTCCTTCAGGTGCACAGCAAGGTGCATGGGTAGCACCATATGTGATGGATCAAAATGACCACAACACCCTATATGCTGGTTATGCCAACGTATGGAAAACAACAAACCAGGGAAATAGCTGGACACAAATCTCAACGATGAACACCAGTAACAAACTCCGATCACTAGCAGTTGCGCCATCAAACTCAGATTACATTTATACAGGTGATTTGTATAATATATGGAGAACTACAGACGGGGGCTCAACATGGGATAATATATCGCAAGGAATATCAAATGCTGTTACGTACATCACCGTAAAACACGACGACCCCAATACTGTATGGGTTACAGTTGGTGGCTACAACAGTGCAAAAGTCTATGAATCGACCAACGGAGGA
>NZ_DATFKB010000182.1:0-5289 GCF_035268865.1 Salinivirga sp. | reverse complement strand
AAATTCTGTAAAAAATATGTGTAGTAGAATAATCGCAGCGTATTTAGCGCTTTGCGTTGGCGATAGAAATATCATAGATATGCTGATTAAAGCGGATAACGGATCTACGCTTCTCTGCGATAATCCGTCTATCAACGATATTTTTTTTTGGTTTGCTCGCTGAATTTTTGTGTAGCAATAGATTTTCAAGAAAACATAAACCACAGATTAATCAATCGGTATAATCCGCGTCCTATTTTTATCGGGTTAAGACAGGAGCTACTCCGATTGATCTTCGGCAAACTTGCCTGGCTTTAAATCACAAAAAAAACAGCACACGGAATAGACTGACGCTAAATGACATGCACCTTACACGCTCATTTAGTGACACTTAACCTTCAGTAGTTTTGCTTAGTCCGAGGTCAATTATTACAGGAATTTTATACGAGATTTTAAATCTTTGATGGCATTTTTGGAGACGGGAACCTCTAAATTTAGGCTGTGAAAATATAGTTTATATCCCTGAGAGTTCCCTTCAACACGATCAATTTGATTAATATTGACCAAAAATGAGCGATGGCACTTAAAAAAATAGTTGTAATCAGATAAGAGTTCATTGACTTTAAGTAAAGTAGATCGAATCAACTGACTTTTTATGGTTGTTCCGTCGCGCCAAAAGACTTCAATGTAATTGTCGGCAGAACGGATTAAAATAATCAGGCCCGGTTTAAGTGAAAGTTTATCTTTCTGATACTCACTATCGAAATGCACCAATTTATCTTCAACCTTTCTGTTCTGCTCCAACTGTTTGTTTAAATTATTTGCTGTACGCAAATGCAGGCGCAAAAGCCGGTTGTAATTAAAAATGATGAGTGCCGTGAGTGGAATAATGGCAATCATAATCATTTTAACAATCATAGAAAAACTAAACTCTATAATTCCCAGGGTTTTGTACATTAAAAAATAACCCAAAGCAATGGTAAAAAGCAACCAAAGATCCCACAGAATTTCCTTCCAGATTTTCCATTCACGATGTAAAAAAATTTGCGGCCAAAGACTTGGTAGTACGAGCAAATTGATGCTCAGGGATAAAAATGTAATAACTCCCAATCCAATAATAAGATAAATTTTATCTTTACCTGCAAGGGTGCTGATTTCCAATGGTTGAAAAAGCAATAAAAAAACAAATATACTAATGCTGATAAAGAAAATTACCCGGGCATTTCTTTTCAGGTCATCGTTAAAAGGATAGGGTCTTTTTAGGAACTTAAGCATAAGTATATTTTCAGAGATTCGTTCACATTAAGGCAGGGCAAAGTTATTACATTATTGTGGATGCGTATCTTTTTTGTGAATTTTGTAGTGTAAAAACAAAACCTAAACATTTACGCATATTTAATGCGATGCATCCTGAGTTTGCTCCAGGGCATTGCCTTCGATATTTTGCATAACGCTCTTCAGCGGGCAGCTTTTATCGCAGGAGCCACAGCCCCCGCCACCAGCATCGTGCATTTTTGTGCGCACGGTAAAAAACCTTACAAATGAACGAATAAATAATGCTAAACTTGCTGCAACTACTATATATGTCAATATATCCTGTATCATAATACTTGAATCATAAATTTTCCAACCTGAAATACTAAAAAGGACATAACCCATGCAAGTCCTGTTGTGTATACCACCAGGAATACAGGCCATTTCCAGCCGTTGGTCTCTTTTTTCACAGCGGCCACCACCCCTACGCACGGGAAATAAATCAAAATAAAGATAAGGAATGAAAGTGCCCTGAGGTTATACATGGCCTTACTCTCCCCTGTTTTGCGGCTTTCCTCCCTTAGTTTGCTTATGAGCGACTGATTATTCTCATCATCTGTTTGATAAATTACACCCAATGTACTTACTACAATTTCTTTGGCTGCAATACCGGTTACAATACTGATACCCATACGCCAATCGAGTCCGATTGGGGTAATTACAGGCTCAATGGCATGACCTATCTGGCGGAGATACGATTGCTCAAGATGTGCTTTTTCATAAGCCATATTGATTTCCTTAAGCTTCTCCTCCTTCAAAGGCTCTGTTATTTCTGAACTTTGCTCAACTTTTGCAATTTCCTGCTTCCTTTTTTGAATCTGCTCCGTATCTTGCGGATAAAACTTAAGCGCCCAAATTATGATAACTGCTACCAGAATTGTGCCGCCCACCTTTTTCAGGTATTCAGCTGCTTTATCCCACATGTGACGCAAAATAACACGTAAAGTCGGAACACGATATGGTGGCAACTCCATTACAAAAGGAGCGCTGGGTTGCTTAAACAATACCTTTTTAAAGATAAGCGCCGTAATTACAGCCAGCGTAATACCAAAAAGATAAATACCCATTAACATTAGCGTGGGATATTGCGGAAAGAAAGCGCCGATAATAAGAATATAAACCGGCAACCTTGCACTACACGACATGAACGGATTAATGAGCATGGTGAGTAGGCGATCCTGCTTATTTTCAAGAATACGGGTGGCAAGAATGGCCGGCACATTGCAACCAAATCCCATCAACAATGGAATAAAGGACTTACCGTGCAGACCTATTTTGTGCATTACTTTATCCATTATAAATGCAGCCCGGGCCATGTAGCCGGTATCTTCCATCAGGCTGATGAAAAAGAACAGAATTAAAATATTGGGAAGGAAAACCAATACCGACCCTATTCCGCTTATAATGCCATCTGTAAGTAAATGCCGGAATGAACCTTTTGGCAGAAACTCGATGCTCATATTGTTAAGCCAGGCAAATAGCGAATCGATCCAATCCATCGGGTATTGTCCCACATTAAAGGTGACATAAAACATGATGAACATGAAGGCGAAAAATACCGGGAACCCAAATAGCTTATGGGTTAAAAACGCATCGATAATTTCTGTCTTACGCCGCCGCCTCACCGGACTTTCGGAATAAGTTTCTGTTAGTGCCCCGGCCACGAATCCGTATTTGGCATCGGTAAAAACGGCATCGGGTTTATCCTGATATATGCGTTCAATTCTTTCAGACTCGGTTTCTGCTGCTGAACGTATGTTTTCTGCATTTTGCGCAGTGGCAATTACATCCTGCACATGCCGGTCACGTTCCAATAATTTTATGGCAATATACCGTGCCGAACGTGTGGTTGTAAGGTGCTTATTGCCCTTTACCTGCGTCTTGACCCGGTCAATTGATTTCTCAATTTCCTGACCGTAATTAATATGAATAAGCTTAAATGTTTCGTCGCGATTTTCATACACATCAATTACCTTTTGCATAAGCTCCTTAAGGCCTTTGCCCTTAGAACCAACTGTTGGTACGATGGGAATTCCCAACATGGCACCCAGATGCTCCACATCCAATTTGGCGCGTTTTTTCTCAAGCTCATCGTACATATTTAGCGCCATCACAACCGGTATATGCATGTCGATCAGCTGCGTGGTCAGGTACATGTTGCGCTCCAGGTTCGAAGCATCCACCACATTGACCACAATGTCGGGTGTATTATTGAAAATAAAGTTTCGTACAAAAAGCTCTTCGTGCGAATAGGCCGATAAAGAATATGTACCGGGCAAATCGTAGAAATTGAAATCGTAACCGTGCATACTGGCTGCAGCCTTTTTAACATCGACGGTTACACCTCCATAATTACCAACTTTCTCTTTGGCGCCCGCTAAAAAATTAAATACCGTGGTTTTACCGGCATTAGGATTTCCTACAAATGCCACGTTAATTGTGCGGCCTTTTATTTCGGCCGATTTATATAAAACCTCATCATCGGAAAAGCTTCCGGTAAATCCGTTGAGGTCTAATTTTCTGGCTTCCTCAAGTGTTATTATCTCTACCATATCGGCTTCTTTGCGCCGCAAAGAAACGTCGTAACCCATTATCTCGTATTCTACCGGATCCTTCAGGGGTGCATTCCGAATTACTTTAACTTCCTTACCCCTAACAAAACCCATTTCGGTTACTCGCCTGCGGAAACCACTGTGCCCCCGCACTTTAACTATTACCGCTTTTTCGCCATTCTTCAGTTCAGATAACTGCATTTCCTTATGCTGATTTAGATTGGATAAAAATAGTAACTATCAATTAACATACCAATAGCATTGGAAGAAATTCTAAATTAAATTATCAACAGGATTTTTCTGGGTAGAAAACACGGGTGTAGATGGATGTGGGTTTGAAAAACACTAATTACGAGAAGCTTTTAGTACATCTTACCACCGCCTGTTCGGGACTTTCACCCTATAGCTTATGCCCATGCCGGGCGCACACGGTTGGCGGTATGGTTAGCTGCCGATTTCGAAGGACGTTCCTGTCAGGTTACAACTACTTTTGATACAAGCTGTGCCGCTAGAATACGCACTGCACAGGCAATTAACTATACGGTGTACCAACTGGGCTTTATCTAAATAATTTTAAATAATTATCAAATACATATACTCTGCTCCTTTGTCCTCCAGTGTTTTCTTTTAATATCTTAAGTTTTTCTAAATCTGAAATCAATTTGTAGGATGATGGCATAGAAATCGAAGCAATCTCACTGACCTTACCTGCTGTAATCATTGGACGTTTGTATAGATAGTCAATTACCTTCTTTGCTTTTAAAGCTCTACTGCCTAATGATTGGATATCAATATCAATTTGTTTTTGAAGTTGTAGTATATTGTCAAAAGTGACAATTCCTTTTGTAGCAGTTTCAATCACTCCAACAAGAAAGAATTTATACCATTGTCCTAAGTCGTTTTTTTCTCTTACAATTGTTAAATTATCATAGTATAATTGCCTGTTTCGTTCAAAAAAGTCAGACAAATACAATACTGGTTTTTCTAATACTCCTTTGGCTACCAAATAAAGTGGAATTAATAATCGTCCTACTCTACCATTTCCATCAAGAAAAGGGTGAATTGTCTCAAATTGGTAATGAACCAGTCCAATTTTCAGCAATTCAGGGATATATAATTCTTCGTTATAAATAAATTTCTCAATATCACTCATTAGGTCAGGCACAGAGCTATGAACTGGAGGTATAAATACAGCATCATTTATTGTTGCCCCACCAATCCAGTTTTGACTAATTCGAAATTCACCAGGTTGTTTTTTTTCTCCTCGCACACCTTGAAGCAATACACGATGAGTTTCTCTTATTAACCGTGATGAAAAAGGCAGTTTATCAAGGTGCTCATTAGCCCATTCCATTGCTTTTATGTAGTTCTGAACTTCTTCCCAATCGTCTCGTTTATCTAATGGTAAATCCTCTTTCTCTAAAAGAGCTTCGTCTACATTTGT
>NZ_DATFKB010000181.1:0-4359 GCF_035268865.1 Salinivirga sp. | reverse complement strand
GTTACAGGATACATAGAAAAGGCTACTTTCATCTCACCATTGTCTACACGACGTTCCAGTTCGCCCAAACCACGTATTCCACCTACAAAATCAATGCGCTTGTCGCGACGCAGGTCTTCGATTCCGAGCAACTCATCCAGTACAAGGTTCGAAAGTATGGTCACATCCAATACACCAATTGGATCTTCATCGTTGTATGTACCTGCTTTAGCTTCCAGTTTGTACCATTTGCCTTCGAGGTACATCCCAAAAGTGTGCAATTTTTCAGGTTTATAAGCATTTGTGCCAACCTCTGAAACTTCAAAATTCTTTTGCAGTTTTTCAATGAACTGCGTAGCAGTATGTCCGTTCAGATCTTTCACAACCCGGTTATAATCAATGATGTGCAACTGATTATCAGGAAAATGTACCGCTAAGAAATAGTTATACTCTTCGTTTCCGGTATGATTGGGATTATTTTTAGCCTGTTTTTCAGCTACTCTTGCTCCTGCTGCTGTGCGGTGGTGTCCGTCGGCCACATAAGTGTAAGGCACCTTAGTTTCGAACAATTCTGTGATACGTTTAATATCGTCATCGTTATCTACTACCCAAAAATGATGTCCAAAGCCATCAACAGCAGTAAAATCATACTCAGGCGCTTTGCTTTCCACTACCTTTTTCACAATAGCATCCAGCTCATCCACAGCAGGATAAGAGAAAAAAACCGGTTCCATATTGGCATTATTAATCTCCACGTGCTTCATACGATCCTCTTCTTTTTCAGGACGTGTAAGTTCGTGTTTTTTAATGATACCGTTAAAATAGTCATCGGCATGTGCACCTGCTACAAGACCGTATTGAGTGCGGCCATCCATGGTTTGTGCATAGATGTAGTATTTCTCTTTTTCGTCCTGTATAAGCCAGCCTTTCTCCTGCCATTTGGCAAAATTATCACGGGCCTTGTCATACACTTCCTGTGCATGCTCATCGTATCCGGGTTCGAAATCGATTTCGGGACGGATAATGTGTAAAAGTGATTTTTCGGTTGCTTCTTCACGGGCTTCTTCCGAATTCATAACGTCATAAGGCCGGGAAGCCACTTCGCTGGCCAGTTCTTTTGGTGGCCTTACGCCTTTGAATGGTTTAATTTTCGCCATTTTTTTATCAATTATTTAAGCACAAATTTTTGTGCCCTCATTACACAATAAAATTCTATTTATTTACCTGGAATGTGCGATCGTCTTTTTCCAAAAAGTTAATAATCTGGTTTACAGCTGCAATGCCGGCATTGATGTTGGCTTCTGCAGTTTGGGCACCCATCTTCTTTGGAGTGAAGAAGTAACGACCTTCAAATTTCTCAGCAAAAACATCTTTATTATCGGGTGCGATATCTGAGATATACTGTAAATCAGCACGCGCTTCCATTGCTTTTACCAGGCCATCTTCATCGATTACTTCTTTACGGGCTGTGTTTACTAAAACACCATTTTCAGGCATTTTACTCAGCAATTCGTAACCAATAGATTTTTTGGTTTTGTCGTTTGAAGGAATGTGCAGCGATACATATTGACATGTGCTGTAAAGCTCTTCGATACTGTCGACGACTTTTACGCCATCTTTTTCAATTTCTGCCTTTTCTTTGAATGGATCAAAAGCTTTTACTTCCATACCAAAGCCTTTGGCAATTTCGCCCACATAGCGGCCAACATTTCCGTAAGCGTGTATACCAATAGATTTGCCACGCAATTCGGTACCAGCTTTGCCGTTATATCCGCCACGGGCAAGATAAACCATCATACCCAAAGCCAGTTCAGCCACGGCATTAGAGTTTTGTCCGGGTGTATTCATCACCACCACATTGTTGGCAGTTGCTGCTTCAAGGTCAACATTATCGTAACCGGCGCCACCACGTACTACAATTTTAAGGTTTTTACCGGCTTCAATGACCTCTTTAGTAACTTTGTCGCTTCGCACAATCAAGGCATCGGCATCAGCAACTGCCTCAAGCAGTTGATCGTTAGATTCATATTTTTCCAACAGCGCAACTTCATAGTTGGCTTTTTGGGCAATATCTTTTATACCCTCTACTGCCGCAGGGGCAAAAGGTTTTACTGTTGCTACCAATATTTTAGCCATAACATTTAGTTTTTAAAAAATTTAACACTATTAAAAAGCACAAGTCACACTCTCCCCATGGAAAGCGTGACCTGCTATATGCTTAATATTAAGTTCATTTATGCATGTTGCTTTTCAAATTCCTGCATACAGTTCACCAATGCTTTTACATCTTCTATTGTACTGGCATTGTATGTAGAAGCACGGAAACCACCTACCGAACGGTGACCTTTGATGCCTACGATATTATTATCAGCAGCATATTTCAAAAAGTCGTCCTGTAAGTTTTGGTATTTTTCTTCGAAAATAAAGGTAATGTTCATGCGTGAGCGCGAAGCTTTATCAATTACAGTACCTTTAAACATTGGGTTACGGTCTATTTCGCCATAAAGCATATCGGCACGCTCTTTTGCGCGGCGCTCCATCTCTTCTACTCCACCCTGTGCTTTTACCCACTTAAGCGTCTCTTTTACGCCAAATACATTCACACATGGAGGTGTATTGAACATAGAACCTTTTTTCACGTGTGTTTCGTATTTCAACATAGTTGGAATTGGGCGGTCTACAACTTTGTCGAGCATATCTTTACGGATAATCACAAAAGTAACACCGGCGGGGCCGACATTTTTTTGCGCACCACCATAAATCATGGCATATTTACTTACATCGATTTTGCGGCTCATCATATCCGATGACATATCGGCTATAAGGGGCACATCTCCTGTATCGAGATCTTCAAAAATCTCTGTTCCGCGAATTGTATTGTTTGAGGTAATGTGAATATAATCTACATCTTTAGGTACATCAACCTTTGGATAATAAGCAAAATCTTTGTCTTCGCTGCTTGCTATAACCTCAACTTCGCCAAACATTTTGGCCTCTTTTATAGCTTTGGTCGACCATGAACCTGTATCAACATAAGCAGCTTTTTTATTCATGAAGTTATAAGGAATCATGGCAAACTGCATTGATGCACCTCCACCGAGGAAAAGAACCTCATAATTTTCCGGAATATTCAACAGTTCTTTAAACAGATCCTGAGCTTCGTCTATTACAGCCTGAAATTCTTTGCTGCGGTGCGAAACTTCCATGATCGATTGGCCGGCATTACCAAGTTCTTTTACAGCTTCTGCTGTGTTTTCCAATGCTTGTTCCGGTAGTTTGCAGGGGCCTGCATTAAAAATATGTTTTCTCATAATTGTGCTTTTAGAAATTTTTAGCGAATTTAGTATAAAAATTACTGAAAACGTAATGTTTTACAGCAATAAACACAATCATTTTTATCCACAAAGGCGCATGCATATGAGGATTCTGATTTTCTTGATATTAATTGCATTAATTTCTCCGGGTGCGATGGCACAAAAAATTTATAAAACAGATCTCAAAAGTGAGGCTGACTATATTGCCTGGGAAACCAAATATAAATCTGAAGCCGATGTGTGGGTTTTTCTGACAGAAAATAAAACTGAAGCCAAAAAGCGCAGCGGTATATGGTATTTTACCGACAAAAGAGCGCAAGCCGACTATAAAATATATTTTACCGGTTTTAAAGCAGAAGCCGATTGGCTTATTTACTATACCGAAAACAAAACCGAAGCAGGATATACATACAGAGAAGAAGATGAAGGATACTAAAAACCGCTGCTGGTGGGCACCAGCCAACGACCCTGAATATATAAAATATCATGATGAAGAATGGGGTGTTCCAACGCACAATGACCGCGACCTTTTTGAAATGCTTGTGCTGGAAGGTGCACAGGCCGGATTATCATGGTCGACCATATTACACAAACGGGGAAACTATCGCAAAGCATTTGACAATTTTGAGGTTACAAAAGTTGCCAATTATGATGAATCAAAAATAGAAGCTCTGTTGCAGGATAAGGGTATTGTGCGCAACCAGTTGAAAATACGGAGTGCTGTAAAAAACGCCAGGGTATTTCTTAATATTCAGAAAGAATTTGGCTCTTTTGACCACTATATTTGGAATTATGTAAACCATAAACCTATTATCAATCGTTGGCAAAAGCCGGAAGATGTGCCAGCTGAAACAGCATTATCAAAGACAATATCAAAAGACCTGAAAAAACGGGGAATGAGTTTCGTTGGACCGACTATCATATATGCCTATATGCAGTCTATTGGCATGGTCAATGATCATCTTACAGGCTGTTTTATTCACCCTGAATAATACACAGCGTATTTCATTAAATATGGTTATTAGTTTGCTTTTATCTAAAAATTACTAATTTCAGGCTTTTCTAT
>NZ_DATFKB010000180.1:0-4470 GCF_035268865.1 Salinivirga sp. | reverse complement strand
TCATTGCCGGCAGTATCTTTCATTGTGAATGTTGGAGCTTCTTTTCCAATACGTGTTTTTTCGAGTTTCGCCAAATGTTTTTCTAAATATTCGTAGTAAGCATTGTTTTGATTGTCTTCAGGTACTTTTCCTAAAACATCTTTCAATTTCTGGTAATCCATAGAATAGACCAGTTTGCGACGCACAATGTATAAACCCACAAGGTTATCTAAATTTTCCAGGGCAAAAGATTCAGAATAAGCTTGTTCCTTATCATAAAGCCCTTCTACCAGGCCTCTGATTGAGTCTTCCCTGGTTTTGTTTGCATCCTGACGGGCTTTTTGGTATTCGCTATATAACCTTTGGTTTTCCTGGCTATAATAGTTGGCGCTGTCGTTATATTGCTCAAATATATCATTCAGTTTCGAACCTTCGTAATTGAAACTGCCCGGATTACCCTCTGCCGGAGTAACGGTTATGCTTGTATTTTCAAGAAAAAGCGGTTCCCGTTTGTTTGTACCTTTTAAGTTAAAAAACACCAATTCCGGACGTTCTACTGAACCGGTAAATTGGTATCCGTCTTTCCATTGGGCTGAATCAAAAGGTACCAGCTGATTGTTTTGCACATTCAAAAGATAAGCCCAGTCGGCTTCTTTTTCAACAGTTTTTATGTGAACATCATAACCTTCTTTCTCAGAGCATGCTGTCATTAAGGCTAATGCTGCGATAATTACAATTATTTTCTTCATATGAGGTGGATTTGTTTAAATTTCGATGTAAAAATACTAAAACAAAAATCAGAAAAAAATACTTTTTAGTCCTAATTTGAAATTTCTTAAATCAAATTAAAAAATATATATTTGTCGTGCACAAACGAAATGGAAATGGACTCAACACAAATTTTAATCAGGATTCGCAAGATTGTGAGGTCTATAAATTTGGAATCGAAGCAAATTCAGAAAAAATACGGAATCAGCATACCTCAACTTTTATGTTTACAGTTTTTACATGAATCTGGCAATTTTCAGGCTACCCACAAGGCTATAACCCGATACCTGGAACTTAATAGTAGTACAGTTACAGGAATTATCAACCGGCTACAAAAGAAAGGGTTTGTTGCCAGGTTGCCTAAGCAGCAAGATAAACGTACAACCTATATTTCTCTTACTTCGGCAGGGGAGCAGATGCTTAAAAACTCACCACAGTTGTTGCATACCCGTTTGAGCGATAAACTTGATAATATTTCTGCAGAATCAATTGAAGTTATTAGTGACTCGCTTGATAAAATCATCTCGCTGCTAGAAATACAAGATATGGAAGCTTCGCCTGTACTTGTGGCAGATGACTTTAAGACCAATGGTCATGCTGATGACCCAAAACAAACGAATGCATGAGATTTTGCATTCTGTACAACACGTTTAAAATAATTAATTAAGAATATATGGCTTTTATAGAATTAGATCGAGAAAAATTACATCACAATTATCAATTTCTAAAGCGAACATTCGATAAAAACAACATCGAATTCGGTATCGTAACCAAACTGCTTTGTGGGCACAATGCATATTTAAAAGAGGTGATCAACCTTGGTGTTGGACAGGTATGCGATTCCCGAATAAGCAACCTTAAAAAGATAAAAAACATTGATTCCGAAGTCGAAACTGTTTATATCAAGCCACCTGCAAAACGGAGTATTAAAAGTATTGTAGCATACGCCGATATCAGTTTAAATACCGAGTCGTATACCATTAAATTACTCTCAGAGGAAGCCCAACGACAGGATAAAGTCCACAAAATTATCATCATGATTGAGATGGGTGACTTGCGTGAAGGTGTTATGCGTGAGGATTTTATCGACTTTTATGAAAAAGTATTCGAAATGCCCAATATTGAGGTGGTGGGCATTGGCACCAATTTAAGTTGTATGAGTGGTGTAATGCCAAGTCCCGATAAGTTGATTCAACTTAGTTTATACGAACAGCTCATTGAGGCTCGTTTTAGTCGTAATGTTCCATATGTGTCGGGTGGTACATCCGTTACACTGCCCATGTTATTACAAGGTATGCTGCCTCCGGGAATAAACCATTACCGCCTTGGTGAAACCCTCTATTTGGGAAATAATTTAATTAATGACAAACCCATTAAGGGTATGAAACAAAATGCGTTAACCCTTTATGCAGAGCTAATTGAATTGACAGAGAAACCTATTGTACCTGAAGGTGACCTGGGAGAGAATGTAGATGGGCAAAAGGCTGAGATCGATCCTAAAGATGTAGGAAAAACTGCTTACCGGGGTTTACTCGATATTGGTTTGCTCGATATTGATCCACGCCATATTGAACCCTTTGATGCTGATGTGGAGATTGCAGGAGCCTCCTCTGATATGATTGTCATTGACCTGGGATCAGATCAGCCAAGGTATAAGGTTGGTGATTTGATTCGTTTGCGGATGACCTACATGGGAGCGCTTGGCGTGATGAATTCCAACTATATTGAAAAACGTATTGTATAAAATTTATTTCTTATTTTTGCCATTCCCGGGGACAAACACCCCGGGAATTTTTGTGCTCTGCCCATGACGAAGCAAGTTATATTATTCGATAACTACGATTCTTTTACCTACAACCTGCTACATCTTTTGAAAACAGTGCGGTCTGGGTATCGGTTCGATGTTTTCAGGAACAGAGACCGTACAATTCTGCAGCAAATACCACACGCCTTGATTATTGGTCCGGGCCCCATGACGCCGGCCGAGACCGGTTTGCTTCAAGAATATTTTGAGCGTGTGGTTGAAAAAAAGCATATTCCTGTTTTTGGTGTATGCCTGGGAATGCAGTTTTTGGCCTGGCGCGAAGGTGTAAAAGTAACGCGTTCAACCTTGCCGGCCCATGGCGCAGCAACCATCGTAAAACATCAACAAAATGACATTTTTAAAGATGTAAGTCCCAGTTTTGAGGGAGCCAGGTACAATTCGCTTGAAATTCAAGAACGCCAGTTTTTACCGTCTGAAACATTTAAAGTGCTCGCTGTTGCACATGAGAATAACGCTGTAATGGCACTCAGACATAAACACAAACCCTGGGTCGGGGTACAGTTTCATCCCGAGAGCTTCCTTACCACTCAAGGTGCATTAGTCACTGATAATTTTTTTAACCAATATGTTGAAGTTTAGCGCACATCCGATTTCAATCAATTATGATATTGGACTGCAAGAAGCGATTAATCTTGTAGAACAATGGAATGGCACTTTGCTTTATACAAGCCGGGATGTGGATGGTTCAAATAGCATTGTTTTGGCTTTTAATCCACTCAAAACTATAACTGAAGACCAATCTCTGGAAAGTGTTGATCATTTGCAAAACAATCATCACTTCGATTTTCCGTGGATTTTTGGTTATATGGGTTATGATGCTAAGCACCTCGTCGAAGAGAATGGTATTTATAGTAATCTCCGTGATACAGATTTTCCGTTATACAGTTTTCACGTGTACCAGTTTGTGTTCATTTTTAACCAGCAATGGAAACTTAAAAATGGTTACCAAATTGAACTAAACAATGAAAGCACCGTTGCAGTATCCATTGATGAGGCATTTAATTTTTCCAAAACGGGTTCGGATAGTTTTTCTGTTTCCAATTTACAATCGCACCCTGATCAGGATGGGTTTATGCAAGGTGTGAAAAGTATACAAAAGTATATTCGGGCGGGAGATGTTTACCAGGTGAACCTGACCCGGAAAATTACAGCAGATTTTACCGGAGATCCTGCTGCTGCTGCGAAATCACTACTGGAGTCTAATCGTATAGAATTTGGCGTTTTTTATAAATCAGAGGGCAGGTACCTTGTCTCTACCAGCCCTGAACGGTTTTTTAAAACCGCAAATGGCAAAATCCTCACTTCTCCGATTAAAGGCACTGCCGGCCGCAACGGCGATGATGATATGGTCAGTAATCAATTGTTAAATGATACAAAAAATCTGCGCGAACTGGCTATGATCACTGATTTATTACGCAATGATATCTCAAAAATCTGCAAACCCGGCACTGTGAAAGTAAAGGAGTTTCCAATACTTAAGACACTCAAAAATGTCTTTCATTTGGTGGCTGATGTTGAGGGGGAATTGGCGGTTTCGGATTTTTCTGCCATTATGGAAGCCTTGTTTCCGGGGGGCTCAATAACCGGCTGCCCTAAAATCAGGGCATGCCAAATAATTGAAGAGCTTGAACAAAAGGGCAGGGGGCCGTATACCGGAAGCTTTGGATATATCAACGGAGCTGGTGAAATGGATTTTAATATTTTGATTCGAACCGTTTTTATTCAAAACCAAAAACTCTCTTTTAATGTGGGTGGAGGTATTACGCTATTATCTGATCCACAAGATGAATATGAAGAAACTTTGCATAAAGCACAGAATATTTTAAAAGCCCTGGGTCAATAAATTTCTCTCCCTAAACACTTAGTAGCGTGGAATTAACGATAATTTAACATCTTTT
>NZ_DATFKB010000179.1:0-4947 GCF_035268865.1 Salinivirga sp. | reverse complement strand
CCGACTTTTAATCTCAGCCAGCTTTGCCTCACGGGCTTCAGCTACACGTTTGGCCTCTGCAATAGAGTCTTTGCGCCGCTGCGCTTCCTGGGCTTTCAGTAAACTATCGGAGCGGGCTTTTTCACGTGCCAACTTCCGGGTACGTTTAATGGCTTCTTCACGTTTTTGCTCGGCTTCTTCTTTACGTTTTTGTTCTATTTCTTTTTGCCTGCGCATTTCTGCAGCTTCTTTTACTTTTTGTATACTGTCTTGTCTGCGTTTAAGCTCTGCAAGCTTTGCTTTACGAGCCTCTGCAGCGCGTTTGGCCTGGGCAATAGAATCCTGTCTTCTCTGCTCCGCCTGCGCTTGCTTAAGACTATCTGCCCGTGCTTTTTCCCGTGCCAACTTTCTGGCCCGGTTTATACTGTCCTGACGACGCTGTTCGGCTTCAACTCTTTTGATGCTATCGGCCCGGGCTTTCTCCTTAGCCAACTTCTGTGCGCGCTCAATAGCTTCCTGGCGCTTGCGCTCTGCTTCTTCTTTACGTTTACGTTCAAGCTCAGCCAACCTCCGTTTTTCTGCTTCTTCTTTAGCCTTTTGTATACTGTCTTGCCTGCGTTTTTCTGCTGCAAGTCTCCGCTCTCGATCTTCGGCAATTCTTTTGGCTTCTGCTATTGAGTCCTGCCTCCTTTGTTCTGCCTGTGCTTGTTTTAGGCTGTCGGCCTGGGCTTTTTGACGTGCAATTTTGCGTGCCCGTGCTATAGAGTCTTTTCTTTTTTGCTCTGCTTCAATGCGCTTTAAACTATCGGCACGGGCTTTTTCTCTTGCCAGTCGCTGTGCACGCTTCTCTGCAGCACGACGTTCTTTTTCCTTTTGAGCCAGCCGCTTAGCTTCTATCTCTGCTGCTGCTTGTTCTGCTTTCTCCTGTGCTTTTTTCTCTTCGGCCTGTTCCTGTTTCTTTTCCTTTTCTTGCTGGGCTATTTTAGATTGTATTGATTTTGAATAGTCCATATCGTAACCAAAGTCACGAATTGAAGGGTCGTATTTAATACGTCCTACGGGTTGATTAAAAACCACTATATTATCATCATTTTGTTCTTCGAGTGTAACACGAAATTCATAGGGTCTGAAGGGAAACAACATCGGATCGTTTTTCGCAGCGGCAGGTACTTTAGTGTTTACCTGAATTTTTTTTGTGATATAACCCCTCCGCTTGAACGTAAGAATATAATTTTTGTCATAATCGAGCTCAAACTCAAATTTACCATTACGTGGAGGTTGAACTTCTTTGATCTGATTGCCGTTTTCTGTGAGCATAATGGTAGATTTTTCTTCATCGCCCCCCTTTACCTTTAATTTACCAAAAACAATAAAAATATCTTCCTGGCCAACCAATAAAGATGGCAGGAAAAATAGTAAGCTAATGAAGATGTATTTAATGTTCATGAATTCTTTTTTATCTATAAAAGCCACAGCTTAATAATTTTTCAATTAATTGTGACAAATCAGCAAAAATCTGCAGTTTAATAAAACGGTGTTTCTACCCATTTAATATTTCAGCATAATTTTATATCTTATGCCTAACAAAAAAAGCTAAAATTTGCCGAATATGAAAAAATATTTAACGCTCATTTGCTTCGCTTTTATCCTTTGTGCTTCTTACGCACAAGAGAACGATACTTTGCTTGATTATAGTATGCAATTAATAAGCCAACAGAAATTTGAAAAAGCTATACCATTTTTAAATACCTACAGTCAAAATCATCCTGAAAACCTGAATGCAAAATTACAATTGGCTTTTTGTCTAACACAAGCAGGTCAACTGGACAAAAGTATAACGTTGTACCAGCATATTTTATCAGCCAGACCTGGCTATCACAGGGCGTATTATATGCTTGCCAATTTGTACATGCAGAAATCACAACTTGAAAAAGCTTTATCTTTTAGCAATAAGGCTTTGGAATTTGAAAATAATCAGCGGGACTATTTACTCGTAAAAGCGCAAATATTAAGGCGCCAGGGTGACATAAAAGGAGCTTGCCGTTATTATAAAAAAGCAAAACGTAAGGGCAGCAGCGAAGCCAAACACAGCCTCGATAAGTACTGTAAGTAATTTATTTGAAGTGTTTCCCTATTGTTTTCAGGAGTTGCCGTGGCCTTATTGGCTTCGATAAAAAATCGTTACACCCTATTTTAAAACATTTCTCATCTTCATTGGCCATCATGAAAGCTGTTTGAGCTATGATGGGGATATGTGGTTTTTTATCCTTGATGTATGCGGCGGCTTCATAACCATTCATTTCGGGCATTTGCAAATCCATAAGAATCAGGTCAATATCAGGGTTTTCATCAACAGCCTGACATGCCTCCACGCCATTTTTGGCCCAAATAACATTAGCACCTGTTGGTGCAATTATTTCACGTAAGAAAATATAGTTAAACTCCACATCTTCTGCTATCAGAATGCTTTTAGTGCTCCAATTGTCGGAGCTATCCTCCTCTTTTTTACCTTCTGCCTTTTTCACTTTGAAAAAGCGGTCTGGAAAGTTTAAATAAAAAGTAGTCCCTTTATTCAGTTCTGAATCAAACCATAAAGTTCCTCCCATTTGCTCAATCATCTCTTTGGCAATGCTTAATCCAAGACCTGATCCTCCGCTTTCAAAAGTAAATGCATGCTCTTCGCTCTCAAATAGATTAAAAATTTCACTTTGCTTATCCTTATCAATTCCTTTTCCGGAGTCTTTTACGAAAAACACCAAGTCATCTTTTTCAAGATTTGCACCTATCTCAATATACCCCTCTGTGGTGTGCTCCTGGGCATTTTCAAGTAATATATTAATCACCTGTTTCAAGCGAAATACATCCACATAAACATCAGTCTGCCGATTTTCTTTTAATTTATCGAACTGTATAAATACCTTGTCTGTATGTGTTGCAGACTGCTTTTCATCAACATCAGTTTCCAGTTCATTTAATATGGTATTTACATTTTTCCACTCCTGTCTGAAGCGCATTTGTTCACTGCGTAATTTACTGGCATCAATAATATTGTCAAACATTCTTACCAAATTCCTGGAACTCTGTGTGATCAGGTTTATAAACTCCTCCCGTTCATCAATGGTGAGGTCAGGATCAGCAAGCAGGTCGCTAAAACCCACAATAGAATTCACCGGTGTCCGCACTTCGTGGGAAATATTGGTTAAAAAGGCTGTTTTTAGTTGGTTGGCCTTATCAACCCTGGTTAACATATCTTTATTGGCCGCAATTACAGCTACACGGTCGAATGCCTGGGCAAAAACAAGTGCAACACTTTTATAAAAAGAGAATAATAGGTTATTAACCGTGTTCAGATTTGGATTACGTACGACCAGCAAACCATAAACCTTGTCTTTTATTTGTACCGGAAAAATCCACCAGGTTCCATCATTTAGATCAAAATGCCTGGCAAAATAATTTTGTAAAGGTTGTGTATCTGGTGTATTATCAGTAAGGTGTATAACATGTGTTGACCGCAGGAGTTTAATGATATTCTCATCGGTCTTATATTGCATATCGTCCGGGAATAGTGCATTTTGATCCTCATGTTGCTCACAATATTTTCCCTTTTGTATGAATTGCGATTGTGTAGTGTCAATTTTATAGATAGCGACAGGTTCTCCCGATACGGTCACAATCTTTTTGAGCGACTCTTTTATGTTTTCTGATGAAATTTCACTGTCTTTACTTAATAATGGAATAATTTCTGCAATTACCTCATGCTGAAGCACACTCCATTGTAATGTATCAAAAAGTTCTTTGGTTGAAAGCGAGCTTTCACCAAAATTATCATCGAAAAAATTATTTTTGTCTTCTGAATGTGTCATATTTGTATCACAAAATAAAGCCTAAAAGTATGAAATTATTGTTAAAATTCCATCTATTGTTAGTGAGTTTATTAATTGCTCTTACAGCATCAATGGCGCAAAAGGTTAATATTGAGTTCAAAATAAATGGATTAGAAAACGAAGAACTGATCATTGCGCACCATTATGGAGAAAATACTTTGGTAGATGATACGCTGCAACTTAACATCAACGGAGTGGCAACATTAAAGGCCGATACTCTGTTTCCCCAGGGTTTATACCTTTGTATATTCCCCGATCGCTCCTATTTTGAATTTATAATGCCTGAAGACCAGGTGTTTGCCATTGAAACTGACAATGGAGCGAATGCCCAGGAATATATTCAAAACATGGAAATTAAAGGTTCAGATATAAACAAACAATTTATTGATTATCAATTATTTATGATTGATCGAAATCAGGAGTCTAATAATTTGCGTCAGGCCATGAAAGATGATCCGGGCAACCAGGCCATAAAAAAGCAGCTCAATGATTTAAATAAACAGGTGAAATCAGAATGGGAACGCATTAAAAACAATTATCCTGACTCTTTTCTCGATAAAATGTTAAGTGCCCTGTCGGAAGTTCAGGTGCCTGAAGCTCCTCAAAATGAAAATGGTCAGCCAAAAGACAGTCTGTTTCAATATAATTACTACAAGAACCACTTTTTTGATTATATTGATTTTAGCGACAATCAGTTACTTTATTCACCGGTTTACCATCGCAAGTTAAAATACTATTTTGACCGGGTAGTCATCAGAAGACCCGACTCGGCCATAGCAGCGGCAGATCGACTGCTTAAAAAACTTGAAAATAAACCGGAATACTTTCAATACACACTGGCTTTTGTTTTTAACAAATATGCACAAACAAAATATATGGGTTTTGATCAGGTTATGGTTCATCTGGCTGAAAATTACTATCTAAATGGCCGGGCTCACTGGGTATCTGATGAATATTTGGATAAATTGCGAGAGCGGGTGCAAAAGTTAAAACCAAACCTCATTGGTAACAAAGCCCCTAAACTTGATAAAGCACAGTCTATTGAAGGATATTTTTATCCTTTGCATGATGTGGAGGCTAAATA
>NZ_DATFKB010000178.1:0-24488 GCF_035268865.1 Salinivirga sp. | reverse complement strand
CTTTTCTTTGGATTAATACACGGATTGGGATTTTCTAATTATCTCAGCATGTTGCTTAGTGAAGAAAACAGTCTCATATTGCCACTTTTTGGATTTAATACGGGTGTAGAAGCAGGACAAATCCTTATTGTAGCATCGCTGCTTTTGTTAAGCTTCCTGGTGCTTCGTATCACCTCAATAAAGCTCCGCGACTGGATTTTTTTACTATCCGGGGCAGGCATTGGTACTTCAATTATTATGATTATTGACAGAATTTAAAAGCCAGGTTTAACGATTGCTTAACCGCCAAATACACGATTTTTATTAGTTTTGAATTACCGAAACCCTAAAAATCCCGAATATGAAAAAAATAATACTCATATTTCTAACCTTAAGCATCTGTACAACAGCCTTTACACAAGATTTGACCTATTCATCAAGCGATTTGGGGGCTGTTGGAGATCTTTTTTATACCCGTGAACTGCAACTTGATACCACCGACTGGATTCCGGCAGACAGCATTGACCCACAAATGTGGAATTTTTCATCGCTACAACCGAACCAGAGTGGAACAATTGAAATATATAGCAAAAACGATTTTCCTGAACTTGACACACTCCCCGAGTCTACCCTGGTGATGCAAAACCAGGACAACAGCTACACCTGTCTAAATCTGGAGAATAACTATTTGTACCTGCTCGGAATGTTAATGGATATGGATGGAACATTATTTCCTGTTTTGCTCGATCCGGCACCTGAATATTTGCACTTTCCATTGACCATAGGCGAAGGTGGCTCTGAAACAATCAGCCATCAAATCCAGGGAACTCCCGAGGATTTTAATCTTAGTGTACCGTTTCATGACTCTGTGCGCTTCGACATACAAATAACTGCGAGTACAATGGTCGAAGATACAGGCACAGTAACAACCTTGCAATATGCTTACCCAGCGTTTAAAGTGTCGAACGCGACCATCTTTGAAGTCGACCTTTATGGCAAACCCTCCATTGGCAGCTGGTACCTTATGCAAGATGATGTGGCAGTAGATTCCACAAAAGGATTGCAATTCTACACACCCGAATATGGCGTGCCAGTAGTTGAAGTGCAAATGACCTGGAACAATGAAATACAAAGTATGCGCATGATTGACGAAGATCCTCAAAGTATTGTTAGCATACATCAAACAAACATTGACCTGTATCCTAACCCAATAAAAGCTCAACAAACATTGCATTTTAGTCAGCCTTTATCCGATGTAGCTATTTTTGATATGAACGGCCGGCTCATAATTAAACGCGCAAAACCTGTAGAACAAATCAAATTGCCGCATTTGCCGGAAGGCGTTTATATTCTAAACAGTACAAATTTGGTCAAACCCCAAAAGATAGTAATTCAATAGATCGATTTCGATTGTTCTGTTTTATTTGAAAATATAAAACGATTTCACTAAATTACTAACAGGCACAAGCTTGCAGCAAAGTTTACGGGCGAAATATTGAAAAAAATAATTTAACAAATAAGGTTTTAGATGATAAAAATTAATACGTTACAAGACTTTTATAAAACCATGGCAGCCACACGGCAGGTCAGGAAAAAAATGGTAGCTGAATATCTTCAAAATAACCGGATTTCACACAAGGGCGAAATTGAAGATTTGAAAAATGCTCTGGATGCACTCGAAAACATTGCTCGCGAAGGCAAGAGCTTTATACTCAAAATAGATGCGCAAAAATCCATTGAAGTCGACCTGGGTTATGAGATAGATGAACTTAAAAGAGATATTGTATTTCTGGAAAACGGTGAAGAAGCCCTAACTAGTCACCTAAGCAGCATACACCCCGGTTTTTCAGAACAAGTTCAGCAAGGTGTTGAATTTTTAAACGGTAAAAACATTCAAAACCTGATCACTGACCGCGATGGAACCATCAACAACTATTGCGGCCGCTATCGCTCCTCCATTCAGTCGCTTTATAATGCTGTTTACCTTACACGTTTTGCAAGGAAAAAAGCCAAAAACAGCATCGTGCTCACCTCAGCACCATTGCAGGATCCGGGTCTTGTGGATGTAAGCACAACACCCGATGAAGACTTTATTTATGCAGCCTCGAAAGGCCGGGAATTTATGCTTAACGGTAAACGACAACAACTGGCTATTGCCGAAAAAAAACAAGCCATGCTGGATGCCCTTAACGATAAACTTGATGAATTACTCAAAAACCCGGCATACGAGAAGTTCGGACTGATAGGTTCGGGCATTCAACATAAATTCGGACAAACCACCATAGCGCGTCAGGATGTCAGCAAGTCTGTTTCTGAAAAGGAATCGCAGGAATTTTTTAAGTCTGTAGTGGCATTAGTAAATGAAATAGACCCGGGCAAGCACTATTTCCGCATTGAAGATACCGGAAAAGATATTGAAATTATTCTAACAGTAAACAGTGATGAAGGCGGCACAAAAGATTTCGACAAAGGCGACGGAGTGATGTATTTAAATGAAACATTGAACCTTAAAATAGAAAACGGTTGGAATCTTATTTGCGGGGATACACATTCAGATGTGGCGATGGTGAAAAAAGTAGCCGAACAATCAAAAGATGTGGCTGTTATTTTTGTAACGGAAGACAAAAAACTCATGAATGAGGTGCTTGAAAGAGTACACAGGAATCAATGCCTGTTTGTTACTGCACCCGACATACTGGTTAGTATTTTTAACAAGCTGGCTATAAAGTAATTACAAAACATAAACTTAAAATACACCTATATGCAAGTCAAGGGAGTGATATTCGATTTAGATGGCGTAATAACGCAAACTGCCAATGTGCATTTCATCGCATGGAAGCGCACATTTGAGGAGTTTTTGAAAAGCAAAGGAGCCGACCCGAAATTTACTTATGAAGATGATTACGTACCCTATGTAGATGGAAAACCAAGGTACAAAGGGGTTCAATCGTTCATTGAATCACGCGGATTTAAACTCCCATTTGGCGACCCGTCTGACAAAGCCGGAAAAATGACCTATTGCGGTATTGGAAACAATAAAAACATAGCATTCAGAGAGGTAATAAAACATGAAGGTGTTGATTTGTATGACTCCACACTGACTTTCATCAAAGAACTAGAGAAGCACAACATCCAGATAGGTGTAGCTTCGTCAAGTAAAAACTGCCGGTTTATACTGGAAAGTGTAAACCTCGCCGAGCGTTTCGAAACCATTGTTGATGGAGAAGTTTCGCAAAAACTGCAGCTAAAAGGAAAACCCGAAGCCGACATTTTTGAAAAAGCCGCCAGCAATATGAGACTGCATCCCAAAGAATGTGTGGTGGTTGAAGATGCAATTTCAGGTGTGCAGGCCGGTCGCAATGGTAACTTTGGTCTTGTTTTAGGCATCACGCGTACAGGCGACAAGCAATCTCTACTGGCCAATGGTGCCGATATTGTTGTAAACGATATGGAAGAAATATCATTTGAAAACGTGCTGCAATGGTTCAAAAACGATGTTTACGAAGACAACTGGCACCTGACTTACCATGGCTACAATCCTGAAGAGGAGATGCTGCGCGAAGCGCTTACCACCACCGGAAACGGCTATTTCGGATCGCGCGGTGCTTTTGAAAGTGAACGCGCCGATGATGATACCCACTACCCGGGAACTTATGTGGCCGGTGTGTTTAACAAAACACCGTCAAAAGTACACGATAAAACCATATTCAACAACGACTTTGTGAATATGCCCAACTGGCTACTGGTGCAATTTAAAATAGGCGAAGATAAAAAGCCGCTTACCCTTGCCAATTGCGAAGTACTGGAGTATGAGCACCGCCTTAATATGCGCGATGCCATTATGACCCGTTACATGGTAGTGCGCGATAAAAAAGGCAGGGAAACCGAAATAAACGTAGAACGGTTTGCCAATATACAATTGCCGCACCACGGACATATCAAATATGAAATTACACCACTCAATTACAACGAAAAAATTACCATCATCAGTGGTATTGATGGTTCCATTATAAACTACGGTGTACCCCGCTACAGGCAATTGAATTCCAAACACCTTGATGTGATTGATAAGCATGCTGAAAATGGAACCGTGTATCTGCATGCACGTACCAATGCATCAAAGGTTGATATCCATACCACGATTCGCAACCAGTTGTTTGAAGATGAAAAGCAATACCAGTTGCACACCTCCAGGGTGCAGGAAAAAGATGAGGAGATATATGAACACCTGAAGTTTAATGCAGAAAAGGGAAAAACATATAAACTCGAAAAAACAGCAGCCATTTACACTTCGCGCGATATGGATGTGGCCGATCCACAACAATCGTCGCGCATGAATGCCGAAAATGCTGCCGACTTTGAAACCCTGTTCATATCGCACCGCGACTACTGGCACGGCATGTGGAAAAAGACCGGCATAAAGATCGAAGGCGATCGTTTTACCCAAAAGGTGGCACGCCTGCACACTTACCATTTGCTTGTTACCGGTTCGCCCCACAACCAGAACTTCGATGCCGGCATACCCGCACGCGGATTGCATGGCGAAGCCTACCGCGGACATATATTCTGGGACGAAGTGTACATTCTACCCTTCTTTGTAAAGCACTACCCGGAAATTGTAAACGCATTTCTGAAATACCGCTACCGCCGCCTCGATGACGCACGAGCTTATGCCCGGGAGCACGGCTATAGCGGTGCCATGTTTCCATGGCAAACTGCCGACGACGGTAAAGAAGAAACACAAGAAATACACTACAACCCCGTTTCAGGCGACTGGGGGCCCGACCTTAGCCGCAGGCAGCGCCACGTATCCATTGCCATTGCCTACGATGTACTGGAATACATGAAGTATACCGGGGATGATGCCTTTTTCGAAAATTATGGCAGCGACCTGTTTTATGCCATTTGCCGCTTCTGGGCAAGTATTGCCGAATATAACGAAACCGACAAACGCTACCATATAAATGGTGTGATGGGACCTGACGAATTTCACGAAAAATATCCGGGCAAACCGAATGAGGAGGGCGGAATTAACGACAATGCCTATACCAATGTAATGGTTAGCTGGTTATTGAACCGGGCCGTGGAGCTGCTTGACGAAATGCCGGAAACTCTCACTCAACGCATCAATCCGACAAAGGATGAAATAAAACGCTGGAAAGCCATTGCCAGCAAACTGTATGTACCCATGGACGAATCAGGCATTATAGAGCAGTATGCCGGTTATTTCGACCTGAAGGAACTCGACTGGGCACATTACAAAGAAAAATACGGCAACATTCGTCGCATGGACCGCATATTGAAATCGGAAAACGACTCGCCCGACAATTACAAGGTTTCGAAGCAGGCCGACGTGCTGATGATGTTCTTCCTGCTGCAACCTCAGCAGGTAAAAGAAACCCTTCAAAGACTCGGTTATCAATGTGGCGACCCGGTAGACCTGCTACGCAAAAATTTCGATTATTACATTAAACGTACAAGCCATGGCTCTACGCTGAGTTACGTGGTGCACAGCTACGTGCTTAAATATTTGAATGTAGACAAAAGAGTACTGTGGAAATGGTTTAGCAACGCCATGGAAAGCGACATTTACGACACCCAGGGCGGCACCACCCGCGAGGGCATTCATGCCGGGGTAATGGCAGGTTCGCTCGACATCATTATTAAAAACTTTGCCGGGCTTAAAATGAACAACACCATTGAAATAGCACCTAATCTGCCCGACCACTGGAATCGCATCTCGTTTAACGTGTTGTACAAGGGTGAAGAATTTAACTACACCATCACGCACGATGAAATTGTGATCAGACCCACAAAAGAGTGCAAAAGCAACTTCGAGTTTATCATTGGCGGTAAAACACACAGCATGGAAAATCGCAAAGAATTGAAAGTGAAGTACTAATTTCTAAATAGACTAATAGTGAAAAAGAAAACCCCGAATGCGCTGTTTGGGGTTTTGTTTTTTAGGTTGGTTTAGTCTAATTATAAAGCCACGGCAGCATGCAATAAGGTCTGCGATGCAATTACGAACCAGCAGGGATAAAAATATCAAACCAACCTACCATGATCTTTGTAACGAAGGTTAGCCTCCTCTCTGAAGCTTTTAAAACTAAGGAAGAATGTCTAAATTAGCACTGTCTGAAAAAAGGTAAGGCTTCACTTCGATTCGTACAACCCAACCCTCCACCAACTCAGTGCCCTGCGGGGGTAATTCTATTTTTAACTCAAATTAAATTAGAAAAACACGAATGGTTTAGTGTGAATAGCCCCGCATAAGCTAGTTCGCCATAGCAAAGCTTTCACTTCCCCTATAGGTTCAGCGAACGCGGATGGCGAATGAAAAATGCGGGGTAATTTGGTATCCTGGCAATTACAACTCCGGAGTAGTTGAATTATATCTTATATCTCGTGGATATTTCTCTGATGATCATGGACGGATTGCAACTGATCCGCCAGCTGGCGGAGAGCTTAACAAAGCTGAAACCACGCGATGGAATGTACAGTAAATGATTTAATTTTCAACTATTCTTTCACTATTTTAGTTATAAAAATCTCATTATTCGTCTGAAATTCAACAATATAAATACTGCTTTCAAAACTTGATAAATCAATAATTCCGTTCTGTTGAATATTAACTTTTGTAATAATGGTTTTTCCTGCCAAATCGAATACTTTAACCTGTTGAATACTATTTTTTGTATTGTCAAAGTTTATTATTCCAGTTGTAGGATTTGGATAAATTGAAATTCCCTTCTGTTGCATTGTTCCTGTAGAAACAAAAGCGTTAACCTGAACGTCAATAGTACACTGAGCTTCCCTATTTGCAATGTCTGTAATGGTCCAAACAACTGTAGTTATTCCGATTGGGAATTCTACATTTTCTAAAGTTGTTAAACCGTTAAAATCATTTATAATACTGAACCCATCGCAATTATCACCACTTTCTGTTGGGTCAAATTCTGTTCCTGAAACGGTATAAACTGTTTCACCTTCTGATAATTGTTTTGTTTGATTTCCAATACAGACGAGTGTTGGATCTGTATAATCTTCAATAATTACATTTTGATCTACATTGATACTGTTTCCGTTGCCATCATCAAAATTCCATGTTATTACGTAGTTTCCTTGCTGTGTGTATTCTGTTGGGTCGGTGGTTGTTCCTGTAACTGTTCCGGCACAATTATCTGTAGTTGTCGGAGGGGTTGCGGTAGCTGAACACTGGTCTGTAATATCAGCTAATGTGGGTGTGTCTGGATTAGTATCGTCGTTAATAATTACATTTTGATCTACATTGATACTGTTTCCGTTGCCATCATCAAAATTCCATGTTATTACGTAGGTTCCTTGCTGTGTGTATTCTGTTGGGTCGGTAGTTGTTCCTGTAACTATTCCGGCATAATCATCTGTTGTTGTAGGTGCGGTTGCAGATACAGAACATTGGTCTGTGAGGTCTGCTAGAATTGGCGTTTCAGGAGGTGTTACATCATTACTTGCATTATACTCATAAACTCCCATATCTACAATTGTACTTCCGTTTGCGTCTCCATCATATACTCTGGTTTTTCCATCTAAATCATACGATATTGTGACTGGAACGGAACTATTGTCTCCATTGTCGATGGCAGGCGATGATGTACTCAAATGCCAATTTATTCCTGTTGCCAGATCTTGTCCTATAGTAGCTGAGGGATTCATGAATTCAGGATCCAGAGCGGTATTTGTAGCCTCAAAGCCTCCCATTTCATAAGCAAAAGCACCTGAGCCATCTGTAACAATATTACCACTTGAATTGTCAATATTATTATATCCAACAGTGCTTGTTGCATCTGAAGCGTATAAATTCCGGGTATTGCCCCAAATTATATTATTAGTTATTACAGCGCTGGCTGAAAAACATGCAATACCATCTATTTCATTATTTACAATAGTATTATTAATGATTTCTGCTGTACACGAAGGACTCCATGATTCGCATCTAACACCAATTCCACTATTGTTGCTAATTAAATTATTATGAAGACCAGCACTTACGATTCCTCCATAGGCTATCATGTAAACACCTGCATTTGGGCCGGTGTTATTTCTAACTATATTGTTTTCAATTAGCGGCATAGCATCATAATAATATCCAATCACACAAATTCCGGCGCCAAGCGAAGGCATATTATTACCTTCAATAATATTATTTCGTACAACTGTGTTGTTGGGACCCAAGTATGACCATAATGCTATTGCACCACCTTGCCCGCTTGGTGATTCTATTTCTGTACCTTGATTAGCACCGGTAACAGTAAATCCATCTATGACTGTTTCGTTACTGCACTCCTCATAACTCAAAACTACTGAAAAACAATTATCAGTAACATCATTTTCAATTCCAATATCACCACTCAATATCGTTTCGTTTTGCCTGTAATCCCGCTCCGCCAAACTTGATTCATCACCGGCAAATCCTCCGTAAAACTTAACATTATCTTTTAATATAAAAGCCTTATATCGTATTTCGGATAATGCATACATGCCAAGCATTTCAGTAGGATAATACGTGCCGGCAGCAACCCAAACTTCGCCACCACCCCGGCGATTCATCATCCAAATGGCCGATTGTATTTTTTCTTTCGGTAATGCATTGGTCCAACTCGTTCCATCGGCACTGTTCGCTCCATTTTCGGTTAGGTATATTACATTATTTGGGAAAACCTCCATATCGAGCGTAATATGAGCAGTGTAGGTTGTTCCTGTTGCATTAAACACTTCGCATCTCAATACTGCATTATCGTATTCCATTCCGATATCAAAAACTTTTAATTTCGATAAACCTGTTCCGTAGAAAGGAACCGTGTCGCGCAAATATTCCCAGGTGCTACCATTAAATAATTGCCAACGGAATCCGCTTATATTGCTTGCTTGTACTTCAATTATATTATCGTCCCCGGCTAATATTGGTAAGTTCACAGGGGCAGTGTAATTATTTAATACGGGAGCTGCGGGTAAGCTTCCATTGTATTCATAAGCTCCAATATCCGGAGTGCCGTTTAAAGTTCTGTTGTTACCTAGTATATCTGTATCAACCTGGGGTAGCAGAAGCGTAGCATCACCCATATTTATGCAAGATGATATTTGCTGAAGGTTCCAGTTTGCAGATTCCAGCTCCAGACTATCAGCTTCAGTTGTAGCATTTCCACAAAAGCTTACAGGGTTTATAAATGCAGGGTCGCAGCTCAATGAGTTTTCCGGATAGGGGTTTTCGTCCATAATGCGATCGTTATTAGCATCGAAGAACATATCTCGTTCTCCTCTTTTAATAATACAATTTGCATAATCCGGCGTTACACCTGCTGTGCTAATTTGGTCCCCGATTTCACCGGATTCATTATTCCATAAAATACAATTTGAAATAGTTGTATTATGCGTGCCTGGGCCATGTAGGTATAGCTGCACGCCACCCGGATAATTATTTACAATGGTGTTATTGATTAGTTTTGCATCAATTGTACAAGTGTAATCAGACCAGTCTCTTATGAAAATCCCACCACATCCTGCAGTTGCAGTATTATTGAAAATAACATTATTTGAAATAACGGGTGTGGATGTAGCTGTGCGTGTCACATTATGAATTGCTGCTCCTCGTTTTGCTGAGTTATTGTACATTGTATTTGCGTTTATAAAGGCATTCATTACGCCCTCTCTTGCATGTATAATTATAGCTCCTCCTTCTTCTACGGCAACGTTATGTGCAAATGTATTGTGGCTTACTTCAGTGTTCACATTTCCAGAATAAGCTATTAGATATAAAGCCGCACCTTCATTTGTCGATTTGTTGAATTTAAATTCATTGTTGCTAATTTTTCCATTTGCTTCGCCATGTGAATACAAGCTTACGGCTCCTCCATTATTTGAGGTTGAATTATTGATAAATTGATTGTTTATAATGTTCCCATTGAAAACTCCAGTGGAATATGTACTAATACTGATTGCCGGGCCATTTGCCCCTTCGTTATTTGAAAAATAACAGTCTTGAATGGTCGGTGAAATCTCATTAGAATAGCCACTAATTGGAATACAAGAGTTATTATCCGTAAAATTATTAAAGGTGCAATTTGCTATTTCAACACTAATTGGGTTTGAAAATGAAGATATTTCTATTCCATTATTTCCAATACCCTGCATAAATGTAAACCCATCTATTTTACCTCCTGAATTATTACACTCAACGATAACACTTCCTGTATTATTACCTTTTAGTATGCTGATATTGTTCGTATAATCCCGTTCACTTAATAATGCCTCATCACCAAAAAAGCCACCATATACTTCAACGTTTTCTTTTAAATTCAGAGTTGTGTTTAATGTATAAGTTCCGGCTTTAACCCATACCTGACCGGAACCCGATGTTTCGATAAAATCTATAGCAGCTTGAACATCATTTGTGGCATTTGCCCACGATGATCCATCGCCTGTTCCTGCTGAGGTTGGAGCAACATATCTAACTTGTGAAAAAGCTGAAAAAGAGATGATGCAGGCTAAAACTAGAAAGATGTTTTTCATTGTTCGATATTTAATGTATAATAATTACAAGGGGCTAACTTGTTGCTTTTCGCTGTTCTGGTTGCTAGGGTGTTCTTGTATTATAACGATTCTGTTTTCCCAAGTTTAACTCCTAAACCAAGATTTATTGAAAGCCAATTTCCATTTAAACTTGAAATACTATAATCTCCTATTGATGCGCTGGAAATTTCAACTGTGCTATGGCTTGATATCTTGTATAATACTGATGTATTTAAGAATATTCTTTTTGTTGCGTAATACTTCATATTAATGCCTAAATTTACATTAATCGCTTTATACTTGGTAATACCTGATGAAAAGGAAGCTGTGTAAGTTCTATTAGCCGATTTTGTATTTACGCCTGAGCCTATTATACCATATACGTCTAATCGCTTTGTGTCCAGAAAACGGTAGCCGTAATTTGCTTCATAGTATCCGAGATACGCATCTATAATCTCCTCATCCGCTCCTAAGGTTGAAGCGTATTCAGATGTAGCATTGTTGTATGCCGTGTAACCTAATGCTACGTCAAACCAGTGATTGCCTACAGAGGCTCCCATGCCAATTTCCCAACCAACTGAAGGCCCATAATCAGGTAAAATAATCGTATTATCGCCAAGTTCTTCTATATTGTATGATCCTTTGCCGTCAAAGTCGCCACCAATACTATTGTAGGTTGCATTTCCCCAAAAATAATAATTGACTGTTATTGAACTACTCTGTTGGCTAAGTGATAGCTGACTTATGAAAATAAGTGGTAAGAGACTGATAAATAGTTTTTTCATGATGTTTTCTTATTAGCAAAACAAAGAAACAAAAAGTAAAAAACTATTAAATTGATTTAAATCAATAAACACTATTGTTCTTTTAAGTATTGATTTTTAGCCCTGCAGAAAGTCTCGGGGGCAAGTCCTAAATAGCGGGCAATAAGTTTTTGTGGGACCTCTTGTAGATACAATTTTGCCTCAGGTATTAGATTGATAAAATGATTAAATCTTTTACTGGCGTCCTTGTACTGTAACATAAGCGTACGCTGCTCTCGCGCACTTAACACTTGTTCGAACAGTTTTGCGTAGATATAACAGAATATATTATTTTTTAGCATTAATTGTTCTGCATCAACCTTTTCCAGATATAGTATTTCCACATCCGAAATTGTCTCCTGTATTACGCTTGTTGATTTTTCAAGCAGATAGCTATCAAGGGAGTTGAAGAGCATTCCTGGTAAAGAAATATTGATTGTGAATATCTCTCCATCAATGTAAGTGTACATGTGGACAATACCTTTAATCACAAAATTTAAGCGTGTTTATGTTTGCCCGACATCCAGGATTTTTTCGTTTTTTTCATATTTAGCCTTTTAAGATAGACTAGCATATCCTCAATATCGGCTTTCTCTATTGTTTTGATTTGTGAAAACAGACTGTAAACTAAATTAATATCACTTTCTGTAATTGTATGCATAAACACTGATATTATCGTTGTTTAGAAAAATATTGCTTTGCTGAAATGTCTTTGCATTTCTATTTTAAGCACTCCTGAAAGCCTGGCAAGGTTTTCCTACAATTTGAAGTCTTTGCAATGTGTGTGCATGCCATTCGTAAATTTTCATAGGTTCTCACACATTATTTGTAAAATTATATTTTCCAAATCAACTCAGTAACTATTTTATGGTCTCATACAAGGTCCACCTAACCCTTCATAGCCAATACCCCTTCAGGGCAATGGGCTGTTGGTTAATAACTACAGGGCGTTGTCCTGTGTTACTGCTAGTGCGCCTTCAGTTTAAAATTGCGTTCAATTATGAGGTCTTGAATATCTTAATTGCAAACGAATTTGCTGTTAATATCTGAGGTCAAGAAGTTAAATCAGCGCGATCTGGAGTAGCTTTCAATAGATAACACATATTTTATATATTCTTTCGCATTCATATTTAGAAAATATTCGATAAAAGCATCAAATTATTACTAATTTTTCTTTGTGATTTGGCTAAAAAAGAACTTTTTTACCAGAAATAGCCTCTCAAAGCTACTCAAAAGGCAGCCTTCCCGAAAACAACAGACAAGTGAAAAGTTTTGGCTGGTGTTGTACTTCGTTGTTTTTTATTTTTCAAGTCTTCGTTTCAGTTCGCTTTCTATTTTTTCTGCTGATTTGTATTTACCTATAAATTTACCTTCTTTATCAATCAGATAATGAAAAATCATATTCACATTACCATATTTCTCATAAACGACTGAATTTCTATTTTTTATATCTGATACAAAGGGCCATTTCAAATTATTTTTTATAATTGTTTTTTTCCAGTAGTAAGGATCTGTATCAGCGTATACTCCAAATAATTGTAAACCTTTTTCGTGATATTTCTCATGAAGCTCAGAAAACCCTTTGGGAAGCAAATCCATATAAGGACACAGATATACAAAATACAGAAGCACATAATCTTTACCGACATAATCAGAAAGAGAAATTTTATTTCCTGCCGTATCCTTTAATGTGAGGTTAATATAAGGTTTTTCGGGTTGAACTTTTTCCAGCTTTTCAATTTTCTTTTTTAAGTTTTTGGCCATATCAGAGCTGTAGACAGATGAGTCAAGGGATGTATAGAGGGAATCCATAACATCATATTGAAACAGAACTCTTGCACGTTCATAAACAAATAATCTCAGAATAGAAGGAGCTTCAGATAGCATATAATGCTCAATATAACTGAATTTAGAATGATGAGCCCTTGAGTATTGTTTTTGCAAATTACTGGCCTTTGATTGATTATCATTTTTAATGGCTGTTTGGATTGCTTTGTCTAAATTTTGAATAGAATCGTTATATTGTGCCTCCTTTGCAATATATCTTTCATATTCTGTTTGGGTTTCGGAACCATGGATTTCAGCATCCGGATATATATTCTGGTTCGTTTGAATGATTATCTCACTATTTTCTATAAACAAAGGTATTGAGCCAAGTTGCTTTTCAATTTTTATATATCGTCTCTGAGGCCTTCTAACTGAACCTTTAAATTCAAATCTTCCATTTTTTAAAACTGTGGAATCAATCGGATTAATATCATATTGGTTTTCAGATTCTTTTGTCCCTAAATAAACAATGCCTGAGTCAATTCCTTTTACCTCACCTTTGATTTCAAAATTCTCTTTTTCTCCACAAGAAAGTGAAACCAATAAAATAATCAACAAAACAAAAATTAAATGTCTCATAGTATATAGTTTTACAAATTAAACCCGCTATTTTCATCAGACAATTAAGCATAACTCGTAGCTATAATCTATTAACACCTTATAGCCAACTTAATGCCGGCAGATAAGCAAATGTTTTATGTTCATTTATCCTTCATGTTATTATCAAAGTTACTCATTCCTCAAAACAAAAACAACAGTCAGATGAAAAGTTTGACTGTTAGTTATTAGCTGTTGGCTTTTGGCCATTGGTTGTTGGCCGATTTTTAAGCACAAGCAGACACAATATCTAGTAGCTTCTGAATGCTATTGAGTGGTTTATTGCGCTATCTAAACTGCTGCTTTCGTTTTTTCGTCTAATAACTCCTTTAGTCTTTTTGCTTTATCAGCCATATAAGTATCCGTCAACCATATACCAAGCTTCGTTTTTCTAAAATGAATAATGAAGTTCGCTTTTTTATATGATTCTGCATCGGAAAAATATGGAACGCCATTTAATACCCACGTAAAAACCCTTAACCATTTGGCTAACCGGGGAAACAAAACCTTGTTTAATTCAATGGATTGGATTTCATGATAAGGGTAAAAGCCGGTATTTCGTTCTGTTTGTGCATCGGTTAATTGAATTCCATTATCAAGAAATTGGAATTCAATTTTTGGATCTTTTTTTAAAATAATACTTTCACTAATTTTAGTCCTGGGTGTTTCTTACAATTTACTCCCAAAAAAATGAAAACCAAACCTCATAAATCAGTAATTTTTCAGTTAAGAAACCACATAACCGAACCTTTGGGTTACAATATTACTAATTTTTCCAAATAACTAAGTTCAGAAAAACCATTACTATCCTTACCAGCAGTATTCTGAATAGATGGCAATAATTAATCGGGCATGTGGGTTAAAAATTAATGCGAAAGATAAGTTATACTGCTGCAAGAAAGCCACATGTGAGGAGATGTGGTGCAGCGAGGGATGTTTCGGCACAGACCAATCCATATAGAGACTGGTTTTGAGATATTCACAGGATTTTCTAAATAAACACTGACCACACCATAGCTTATTTACTATGTTGTATGTTCGTATTTTTATTCAGTTGCTTTCTTAATAAAACAATTGCTATTACTAAAACAATCGGGGCTGTCAATATTCCGGGGGTATACGCTGCCTGCATAATTGTCCAAATAGAATGTCCGACCCCATTGATTAATTCAAGAGCAATCCAAAACCAAACTAGAGATTGGGCATAAAAATATTTTTTTTCCAATTGGGAATAACCAACACCACAATCCTAAAACGAAAAGTCCAATATTCATAATTAAAAGACCAGTCGCAGGATTATCAGATACAAAACTGCATAGAACTCTTGCAGGAGGAAAGTTTTCCCATAGCTCACCAACATACTCCTCAATTGAATGAAGGCCCTGAACCAACACGAGGATTAAAAAAATCCATTTCATTTTTTGATTCATAATCATTTCAGGCACGCTCGCATTAGAAAAATAGGAAAACCGGATTTATAAAACTGTCCGGCATAAAACTATAAAAACAGCTATAATTTAATAAAACAATTCACAGCCGATTCATCATTGAAATGTATATAGATGAAATAAAAACCAGGCTCAAGATCACCCACATTAATCTTTTTCTTTGCTTGCCCATATTCTTTTACAAGCTTGCCATCCATACGCATAATTTGCATTGCTGACACGATTCCTGGACCCTCGAAGCGTATATTCAGCTCATCTTTCACGGGGTTGGGATACACACGCAGTTGCAAATCAGTCGTAACTTCGTTGATATTGGTCGTTGAATAGTCCTGAAACAGCCATAAGTAAGCATCTGCAAAATCAGCAGCCCAGGTGCTTTCGTTGTGGTCCCCACCCGCTATTACCGTTGATTGCACATTAGCAAACCCGGTAAAAATAAGGGAATCTTCCATTTGGTAAGTGGTTTGAAGATACTGGTCGCCTTCATTTTCGCCTACATTCTGGTAAAAACGCACATCGTGCTGATACCCGGTTCCGGATAAAAATGCAAAAAGCTCTTCATAATTTGCCCAATAGGCAGGGGAAAACGGGCCACTTTTGCCAAAAACATCCTGATACTTTACAGCGCCATAAAACGATATTACGCCTCCAAATGAGCTACCTATGATACCTGTATTTTCTCTATCAGCCAACGTTCTGTATTGAGCATCAATAAATGGCTTTAGGGTTTCAACAATGAACGTCATGTACGCATCGCCTTCGCCGCCACCATTTAAATTTGAATTGTAATACGGCAAATATTCGTTTGCCCGGTGACTTCCTCCATTATCAACGCCCACGACTATTGGCACATTGTATCCCTGTGTAGCCAGGTCGTTCAGGGTTTCATCAATTTCCCATTCTCCCAGAAATGAGGTTTCCGCATCAAAAAGGTTTTGTCCGTCGTGCATGTATATCACCGGGTAACTCTCCTGAGTTTGTTCATAATCAGGCGGAAGGTAAATCCACACACGCCGCGATCTGTCGAGTTGGGGCATGTAAAACGCGCTATCGACAATATGCACATTTTCTGCAGCAGTAGAATTACCGCCTCCGCCCCCATTGTTATCTGCCCAATTGAGGATTGTAACTTCGACTGTATCGCCGTTGCCAAACGTAAAGGTGCGGTTGGCTATCTCTTCTCCATCAGCCCCTTTCTCCACTGTTTCCCAGCTACCGCGTGTAAATTTAAACTCAATGGTTTCTCCTTCGGAAAAGCCGGTCAGCGTAATTTCCCAAAGATCGCTTTCATTTTTTTCAAGCATATATTGCGCATCGCCCGGATTCCATCCGTTAAAACTGCCGGCAATATAAATCTGATCCTCTGCCGGTGTATAATCGGGGATCGATACCAGGCTAAAAGTAACCTGAGCCTGTGCAGCAAAAAGTATCATGGTTAAAACAAGTAGTAGAAATGGTTTCATATGTTTATTTTTAATTCTCAAAGGTCATTACCTGTCCCGATACCAATCGGGATGGAACCTCCTATTGCCTGTTTTAAAGTTTTTTACCTGCAATATTCCAAATAATCATACTCGTGCCTCGCTTCGCTGAAGCTATGCGAAGGCGCAGCCTTGCTCCGCTGAAGCTACGCGAAGGCGAAGTGTGTTTAAACGTTTAAGCATGGAGGTTTCATCTGTTTATATATGGCTGAATGCCGTTATTTTATTCCATAAGCAATTAACACCGTCTTACCTCTTCAATTACATAGATAAGAGAAATGGGCTATTTTCGAATGGTAAAAAAGCTCATCAATTTCTGGTAAACAATGATTCAGCCTAAAAAGCGGCCACGAATCCCACGTTAATTTTGTTGTATTCGCCCAGGTTATAATCATCGACGAGTGAATATTCCGCAGCCATGCGCACATTCCTTCTCAGGAGATAACCTGCATGTAAGGTGTAAGAGCGATATTTTACCTGATCATAGTTACTTTGAACATCGTTAAACATGCCTATCAGATACCAGTTGCTGTCATCGCCTTTTGGCATAAACAACAATTCAGTCAGTATACCGGTAGTTTCAATGTCTTCTATGGCCGAAATGCTGTCTTGATGCGGAAAAACCTTTGAATCCATACGTGTAAGGTACTGCGCGTTGAGTTCAAACATTTCAGTAACCGTTAATGTAAGGTCAGGCCCCCAAACGAAAGCATTGTTGATTATATTGTCATCTAAACTATTATACTGTTTTTCGCGGCCCGAATAGGCAAAAGCTCCTATTCGAAGAAAATCTCCGATGTCCTGCGATATTCGCGCGACATAGCTTTTGTATTTATCCTTGTCAAACCATCGTTCGTGGGCTTCCGGTATTCCGTTACCATTAACAATTTCACCCACGAATGATGTCCCGGTGTTCAATCCCAGGGTAACCATAACCCCCTTATCATATGTCAGACTAATATCCGAAATACCAATCTTTGGTGTATAGACATGATAGTCTTCCAGAGAGAGCCGGAGTTCTCTTTTAAACAGTGGATCAGACACCTGGAATTGGCCGAGGTAAATATCCAGATCCATGTTGAATAAATCATTATACATAAGAAAAGCGTCTTCCACACCTGCTACTTCAGCTCTTTCATCCATGTAGAAATAGAAATAATAAGCCAGGTTTTCGCTCAACTGTCCACCTGACAATAGCTTCATGAGGTAAGGCGACTGAAAGTCAGTTTTCTCACCGTTTCCAAAGTCGTACCTAATAAAGCCGTCCATTCTTACGGCCAACGGGAAGTTTCGTATGAGCGACAACTTATCATCACCGGCCGGCACGAAATAGCGCGGCGCCTCTTCATCTGAAAGCTTGAAGCCATTGCCGGCAAACGTATCGCCATAGGGCTTCAATTTCGGCATAGCAGGACTATGACAAGTTTTACAGCTAAGTCTGTATTTCCTTGCAAAAGCAGGTATTGCAGAACTTTTTTCAGCGATAAATCCAAATGCAAAAAACACTAATAAGGTATAAAGTAGTTTTCGTTTCATAATGATTAATTTTTATGTATATCCACTTGTATGCTTACTTCACGGACTTATTATTGAAAATCAATTATTTGCCTTTTATCAGCCAACTGGCCGGTGTAATTGAATTTCTTCCACCCTTTAGGGCACGGGGCAAAAGAAGAAAATCAATTTAGATCAATATGCATAAAAGCTGATAATTAATTATTTTTATGGTAACACTGTTATTTCTGTAGATTGACGATTGATTTCATGAATGGCATATTCCTCTTCGGGAACATTCAGTAATTCAGCCACGGGTTTTACGAGCAGTCGGTAATTTAGCACAGCTGTAACTTTAAGTTTACCTGGCGCTACCTCATAAGGCAGGTTAAAGGTAAAAGTCTCCAGTTTGGTTTCCCTGGGACCTATACGGTAATCTACACCCAAAGATGCTGTATTCCACTGCATGAGAGTCATTCTGCCCTGTGGGTCGAAATACGGCATGCGAAAAATGCGGTCGCCTACTGGAACATCCTCACGTTGCACACCTTTAAAATCAGGCTTCTCCAATGGCACACCCATATCCTGATAAGCCAGTTCATTGCTGGCAATGGTATACTCTTCACCTTCAAAGTCTTTTTTATCCACTTTCAAATGAAAAACATTTCCCTTTTCATCCTCTGCTTCTACGTGCAACCACACAATGCGGTCTTCGACCGATCCGGTGGGGAATTTATGCCCGGTTTTCTGGTTGAATAATGCCACGGTAAAAACGGCTACACCTCCTGGAACGGTTTCGTTCACATCAGGCTGTACACGCAGTTCGATTACCCCGTTAAGTTTACCGGGATCGTGAGCACCGTGGAACAAATGCAGTTTGGCATCAGGGTATTTTTTGCCCATACTTGCGGTACGGGTATTTGCTTTGGTCATATGACAATCCTGGCACTGCACACCCTCTTTAGAATAAGGACCTTCTTCCCATTCCAGTTGCGTGGATTTTACCCAGGCACCAAAGGAACTTTTTTCGTTGTGGCAAATACCGCAGAATTTAGCGCTACTATGCAATTCTGATTTCATAATCTCATGTTCCGGCGAATTTGTCCCTCCTTTGCGGGAGCTGTATTTTGTATTGCCGCTGGTCATGATGTAGTTGTGATTATAAGCCGTATCGCCATCAATTCCTTTAATAAGATGGCATACTTCGCATGAAACCGCTTCATTGGCCCTTGATCCTTCTTCGGGTCTTGGTGGAGGCACATCACCGGAAAGGTAGGCCATGGGCGTATGGCAGCCGTTGCAACCTTCATGAACTTTGGCCATTTCAGGGTCATTTTCTGAATGGGCTACTGCGAGCTGAAAGTATTCTATTTCATCCCAGTGGTGAGTATATGCCTTCGACATCATGGATTGCTTCCATTGTTGGTAAAAGGCATTATGGCATGTTTTACATTTAGTAGGCTTATCGAAATCCTCATATTTGAATTCGCCGAACTGATCTGTACTGACTTTAATGGCCACAAAACCAGTAATTATAATGAAAAGGGCCGAAAACAATAGTATAAGTTTGAGTTTCATAATTAGCAGTAATTAATGTGTTTATACCAAAGTTACAAAAAAAAAAGAGCAAGACAAGCTAATCCCCTGTTTAAAAGGGTATTTATATTTGTTATAAATTACTGGCAGCATGAAGAAACCGCCACTCGACAACAGAGGAGACACTTAGAGCCTTTTCGCTTTAAAAGGCGCGTAAAATGCCAAAATCAGGACGTAATGTTAAGTATAGAAGGCAAGAAAAGAGTTCCGGGATGGGTGATTTATTTTAGTAGGCCTTGTAATTGTTTATAATCTCCCACCATCTCAAGTCCGGTAATGCTTGTGCTGTCAGTAAAAATAATGCTTCCCTTTTTATCTAACATGGTAATTTTTAACGTGGCATCGATGCTTTCCGGAATTCTCCTGTCCATAGCACCTTCGTCGGGCGCCTTAAGCATACCGGCATTGTTAGACCGGGTATTCAGTATAAAGGTATTTTTCCTGTTCTCAATTTTGATCTGCACCTCATTTGAATCCGTAATTTCCAAATGCAGTTTTGTGGAGCGATAGGTGGCAAAATGGTGTATTTTATTATTGTGATAAAAGAAACCTAAAAAGCCGTTAAATGATTTTCCCAGCCAGGGAATGTTGGCAATGGAGAGCATGAATGAGCTATTGGCGTCGTTAAAATGATTGCTTTGCATCCAAATCCATGATGAGGGCATGCTCGATCCCCAATCTTTTTCAATGTACCCGCGACCGTTATCAAAATCATAAATTTGGTTGTTGATTTTAATTTTGCCCTTGAGGTTATGTGTCAGGCTAACTACCCCATGGTAACACTCCATAAATGGCACGAACCGATACCATCCCATGATTCCAGGGTTCAGCAATCTGCCTGATGCATAATCAACAAGATTGAACATTTCTACCTTTCCGGACACAGTGGAATCGTTATCCTTTAAATCGAGAATAATCTTATCTTTTGAGAAATAATTATCGCCAATTTTTACGGCAAATTCCTTTTTTGAGAATGAAAACGCCTCAATGGGAAATGAATAGTATTTGGTTTGGGCTGTAACGCCGTTAATTAATTGAATAAAAGCATGTTGTTCATCACCATTTTTAGATAATGAAATGCCCGGGATCACACTCAGAATAGCTTCTCCATTTTTCGAAACCATTTTAAAGTACCAACCTTCAAAGTATTTATTTTTCTTTTTATTGCCCTGAAAAATACTAGTGTTACCCACTTTTTTAAGGTTGTAAAAAGGCATCATTTTGTATTGTTCGAAAAGAACTTCCTTTTTTAATTCCTGAGCGTGCGCAGCGGTAAAAGCAAAGCCTACGATTAAGCCAATGATTGAATAGCAAATATGATCAATTTTTAATTTCATTATGGCCTCTTTTCTAATGCATGATAAAGTCTATTTGCGGTTTCAATTGTTAATAGCCTTCTAAAATCCCGGAATAAGCGAACATTTGATGTTCGGTTAACCAATTTCAATGAATAAATTTAGCAAAGATTAATGAAAATTGGGCACAGTGCATTGAAAATCGCAACACACAAAAGAAAGAAGTTGGTGAGATGGTTTATAGTAGAATATTTGAATAAAATACAGGCAATAAAAAAAGGTCCGCGATGCACTCGCGAACCAGTGGGGAGCTTTTACCAAAAATTAGGCATTGTCTTCAATTTCATCATAAAGTGTTACGGTGCATTCATACTCCGTTTTTTCTATCTCGTCCTGGGTAAGCCATTTCTCCGAAATAACCACTTCGTATTGATCATCGCCTTTTTCATTTAAGTCCCATACAATGGCATCTGCTTCAGGAAAGGCGACTTTACTTTCCAGCTGATCTCCAAACAAGCGCCACAACAGATTATTTTCATTTAACCCATGGCTGAGGGCTTTCAAAACAAGTTCTTTATTGACTTCTGCTTCATTATCGGCAGGTTTCATTTCGAGATCAATCACATTGAACTGAATATATGGAAACTTCCCGTTGTAAGCCTTATAAAGTAACTGGTTCACCTCAAATAATGACTTATGAAAGTCTATTTCGCTATATTTCTCCGGCATTTTTTCTCTCAACATCTCGTTAGAGAGATTATCGATTTGCCCTTCATTCAAATGGTCTGAGAGTTTGTAGTCGAGCACTATGGCAGCAGCCTCTTCGGGTTCGAACTCATTGATGGCCATAAACAGAAAATCTTTGACTTCACCGTCTTTTACTGTTTCAGGATCAGGCACCTCAAAACGACTCATCAGCTCCCTGTAATCGGCCAGGTTCCAGGCATCTTTCAATTCGTCTTTGGTTTTTAAGTCGCTAATTTTCACAAAAGTTTGCATATAATAGTATTTTCGGTTCATTAGGGTAACGGACTGAAGAGAAGAATTGTTGAGTCTTTAATTGGAATACTTTACTTAAAAATGCTACTAATTAAGGGGAGTTTTCAGCTGCGCCTTCGCGCTGCCCTTTGTTTCCCTGAAGGAATTCCTACGCACACTGTTCGTCTCCGATCAGGCTAAATTCCGCACGAACTGTGGGTTGGGCAGCACCCCCTTCAGGGGGCTGGGGGATGTGGGATGGCAAGTGAAGCCATCTGTTTCAAACTTCCGCTGCGGTTATTCAAAGGGATCGCTTCAGGCTGCGGCTTCGCGACGTCTCCGATTGGGCGATGAGGACTCCGATTTAACTTAATCAACTTTAAAATATACGAATCTATAAACTTACAAACCTTTCAACCTGGAAACCTACGAACCTACCAACTTTCCTACCCGCGTTCTGACCCTAAAGGGCACAAACGCACACGAGTTCCAGAAAAATTAAACTACTGAAAGTCAATCAACAAATTAACTTACTAACTCAATCAACCAGTCACTAATCAACACATCACCAAATCTCCACATCAACCAACCACCAGTCACCAACCACCAATCAACTATTCAACTAATCAACCTAATTAACTTATTAACATAGAAACCTACTTCCTGAAATTCCGCTTTGGTTTTGCCTGATTCTCTTTATCCTGCTTTTTCTTTTTGTTGGCAAAATATTCCTGTTTCCGTTTGGCTTTCTCTTTGGCAGCCTCTTTCTTCTCTGCGTTGTTCATCGGTTTGTCTGTTTGCGGGAAAGGATTGTCTTTAATCACCTCAATGCGCTTGTTTATGAGTTTTTCAATATCCTTTACAAATACATTTTCTTCCGGTTCGCAGATAGATATGGAGATACCCTCATCTCCTGCTCTTCCGGCTCTTCCTATTCTATGCACGTAGGTTTCGGGCAGGTTAGGAATATCATAATTAATCACATATTTCAGTTTGTCGATGTCGATGCCCCTTGCGGCAATATCAGTGGCTACCAGCACCCGCAACTCTCCGTCTTTGAACTTATTGAGGACTTTTTGTCGCTGGTTTTGTGCTTTATCGCCATGTATTGCAGCGCTATGAATCTTTTTCTTGCTCAAATGTTTTGCTATTCTATCGGCACCATGCTTGGTTCGTGAGAACATTAAAACCTGTTCAATTTTTGGGTCTTTCAGAATATGCAGCAAGAGCTTTTTCTTATCCTGCTTATTGGTATAATAAAGATATTGCTGCAGTGTGTCGGCCGTAGATGAAACCGCATTGATTTCAACTTTCACCGGTTTATGCAATATCTTTTTCGACAGCGCCACAATATTATCGGGCATGGTGGCCGAAAAGAACAGCGACTGCCGTTTTACCGGCAGTTTTTCAATGATTTTTTTAATGTCGTTGATAAAACCCATATCGAGCATACGATCAGCTTCGTCAAGCACGAAATACTCCACATCTTTTAGCTTTATAAAACCCTGATTCATAAGATCCAGCAGCCTGCCCGGCGTGGCAACCAGAACATCCACACCCTGTTTAAGCGCGTTGGTTTGCGCTCCCTGCGACACACCACCAAATACTACAGTGTTCTTTATTCCGGTATATTTTCCATAGGTCGAAAAACTTTCACCTATTTGAATGGCCAGTTCGCGTGTTGGGGTAATAATGAGCGCATTAATCTTGCGCGGCTTATTATAGTTTTGGCGGTCGTTGTACAAATGTTGAAGAATGGGTATGGCAAAAGCTGCCGTTTTACCGGTTCCGGTTTGCGCGCTGCCCAGCACATCTTTTCTATCGATTATTAATGGTATAGCTTTTTCCTGTATGGAAGTAGGTACAGCATAATTTTCTTCCTTTAGTGCCTTTAGCACAGGCTGTATAATTTTTAGTTCATTAAATTGCATTGCATAGTGTTTTTTACTTTTCCCGCGGCCTTTCAACACCCGGGAAACAAATGTTTAATTATGTTTCAATTGCATAGCGCAAATGAGCTAAATAGCTCAGTGAGCCGGCGTTCAAAAAAGTATTGTCTGATGTAAATGAGAGAATATTCTTTGTAGCTTTGGCTTACGCCATGAATTGAAGTGCCAAATATTTTATTGGCGCTGCAAATATACGGAAAATATCACGATCTTCTAAATGTGAAAGGCAAATATCAGGAAGACAAATGGGGTGCTGATGTTGCCGATTGCCAGGGCAACTCACAACTTTTAGCCATAAATACAGTAGCCGCTACCACTGTCGCCTTATAAAAGTACAAAATTTTCAAATTCCTACGTCCTTATCCAACAAGCCACGGCGGCTATTGGATTTATAGTCTGTTGCCGCCAGTGCATTATTCTACCTGGTTGTCAATAAATTAAACAATGGCTCGTTGATGTAATAATTTCCAGTCCCAAGTTTTTTCTTAGTCAA
>NZ_DATFKB010000177.1:0-4457 GCF_035268865.1 Salinivirga sp. | reverse complement strand
ACTTAAAAAATATGGAGATATCCAGGTAAAAGAGTGGGACGATGTCTTTACGAAATAAATTTAACCGAAACTAAATACAAAAGCGCTGTTCTTGAGGAATGGCGCTTTTTTTATTGCTTTTGGCTTCTTTTAGTTATTTTTGAATATTAGATAAACGCCCACACTGCCATGAAATTTTTTTCGAATAAAACTATCCTTTTCATAATTCTTTTGGTTGCTATCACCACGAGGTTTTATCATTTTACGGAAATTCCCTTTACCCATGATGAATTTAGTGCCCTGTTTCGTACCGATTTTGATACTTTTAGTGAATTAATTGATCAGGGTGTACGCAATGATGGCCACCCAGCAGGTATACAGGTCTTTCTTTTTTATTGGACAAAAATGGTCGGCCAAGCTCCGTGGCTTGTAAAACTACCATTTTTAATTTTTGGCATTCTCTCAGTTTTGCTCATCTTTTTAATAGGCCGGAAGTGGTATAATGCTACCGTTGCGCTGCTTTCAGCTGCTTTTATGGCAATCTTGCAATATCCGGTAATGTACAGCCAAATTGCCCGACCCTATATCAGCGGTTTATTTTTTACCCTTGCAATGGTGTGGTTCTGGACGTTGATAATTAAAAAACCGGGTATGAGTTTTTGGAAAAATGCCCTGGGTTTAATTATCGCCAGTACCCTCTGTGCCTATAATCACCATTTCAGCCTCTTAATGGCTGGTATTGTGTGGGCTACAGGATTGTTGTTGATTAAAAGAGCGCTATTAGTGAAATACATTATTGCCGGCGCAATTGTTATTCTGCTTTATTTACCACATCTGGGAATTTTCTTGCATCAATTGAGTTTGGGTGGAATAGAGGGGTGGCTCTCCAAACCCGACAATGATTTTATATTAAAATATTTGGGATATATTTTCCACTTCTCTCTAATGTTTACAGGTATTACAGTATTTATTGTACTTATTCCATTACTTTCAGGCAAATTTAATTTGAAATTTAATTATAAGTTCTGGCTCTTTACTGCGTGGTTTTTGCTACCCCTGGTCATTGGATTTTTGTACTCAAGGTACATCAATGCGGTTATTCAATATTCTGTGCTAATTTTTAGCTTTCCTTTTTTGTTTTTTGCCATTTTCGGACATATCAAAAATCAGAAAAAATGGATCAATGGGGCACTGGTTGCTCTCATACTGATCTCTGGTTTGTACACGCTCATAGAAAAACGGAAGCACTATGAAGTATTCTACAATAATGCACACGAACATATTGTAATTGATAATCCCAATGCAGGAAACACAGAAAATAAAACCCTTGCAATTATTCATGCCGACAAAGAGATTAATAAATATTATGAAAATAAGTACGGTTATGATTTAGACTATGTCAGATACAATGATTTTAATACACAGGGAGCATTCATTTCATTTCTGAAAAAGCAGAGCCACAAATACAAACAGGTCTATTTTGGCGGTTTGTCATCAAGTTCTGCCATAATTATACCTATAATACAAAGCTATTTTCCAAAAGTGTTGTGGCACAATACTTATCATGGAGGAGATACCTACCTTTTTTCACAGGAAACAGGTGCCGATAGGAATGTGATTGCTACTATGACCTTTGATAAAAAAGAAAAGTATGGTTGGAAAGGCATCAAAAAGAAAGGTATGACAAGGGCAACTGATGATTCCACAAATTCTGTATATCACATGAAACCCGATATGGAATGGGGGCCGGGGTATACACTTTTACTTGATACTGTGCTGACCAATCAAAATAACTTTATCGATGCCACAATTCAGTTTAATATTAAAACAAAACCCAACGAAATGCTTTTTGTGCTTAATGTGAAAGATGGCGACGAAACCATTTTCTGGAAAGCACGGCCATTTGAGCAGTTTATAACAAACAACGATTCTATGCAGTGGTATACGGCATTTCACTCTGCAAAACTTTCAGACATACGATTGAATGGTGGTGAGTTGCATGTTCGTTTCTCTATTTGGAATAAAGGGAAAAATGATATTTGGCTCGATAATTTTAAGGTTTCCTATCGCACAGGGAACCCCCGGATTTATGGGCTTATTGAGCCGATTTAATTGCATAATGCGTGCAACCGCCTGAAAATGATTATATTTATGCTTTAATACAAAATTCCTATCATGAAAAATTTAATAACAATTTTAATTATTTTGATATCTGTAAGTTGTAATTCTTTAAAAGAAAAAGTAGATCTGATCGTAAAAAACGCAACTATTTATACGGTTGATTCTGGTTTCTCTAAGGCCACTGCAATGGTTGTAAACAATGGTGAAATTGTGGCAGTCGGAGATAAAACACTTTTATCAGAGTACGAAGCAAAAAAAGAATTGAACCTTAAAGGAAAATATGTGTATCCGGGATTAATTGATGCACATTGCCATTTTTATGGGTATAGCATGAATTTAAGGCAAATCGATTTACGCGGTACACAGTCATTTGATGCTATCCTTGAAAAATTGCAATTATGGAATGTAGCTCACAAAGCAAGCTGGATTCTTGGCAGGGGCTGGGATCAAAACGACTGGCCGGTGAAGAAATTTCCTACCAATGAGGTGCTAAATAAACTTTTCCCTGAAAAACCTGTCTTTTTGCGCCGTGTGGACGGGCATGCTGCCATTGTCAATGATAAAGCACTTGCAATTGCAGGAATTGATGCCAATACAAAAGTAGATGGCGGTGAAATTATAACCGAAAACGGCAAACCCACTGGTATACTCATCGACAACGCACTTGAACTGGTGCGTCAGCATATCGATGCACCACAATTAAGCGAAAAGGTAAAATATATCAATCAGGGTGCTCAAAATTGCTATGCCGCTGGATTAACTACTGTGGCAGATGCCGGATTGTTTTATGACGATATCAATTTGATTGACTCGATGCAGCGCACCAACGAGTTGAAAATGCAGGTGTATGCCATGCTTTCTCCAACAGAGAAGAATTTTAAGCAATTCATGGAACATGGGGTTTACAGAACCAAACGCATGCATGTGCATTCAGTTAAACTATATGCCGATGGTGCGCTGGGTTCACGAGGAGCCTGTATGATTGAGCCATATAGCGATGATCCGGATAATTACGGGCTTATTATAACCAATCCTGAAAAAATGGAACATATTGCACGTCGTGCATTTAATCATGGTTACCAGGTGAACACACATGCCATTGGCGATTCGGCTAATCGGTTGGTACTGGACTTATATGGAAAAATATTGTCTGAAAAGAATGATCGCCGATGGCGCATTGAACATGCTCAGGTTGTCAATCCTGAAGACATTCATATGTTTGGCAAGTATGATATTATACCAGCAGTGAATACAACACATGCTACTTCAGATATGTACTGGGCTGGTGAAAGACTGGGTAAAGAGAGACTGAAGCACGCCTATGCTTACAAAGATTTATTGCAGCAAAATGGTTGGCTATGTAATGGCAGTGATTTTCCTGTCGAGCATATTGATCCGTTATACGGTTTTTATGCAGCAGTGGCCAGGCAAGACTTTGAGGGTTTTCCACCCGATGGTTTTCAGATGGAAAACTCATTAAACAGGGTAGAAGCACTTAAAGCCATGACAATTTGGGCTGCTAAAAGTATTTTTGAAGAAGACCGTAAAGGTTCGCTTGAGCCAGGTAAACAAGCAGATTTTGTTGTACTTGATGAAGATATTATGAATATTGATTTTGAGCGTATTCCAAAAGTAAAGAACCTTGCTACATTTATTCAGGGAGAGAATGTTTTTAACGCGGATAAGGTCAATTAATATAATTTATCTGTCAACTTGTTAATAAGGGTTTAACATTGTTATTTCGTGGCAATAAAAAAGGGTGGTCAGTAGACCACCCCCAAAAACAAGTCATGAAAACAGCTTATATTACCCCTCGCAATTGATCATCGGAAGTAGAACCTCCCGATAATGTTGCATTCAAAAATAAGCAAACTAAATACCAAAACAAAATAAATCTGCTTTTTTTAATGATTTTTTACTTTTTAGCATGAAAAAAGGGTGGTCTGATAGACCACCCCAAAAACAAGTCATGAAAACAGCTTATATTACCCCTCGCAATTGATCACTAAAGGATTTAGTGATGTTGCACTTTTAAGAAAACAAATCCTGTACCAAAAAAATATTTTGCGAGTTAAATTTGACTTTTTTTTGAAAAAATGGGTGCACTTTGCACCCATTTAAAATAACGTTTAATATGTAGATTATCGTTTGATTATTCTTTCAACACCTACATTGTTGTTGCTCTGAACTCTTACGAAGTATGTGCCCTCAGTAAGGTCGCTGATGTTTAAACTCAGCTTGTCGGCATTTGCTGCGCGCTGAATTACGATTTGACCCTGTGCATTAAATATTTCAACCTTTTCAATGCTACTGTCTGAAGCAATGTTCAAACGGTCACTGGTTGGGTTTGGATAAAC
>NZ_DATFKB010000176.1:0-32954 GCF_035268865.1 Salinivirga sp. | reverse complement strand
AAAAAGTTGCCTTGTTCCTGCAACTCAATCTGGTTGATTTATACAATGATAAACGGTTTAAGAAAGGCAATATCATGCTTTTCAGTAATGGTAACCAGGCCACTATAAGCTTTGGTAATTTAATTATTACAGCAAATAATGAAGAAATTAAATACAGCTTCAGTTCTAACATGATACTTGAAATGATAGAAGTAGAAGGTACTGTGCTGAAAAGCATTTCTGGAATAGGGCTCATTGTTCAAAGACCTGGACAAAACCCAGATACAATATTAAACAACCATACAATTACGAAGCTTTTTGCAGACAGGATAAATGGAATTTGGGCAGGAAGCGATAATGGAGACCTCTTCTACATTCAAAACATAGAATCGGAGGAATACAGGTATCCTTTTTCAGACATTGCCGCATACAAAAACAAAGTTGTGTTATCTGAAAAAAGCGGGGTGCTTTACGCTTTAGAAGGAAGTAAAATAAAGCAAATTGGGAAGATACCTTTCCATGTTAATCGGCTTCATTTTATAGATTCCAACAAATTATTAGTGCTGGGAGAAAGAAAAATCCATTTGCTTTTAATGGAAAATAATAAACTTAAATTATTGCAGAAAGCGAGTCTTAAGCATGATCATATTAATAAATATTCAGTTCTCGAAAATCAAATATTTACCATCGGAACTAAAGGTCTGAATGTTTATAGCATTGACTCTGCCAGGTGGAAGAAAAAATGCTTACCCAAAAAACATTTTACAAACATTTCGAACCACCGTGGAAATATCATTATAACCAATGACAATGGCATTTGGGAATTAAACAATGAGGGCAAATGCCATAAAATAAGCAATCAGCGAGTGGTTTCCCTGGGACAGAGTAATAAAACTTTGTTTTTAAGGGATACACAAAATAAATTATCAATAATAAATGAAAAAGACGAAAAAAGTATTTATAAAATAAAACCGAAGGCGATAAATTCAATAGAAAAACATGACAGCATTATTCTAATTAGCACTTCAGAAGGGGCCTTCATTTGTTCCATCCCAAATGAAAAAACATGGTTAAACTGCGATTTAATAAATGAAACTGCAGGATTAAACATAAAAAAAACAATTGTTTATAATAATAAACTTTATGCATTACATAAAAATGGACTGTTGATTGTGCCCTTCAATAAAATTAAGAGGCAACAGCAGTACAGGCTGCAACTAAACTCACCGTATTTAACCAGGCACAAGCAACGCGAGTTCTTTTTTGATGTTGACAAAAATACTGAAAACCTTAATATTGAGATAAATAAACTTAATTTCACAAACAGCACAGAGCCGAAACTATATTACAAACTACACAACGATACAACAATATATGCTCTATCTGAAAATTACCTGGCAATAAGCAAATTGAGTGGCGGAGTATCGCAATTGCAGTTATCATTCGATCCCACATTTAAAGAAAGCGAACAAATTTACCATGTGATCATAAAAAAAGAAAAGCAACTACACCAAACCTTAGCTTTTCAAATTGGATCACTTGTAGTGTTTTTTGGGCTAATACTTTTGTTTTTGCGACATAGAATAAAAACTATTAAACAAAAAAATACACTTGAAGCTGCACAAATAGCTCAGATGCAAACTGTGCTTCAACAGCAGATGAATCCGCATTTTATATTCAATTCCCTTACCTCAATAAATCATTTTATTTTGCAAAATAAAGCCATGGACTCCAGTCGTTATCTGACGAAATTTTCTGTTTTGATCAGAAACATTCTGGATAATTCTAAAGAAGAATTAATTCCCCTGGCAGAAGAGCTTGAAACTTTAAGAGTATATCTTGATCTTGAATTATTAAGATTTAAAGACAGGTTTACTTATTCGATTAACCTGGCACCCGACATAGATAAAAACCGTGTGATGTTACCTCCCTTTATTCTGCAACCCTTTGTTGAGAGTGCACTGAGGGAAGGCATAATAAATAAGCCGGGTAAAGGCAATATACTGCTAAATATCAGGTATGCCAAAAACGCTATTCAATGCACCATAATAGACGATGGTATTGGCAGACCAAATGTTTTTGAACAACATCCACGAAAAGAAAAATTAAATGTTAAAAATGGAACACATATTGCTGAACAGCGTATAGTTCTTTATAATAAGTTAAAAAGTCGCAAAATAAATGTCCAGAAGGAGGACATGATTAATCACGAAGGAAAAGCAATCGGAACCAAGGTTATAATGAGTTTTCCGATAAACTATAAATAAATTATGCTAAAAGCTGTTATTGTAGACGACGAAATAGCTGCAATTGATTCCCTTGAAATATTGCTAAACAACTGCAAACAAGATATTATTGTTGCAGGGAAAGCATCAAATATTGACGATGCCCACCGCACAATATCCAATATCAATCCAGATATAGTGTTTCTCGATATTGAAATGCCCAATGGATCTGGTTTTGATTTATTAGACCGAATTGACAATATAAACTTTGACATTATTTTCATAACTGCATTTAATCAATATGCAATAAAAGCTTTTAAATACGCTGCAGTAGATTATATACTTAAACCGGTAGATATTAACACGCTCTCCAACGCAATTGAGCGCATTGATAGCTCAAAAGCCCAGAACAATTCGGATAAACTTGGTATACTACAGGAAAGTATCGAAAATGAAAAACCTCAAAGAATAGCATTAAGTACCCAGGATTCAATTGAAATTGTGTACACCGATGATATAATTCAATTCGAAGCCGAAGGTAATTATACCAAAGTTTACACACTAAATAATAAGCCTATAGTTGTTTCGCGTTCAATTAAAGAATATGAAGAACTGTTGACCACACCAAGTTTTTTTCGTTGTCACAAATCTCACCTCATAAACTTTAAACATATAAAAAAGGTATACAAAAACCAGAATTACATAGAAATGGTAGACAACAACCTGGCTTACATCTCCAGAAGAAAGAAAAATGAATTCTTTGAAGCAATAAATGTATTCCTCGCACAATAAATCCCAACCAGTAGTGCCAGCGCAAAAACTACCTACACCATTGTTATAAAAGGTAAAATATACCGAATATTAAAAAAGTAAAACCGTTTATACATCTAACAAAACCGATAATACATCCGCTCAAAATAGTCATAGGTTTTTACATATATTTGAACCAGACAAATTCATTATGGTAATCTATCCTTATACCATATTATTGTCTGGTTTTTAGTTGGTTTATTTCAAATTCCGGGGCATTTGCTGGTTACAAATGCCCCTCTTTCTTTTAAATTTGCACGTAATTTGCATTCCACGGACTACAATTTTGAAAAATCACGCTATGAATCGATCATACCGACACCTGTTTTTTGACCTTGACAGAACCATTTGGGACTTTGAAACTAATGCTAAAGAGGCTATTGCAGACATACATACACATTTTAATCTCAAAAGCCGAGCTATTACACTGGAAAACTTCCACATTACATATAAAAAAATAAATGAGCAGCTTTGGGAGAAGTACCGGAATGGCCTTATTACAAAAGAAAAACTTACCACCGAGCGCTTTTACAAAACTTTCAAGACACTTGGTTTCGATAGCCAACAACAAGGGAAAGCAGCAGGTCAATTATACCTGGAACTGAGTGCTCAAAAAACACATTTATTTCCACATACGCATGAAACCCTCAGTTATTTGAATAAAAAATACGAGTTACACATCATAACTAACGGTTTTAAAGAGGTGCAAACCGGAAAGCTGAGAAATTGCAATATAGGTCAATATTTCAATCACCTTATAACCTCAGAAGATGTCGGTTTTCAAAAGCCAGATGTTAGAATATTTGAATATGCGCTACAAACAGCAGATACAAATTCTGAAAAAAGCTTAATGATTGGGGATGATGAAAAAACTGATATTTTGGGCGCCAGTAAAGCAGGTATGAATTATATTTGGTTTAACCCCGGAAAACGCGAATCACTGTTCAATTCAAGGCCCGCAATTTATTCACTAAAAGAACTAACTGAAATGCTTTAATTTAACTGCGCCAAAATACAGGTGTCAATATTGCCAAAACAGTAAAAAGCTCCAGACGGCCTAAAAGCATTAAGAAAGCAAGAAACCATTTGCCGGCATCAGGAATAAAGGCAAAGTTTTCTGTGGGTCCTACACCACCAATACCCGGCCCAATATTTCCAAGTGAGGCTGCAACCGACCCCATGGCTGTTTTAAAATCGAGTCCTATGGAAGACATTATGCCCACACCTAGCACAAAAATGACAAAATAAAAAACAATAAACGCCAGCACATTCATAACTACCTTTTCCGACATAACTTTTCTATTCAGCCGTACAGGTAAGACGGCTTTGGGATGTAATAGGCGTTTCACTTCGTAATAACTGTTTTTAATCACCACTACAATTCTTACTATTTTTATTCCACCTCCTGTTGACCCGGCAGAGCCACCAAAAAACATTAATGCAAATATTACAAACAATAAGAACTGCCCCCATACAGCATAATCAGCCGTTGCAAAACCAGTTGTAGTTACTATAGAGACAACCTGAAACAAGGCATCACGGAAAGATTTTTCGAGTGTCAACGAATCCATAATATAATATAACCCTAACGTAACCAGTATAGTGAAGGCAAGTACAAATCCCAGGTAGTATCTAAACTCTTCGTTTTTCCAGACTTTGCTCAACTTACCATGTAATGCAAAATATGATAAAGTGAAGTTTGTACCGGCAATAAACATGAATATGGCTATCACATAATGAATAAACGGAGAATCAAAGGCAGCTATACTGGCCTGTTTTGTAGAGTACCCGCCTGTTGCCATTGTGGTAAAACTATGATTAAGTGCGTCGAACCAGCCCATTCCGCCTCCAAGCAACAATAAAAACTCGGTAAGCGTAAAAAGCGAATAAATTACCCATAGCCGTTTAGCAGTTTCCTTTACTTTGGGGTGTAGCTTATCTGGTGTAAGTCCGGGCACTTCGGCACTAAACAACTGCATGCCGCCTATTCCCAGAAAAGGCAAAATGGAAAGGCTAAGCACAATAATACCCATACCACCAAGCCATTGTGTGAGACTTCTCCAAAACAGCAATCCGTGAGGCATGGATTCAATATCATTCAAAATTGAAGCTCCTGTTGTGGTAAACCCTGAAATGGTTTCAAAAAATGCATCGGTAAAGGAAAGTATTTCGCCGCTAATTATAAACGGCAATGATCCAAACAGTGAAAAAACAACCCAGACAAGGCTGACAATCAAAAATCCTTCACGTTTACCAAGTTCTTTATTGGCTGTTCTATTGTAATAGAATGAAAAACTTCCAACTAGAAAAGCAATCCCGCCCGAAATAAAAAATGCCGGGGCGTCAGTACCCTCAAACCCAAGTGAAACAAGCCCTGAAACAAATAAAAAAAATGCTTCGATTAGGAGCAAAATGCCGAGAATGAGTAAAATGATTTTACGATTAAGCATAATCTAGTTAAAAAAGCGTTCTATCCGATGAATAATTGATGGCAGTGCAAACACAACAACACGGTCATTGGCCATGACATGCGTATTGCCGCGAGCGATAAAACCTTTTTTGTCGCGAATTACTCCGCCAATAATTGCTTCTTTGGGAAAATTCACCTCCTTTAAACTTGCCTTGGTAATTTTGGCACCCGGGCGCACAACAAATTCAAGCACCTCAGCATCTGAGCCCGTAAGGCATACAAATGAGGGTACATCAGCGTTTACTGTAAAACGCATAATGTAACTTGCTGATATTAGCTTTTTATTAATCATGGCATCGATGCCCAGGTTTTCAGCCAAATTAATATAATCTGTGTTTTCTACCGCCGCAATTGTTTTCTGAACACCGAGGCGTTTAGCCTGAATGCAAGTCAGAATGTTGGTTTCCGAATCTCCGGTAACAGCCACAAACACATCCATCTTATCGACCCCTTCCTCGCGTAACAGATCTATATTACGACCATCACCATTAATTATCATGGCGCGTGGCAGTTCATCGGCCAGCTGAAAGCATTTCTCCTTGTCAAACTCAATAAGTTTAACATTACTCGACTCTTGCAATGTAATGGCTGTTCTCCGACCTATACGACTACCTCCCAAAATCATAATGTTATGCGTATCGAGTTTCTTCTGACCCGAATACTTCATCATTTTAGAAACGCCTTTCTGATTGGTAATTACATACACAATATCATTGGGCAAAAAAACATCATTACCTCGCGGTATAATTGTTTGGCCATCTCTCGAAATTGCAACTGCACGATAAATAAGTTCATTATCAATCGTCGCAGCTTCTTGTAAAGTTTTATTTATTACTGGCGCATTTTCATCGAGCTTTAACACAAAAAGCGACAACGAACCGCCTGAAAAATTAAATACCTCTGATGTTCCTGTCTGACTCAAAAGATTTACAATCTCTCTGGCAGCAAGCATCTGCGGATATACTAGCGAATCAATTCCAAGTGCTATAAACTGAGCTTTATTTATTGGAAGTAGATATTCACGATTATCGATGCGTGCAATGGTACGTTTCGCACCTAGTTTTTTACTCAAAATACATGCAGTAATATTCACCTCCAGCTCATGTGTAACTGCCACAAAAAGGTCGGCATTCTTCACTCCTGCCTCTTTTAACTTCTCAAAAGATGTTGCAGACCCCTGCACTGTCAGCACATCGAAATGTGTACTAACATCCTCCAGTCTATCCTCCTGGGTATCTATTACCACAATCTGATGGTGTTCTGTTGCCAACATTTTGGCCAGATACATCCCCACTTCACCAACACCTGCAATTATTATCTTCATCGTATTCAATTAATTAGGCAATCCAAAATATGATTACCGCAACAGGGCAATATTAAACAATTCATTTCAATTAGAAAACAATAATGCCATTGAATTTAATGCTTTATATCAACAATGAAGAGCCCTTTACCATTTTGCAACAAATGCTCCGTCTCTTTTGACATTATGAAAATCAATGTCAGAATCTTTGAGTTGCTCCTGCCACTTTTCTAACTTGAATTGCGAAACAGAAGCATCGGCTATTACTTTAACGGCCTCAATTTTATCAAGCAATGGCAATAATTTGAATGGACTGCCAGAAGATAAAACCAACCATTTACATTTAATTTTCTCATGCTTCGGATAGAGGTCGGCATCGAAAAAAATGGCTCTATTTGGCATTTTACCCCATACAACATAAGGCGAACTATTGACTAATTCAGCATTTCGGGTTTCACTTTGATTAAGCCCAAATTTTACTGTAAGCGGATCGGTGAACCAGGTTGTGTTTTCAATACTATCAGGATTATAAAGCTTATAGTTTTGCCCGCTAATTTGCATGGTTAATGGCTCTCCAAAAGTATTAAACACTATAAAAGAATGATTATTTGTTCGTATGAAATTTTGCCAAAAAACTGTTATTACAAATAAAAACAATACGATAAAAACTTTCTTAAGATTCCTATAATTGGTTCTAATGCCCCAATATGTACTAACAGCTACTAACAAATAAAGCAATACTAGCTGTATATCAGATATGTACACAGAGTTTACTGTAGACCAGTCTAAAGCTTTTATCCAGCCTGTAAAAGCATTCATTAATGAAGCAAAAAAATCTACCGCCTGACCTATGCTCAAGGCGATAAAAGGGAATGGCATAAACACCAGAAGCAATACGAACAAATACATTAATAAGGTAGCCAATGGAACCATTAATAAGTTCGACAATAAAAATAGCAGTGGAAATTGATGGAAATAATATAAACTAAGCGGTGTAGTTATGATTTGAGCAGCAATAGAAACTGCCATAAGTTGCCAAATTTTGTCGAGCGGTTTCCAGGGAATGTAAATCCAACGGTAAACAATTGGGTAAAACCCTACAATTCCAATAACGGCAAGAAAAGACATTTGAAAACCTACACTGGCAATTAATAAAGGGTTATTAAAAAGTAGAATAAATGCAGCAAGAGCAATGGAATTATAAACTGCATAGCGCCTACCCAGCAAGTCTCCAAACACAAATACTGTAAACATTGTAGCAGCTCGTGAGACAGAGGGTGACATACCTGTAAACATTGCATAACCCCACAGCACAAATACTGAAATCATAAAGCGCAGTAGTTTGCCCCATTTGGTATTTGAAAGGGGTTTTAATAAATGCGAAATCACAAGATAAATAATACCCACATGTAAACCACTAACAGCCAATACATGCATTAATCCTGCTGCCACATAGCCTTGCCGCAAATCATGTTCGAGCATAGATTTATCACCGAGCGTAAGAGCCGAAAAAACAGCCAATTGCTTGTCGCTTATGCCCGACTTACGATAATAATTAAAGATTTGCCGGCGAAGCCTTTTCAGATATAATGATAAATTAAAATCCGGGGTTTTATTGAGTTTGACCCAGTTCTCACCATTCACATAAAACTGATAAAAAAAACCTTTTGATGCAGCCCAGCCACTGAAATCAAACTCTCCCGGGTTTCCCTGATTGGCAATTAAATCTGGTTTAGCTTTCAATAAAAGGTAATCGCCTAAATCGAGGCTCATTGAATCCTCCTTAGAAAGATAAACAAATGCATTGCCCCTCATCTCTTGCCTTCCTGAATCCGTAATTTGCCAGCCCAAATCCAGTTCTAATTTGAGACTATTCTTTGTGCTATCAGGGTAATCAGAGATTTGAGCTGAAAAAATCACTTCATCTTCATATTGTTGCAGTTCCACAACTGCATCTGCTGATCGGTTAACTCCAAATAAAAAGAATATCGAGATTATAAGCAGGTCCTGTAGCCAGATAAATCTGTTTATTGCAAACAATAATGTAAACCCCCAGATGCCAATCAGGATGTAAATGATATAGGTAGTAACCTCATCAAAGGATGGGTTAAAGTAAGCTCCCAGCAATATGCCTGCAAGGAAAGGTATAAGCAACCGCAGAAACGGGTTATTGCGAATAATATCCTGCATTCAGTCAACTTGTTTGCCCCAAAAATAAAAGAATGCACTGTAAGTAACAAAAAAAGGCCGTCCAAAATTTAATGGACGGCCACTTTATAAACTATATAAGTTTTTAGCTTTTATTCGGTTTTGGAAGTAATGCTTTACGCGAAAGCTTTAACTTACCATTATCGTCAATATTCAACAGTTTTACTTCGATTTCCTGACCAACTTCGAGTACATCCTCTACTTTACGGATGCGATTCCAGTCGATTTCAGAAATATGAAGCAACCCATCTTTATTCGGCGTAATCTCTACAAAAGCACCATACGTTTGAATGGATTTCACTTTTCCTTTGTAAGTAGCACCAACTTCAAGAATACCGATAGCCTCTTTTATGCTTTCAATAGCATTGTTGATGGCCTCAAGGTCGGAAGCAACCACTTCAACATACCCGCTATCGTCGCGTTCTTCGATAACGATGGTGGTGTTGGTTTGCTTTTGTATTTCCTGAACAATTTTTCCTCCGGGGCCAATTAATGCACCAATAGATTCGGTTGGGATAACCATTTGCTCAATATGCGGTGCATGTGGTTTAAGTGCTTTGCGCGGCTCTTCAATGGTTTCTGCCATACGATCAAGTATATGCAGACGACCTGCTTTGGCTTGTTCAAGCGCTTTTTTAAGCACATCAAATGACAGTCCGTCGACTTTAATATCCATTTGAGTGGCCAGAATACCATCACGCGTACCTGCAACTTTAAAGTCCATGTCGCCAAGATGATCCTCATCACCCAGTATATCGCTAAGTACAGCCCAACGGTCATCTGAATCTGTAATTAGTCCCATGGCAATACCTGACACAGGCTTACGAATCTGAATTCCGGCATCCATCAGTGCCAAAGTTCCGGCACATACGGTAGCCATCGATGATGAACCATTTGATTCTAAAATGTCAGATACTACGCGCACAGCATACGGAAAGTCTTCGTTGGGTAACATACGTTTCAATGCTCTGTGAGCAAGGTTTCCGTGACCTACTTCACGACGACTAACACCTCTTGCCGGACGTGCGTCACCTGTTGAATATGGTGGGAAGTTGTAATGCAACAAGAATTTATCTTTTCCCTGACGCATCACCTCATCAATTATTTTATCGTCGAGTTTGGTTCCCAGCGTAACTGTGGTTAAAGACTGAGTTTCACCCCTTGTAAATATGGCTGATCCGTGAGCTGTTGGTAAATAATCTACCTCACTCCAAATGGGTCGTATTTCATCTGTTTTACGGCCATCGAGGCGAATTTTTTCGTCAAGAATGAGATTACGTACAGCTTTTTTCTCTACATCGTGAAAATAGCGGCCTACAAGTGACTCATTAACTTCATCTTCTTCTGTAAACTGCTCAAGAAATTCATCTTTCACTGCAGCAAAAGCCTCCGAACGCTCCTGCTTATCGGCCATTGCCTTTTGTGTAACAGCATACACTTTATCATAAGTTTCGTCCCAGACTTTTTTCTCCAGGTCTTCGTCATTTTCTTCGTGCGAATAGGTGCGTTTTTCAGTGGTACCTAATTCTTCAGCCATTTCAATTTGAACCTGACATTGCTTCTTAATTTCTTCGTGAGCAAAACCAATTGCTTCAATCATCTCTTCTTCACTGACCTCATCCATTTCACCTTCAACCATCAGGATATTATCTATGGTTGCGCCAACAAGAAGGTCAATATCGGCGTTTTCCACCTCTTCAGAAGTAGGATTAACCTTAAACTGACCATCAATGCGTGCTACGCGGCACTCTGAAATGGGTCCGTGAAACGGTACATCTGAAACGGCTAATGCTGCTGATGCTGCCAATCCGGCCAACGCATCGGGCATTACTCCCGCTTCAGCACTGATTAACTCAATTGTGACAAAAGTATCAGCATGATAATCAGCAGGGAACAGTGGTCTCAGCGCCCGGTCTACGAGACGGGCAATAAGTATTTCATTATCTCCCGGACGTCCTTCACGACGTAAAAATCCGCCTGGGAAACGACCTGCTGCTGCAAATTTTTCTTTGTACTCTACTGAGAGTGGCATAAAATCCACATCTTCTTTGGCCTCTTGAGCTGAAACAACTGCTGCGAGCAACATAGTATCACCTAAGCGCAAAACAACTGATCCATCAGCTTGCTTGGCCAACTTCCCTGTTTCGAGCGTAATTTCTCTTCCGTCTGCCAGGGGAATTGTTTTTTGAATAATGTTCATATAAAAAATGTTAATTTGGTAATTATATACAAAAAAAGGCAATTTCCATTGCCTTTTTTATTACTTGCGAATCTTGAGTTCTTTAATTAAGGAACGATATTTTTCAATATCTTTCTTCTTAAGGTAATCAAGCAAACTACGACGCTTCCCTACCATAGCAAGTAGCGCACGCTGCGTACCAAAATCCTTACGGTTTGTTTTCAAGTGTTGCGTAAGATGACTAATACGTTCTGTAAAAAGCGCAATTTGTGCTTCTGTAGCGCCAGAGTCGTTCTCATCCTTACCGAACTTTTTGAAAAGCTCTCTTTTCTTTTCTACTGTCAAATTCATATCGCTCTTAACCTTATTTAATTTCATATTTTACAGACCGCAAAGATAGAATAATTTTTACAAAATCAATCATAAACCATATAAAAATCCAAAAATGTGCTTTTAAGTATTGCTTTGATACTTATAAAAATAAGCACACATAAGCGCTCCATTCTTTATGCACTATTATTTTGGCATAAGTATTGTCTTTTATTTCTAATTAAATTATATTTTTGCCTGAAAACATTAGCTTTCTATTAATTTTTCAACACAAAAACGTTATAACATGAAATTTTTTATTGACACTGCAAATCTTGATCAAATTCGCGAAGCCCAGGACCTTGGTGTGCTGGACGGTGTAACAACTAACCCTTCCTTAATGGCCAAAGAGGGCATCAAAGGCGAAGACAATATCAAGAACCATTATAAAACCATTTGTGACATTGTTGACGGCGATGTTAGCGCTGAAGTAATTGCTACTGATTTTGATGGCATTGTTAAAGAAGGAGAAGCTTTAGCTGCACTTCACGAGCAAATCGTAGTTAAGGTTCCGATGATCAAGGATGGAATAAAAGCCATTAAATATTTCGCTGACAAAGGAATACGCACAAACTGCACATTGGTGTTTTCACCCGGCCAGGCATTACTTGCTGCAAAAGCTGGTGCAACCTACGTATCACCTTTCATTGGCCGTCTTGACGATATTTCTACCGATGGAGTAGAGCTAATCAGGCAAATAGCCGACATGTACAACTATTATGGATTTGAAACCGAAGTGCTGGCAGCATCTATCAGGCACACCATGCACATTATACAATGTGTTGAAGCCGGTGCTGATGTCGCTACATGTCCGCTGAATGCAATTCTTGGCCTGTTAAAACACCCATTGACAGATGCCGGGTTAGAAAAATTCCTTGCCGATTACAAAAAACTTAACGGATAATTTTAGCACATGTCAGACTATATTAAACTCTACCAGGAGGCAACTGATCAGGGCCTTGTAAGAAATGTGGCCGAAATACTTGAAGAAGGGGCGATAGTAATATTGCCTACTGACTCAGTGTATAGCCTGGCATGTGATATTCAAAATGAGCGCGCATTAGAGAAAATGGCCCGGCTTAAGGGGCTGAAGCTAAAAGAAGCTGAATTCTCAATTATATGCGAAAACCTTAGTCAACTTTCAGATTATTGTAAACCAATCAATAATCAAATTTTTAAATTATTAAAAAAGAATCTCCCGGGACCATTCACCTTTATACTCGAAGCTAACAACAATATCCCAAAAATCTTCAAAAAAAACAAAAAGACAGTAGGGATACGGATTCCCGATAATAATATTACCCGACAAATAGTAGGTGAACTCGGGCGGGCTGTAATCGTTACATCTGTAAAAGACGATGATGAGATACTCGAATATACAACCGACCCGGAATTAATTTATGAGCAATACGAAAAACAGGTCGATATGGTTGTTGATGGCGGATTGGGTCATATAAAACCCTCAACTGTAGTTGATTGCTCATCAGGCGATGTAGAAATAATTCGTGAAGGAATTGGAGAACTCAAATTATAAGTTATTAAGCCACTAATCCAATATAACCATAATAGCTCCGAATACCATTATTGAGATCGCTATAGCCTTAAACATTAACCGCTCCTCTTTAAAGATATACCCACCAATAAGTGCTGCAAAAAAAACTGACGTGCGCTTTACCGAAAGGGCCAAAGCCACAGCACCTGTTTTTACAGCCCATATGTGTGCATAACGATATAAAATGGTTACAACTGCCACTAACAGAACCAATCGCCACACTTTTTTTAAATCGGAATGTAATGCTTGCCTTAATACTTTACCTGTAGCGGCAAAAACCGTAAAAAACAGAGCCATAAAAAAATGCTGTAGAGGCAGAAAAACCTCAGGACTTAACTTATAAGAACTAAGCAACCATTTATCGAGCAGTGATGTCAATGTAAAAACTGCCAGCGCTCCAACAATATACCAGTACCCTTTTTTAATAAATGTAATACGCAACGGCTTAAGCAAATTGCTAAAACCACCAGTTTGCAACATATAGGTGCCGGCTAATAGCAAAATCATACCAAATATTTCGGCTCCGGTTAATATATCGCCCAAAAATATCCAGGCAAACACAGCCACCAATCCCGGTGTCAGCACCAAAAGTGGCAGGGCACTGCTCAATTCAAGACGTTTAATACCCGACATAACCAGCAAGAAGGATATACTCCCTAATAAAGATTTTAACGCCACATACAAATATGTGGTCAACGTAACGGCAGACAAGTCAATAAAGAACAAAAAAGGCAAAGAAAAAACGGCATTAAATAAAGCAAGTAAAAATGAGAACGACAGTGCTCCTGTTTCAAAAAGCACCCGCTTTTCAAAAATAGCCGCTGTTGCAGATAACAAAGCTGAACTTAAAGCAAAATAAAACCACATAAGCTCAAAATGTGCATGCAAAGTTATTTTTTTTGTTGTATAAGAACTAAAAAAAAGAGGAATGGTGACTAACCATTCCTCGCAGCATCCCAATAACTATTCAACACCTATAAATTTTTTTGGATGCTATACTCAAACAATGAAACATACAAAAAGTTTCATTTGTTCCGTAATATCTCTGATTAGATTCAAAAAAAAATCGTTTTTTTTTAATCAATACCACATTTTAATTTCACAGATCATGCTCTGTGAACTCCCTATTGCAAAAGCATCAGGTTTAAAATGTCATAATAATCATAGCCTCAACCAAAATATTAAAAGAATTACCTTTTCCAAGGCTAAAATATTATATTTGTTTGAAACAAAACAAAACCAAACTTATCATGGGAAAAACAATAATTGAAAAAATACTGGCTTCGCATTCTGCCAAATATGATGTAAAACCCGGAGACATTGTAGATATTGAAATTGATGTAAGAGCTGCCAGAGACTTTGGTGGTGCCAATGTTGTAAAAAACATCAGAGACAACAACCTTACGATTGTAGATCCGGATAAAACCTTCTTTACTTTTGATACCAACCCCACCGGATCGGACCAAAAATATGCCGTTAACCAGCAAATTTGCAGACAATTTGCCCGCGAATATGGCATAAAAGTTTATGATATTGATAATGGAATCGGAACCCATACCATGATTCACGAAGGTCTGGTATATTCAGGACGCACAGCCATTACAACAGACTCGCATGCTAATATACTGGGTGCTGTAGGAGCCTTCGGTCAGGGCATGGGCGATAAAGATATAGCTGCAGCCTGGGCAAATGGTATGATTTGGTTTAAAACTCCAAAATCAATTAAACTTAATTTTACAGGTAAACGTCCGGAGAAAGTCACTGCAAAGGATATCGTACTTAACCTGCTTGAAAAATTTGGGGCAAATACCCTACTTGGATACTCCGTGGAGTTTTATGGAGAAGCAATTGACGAGCTTACCCTCGATGAGCGCATTACAATAGCCTCAATGGGAACCGAAATGGGCGCAATCACACTAATATTTCCGCCTACAGAGCAAATCTTAAAATACAGTGAAGAGCGTGCAGGACATAAGATAGAGCCCGTTTTTGCAGACGATGATGCCGGGTATGACCAGGAAATCACCCTGGATATAAGCAAATTCACTCCAAAAGTATCATTGCCCGGAGCACCCCATGATACGCAAAATATCGATAAATTAGACAAAATAAAAATAGACTCTGCCTTCCTTGGTAGTTGCACCAACGGACGTATCGAAGACCTGAGAACTGCTGCAGCCATCCTCAAAGGACGACAGGTTGCACCGGGTGTTGTATTTAAAATCGTGCCTTCGACCAATGAAGTTTGGGAACAAGCATTAGAAGATGGCCTGCTACAAATCTTTAAAAATGCAGGAGCATTAATCTCAAATGCCGGTTGTGCAGGATGCGCTGCCGGACAGGTAGGGCAAAATGGCCCCGGAGAAATTACTATTAGCACTGGTAACAGAAACTTCCCGGGAAAACAGGGAAAAGGAGAAGTTTACCTGGCTTCTCCGGCTGTAGTAACGGCATCAGCAGTGGCTGGTTACATTACCACACCTGAAAATATACCAGACGAACCCTTACTTTTCGACACCAATTACGCACCAGAACCAAAAAGCAAAACAGAAAAAGACAAGGCCGTAAATGAGAAAAAAACTGTGGTTGAAGGCCGGGTCTGGTTTATTGAAAGAGACAATATCGATACTGACATGATTTTCCATAACCGGTATTTATCTATTACAGATCCCCAGGAAATGGGTCAATACGCCTTCGACAACCTTGAAGGCTACGAAAAATTTGCCTCACAATCAGAACCCGGTGATATTGTGGTTACAGGTAAAAACTTTGGTAGCGGTAGTTCGCGACAGCAAGCTGTAGACTGCTTTAAAGTACTTGGTATACAAGCCATAATTGCAGAATCATTTGGTGCTATTTATGAGCGAAACGCCATTAATGCTGCAATGCCCATTCTTGCTTATGATGATATTTCAAAACTGGACCTTTCAACCGGTGACAGGGTGAAAGTAAACTTCGAAACAGGGCTGATGGAGAACCTCACAAAAAATAAACAAACCCAGATTAAACCTTTTAGCGAAGTACAAATGGAAATATATCAAAGAGGCGGATTGTTTTAATGAAAACCAATAAGTTATGAGCAACAATAAACAAACTTTTGTAGAAAAAATCCTGGGCGCACCAGTTGGCAGCATCGTTTTTAAAAAGCCCGACCTGGTACTGACACACGACAATAGCGCCAGTATAAAAGGCACTTTTGAAAAAATGGGTGGACAAAAGGTGGCCAATCCCGACCAACTCTTAATGGTATTGGACCATAATGCTCCTCCCACCAATGCAAAACTGGCTACGCAATATCAAACCATCCGGGACTTTGCATCGGAACAATCGGTAAATAAATTTCATGATGTAGGTGATGGTATATGCCATCAAATCATGGCCGACCATGCCAGGCCCGGAATGATTATCGTTGGGAGCGACAGCCACACCTGTACAGCAGGAGCATTTAATGCCCTGGCAGCAGGAATAGACAGAACAGAAGCTGCAGGTATTTGGCGACGCGGAGAAACATGGTTCAGGGTACCTGAAACAATCAAAATAAACCTCTCAGGGAAATTACCCGAAGGCGTTTATGCCAAAGACCTTTCGCTGTATATCATTGGCATGATCGGTTCTGCCGGAGCCAACTATATGAGCATAGAGTATCATGGAGAGGGCGTAAAAACCCTTGACATATCAGAACGTATGACCATTGCGAATCTGGCTTCAGAAATGGGTGGCAAGAATGCTGTATTCCCCCCGGACGAAGTGCTGGAAAAATGGATGGGTCAGAAAATAGCCAATGGTTTTTGGGCCGATGAAGGAGCCAATTATACACGCGAAATAAATATTGACCTTTCCGGGCTCTATCCGCTCACGGCTGCACCGCATAATGTAGATAATGTAAAAACCATTGCTGAAGTCAAAGGAAAATCCATACAGCAGGCACTGATAGGAACCTGCACAAACGGCCGCATTGAGGACCTGAGAATTGCAGCAAACATATTACGTGGCAAAAAAGTTCCCGCAGATGTGCAATTACTCATAGCCCCGGCCTCGAAAAAAATATATCTGCAGGCCATAAAAGAAGGTCTGATCAGCGACTTTATTGAAGCAGGTGCCAACGTGCTTGGAGCAAGCTGCGGACCTTGTCTGGGTACAGGCCAGGGCATACCAGCCGACGATTACACCGTGATATCAACTGCCAATAGAAATTTCAAAGGTCGCATGGGTAACAAAAACGCAGAAATTTATCTTGCTTCCCCTGCTGCTGTAGCACTAAGTGCCTTAAATGGAGAAATAACTGATCCACGTGACAAGCCCGGAAACGAAAAATTCCCCTATCCAAAAGCTGAAGGCAATACCATTGAAATACAACCCGGCGATAACAGGCACATCAACGGTGTGTGGAACTATGCCGATGCAGACAACCTGAATACAGACCAGATGTTTGCCGGAAACCTCACCTACAACATTATGAGCTCTGACCCTGAGGCTATTATGGAGCACCTCTTTGCTGGTTTCGATGAAAATTTCGCCAAAAATGTACAGGAAGGAGATATTATTGTAGCCGGAGAAAACTTTGGTTGTGGTAGTTCCAGAGAGCACCCTGCAGTCGGACTGGCTCATGCAGGCGTAAAGGCCGTGATTGTAAAATCTGTAAACAGAATTTTTTACAGGTCGTGTATCAACCAGGGGCTATTGCTTATTGTAAACAAAGATATCGTTGAACAATACAGCCCCGGTGATCAAATAGAGGCCAACCTTGCGGATGGAAAAGTTACAGTTGGAGATAATACTTTTGATATCCCGCCATTACCTGAAAAACTAATGGAAATTATTAAAAAGAAAGGACTGGTAAACTGGATAAAAAACCAGGCATAGTGTAAAAAACAATAGAGGCTTCTTTCGTTTCAATATATTGAAGCCTCTTTTCTTAAATCTTCTCCAGGTAAAATGTTGTGCCGCTACCCGGTGTAGATTCAACATCGATTGCAAAACCCAACAAATCGGCCAGGCCCATGACAATAGTAAGACCGACCCCTGTACCGCTGTAGAAACGATCATTATGGATTGAAAACTTATGAAACTTATCAAAAATTCTGGGCAACTGCACAGGATCAATTCCCGATCCGGTATCTCTCACAAACACCTGTAGCACATTATTAATTAATTTATAACCTATAACAACCTCACCTGCTTCGGTAAACTTAAATGAGTTATCAATTAAGAGACTCAACATTTTCCGAAAATAAAACAGGTCTGTTTGCAGCGAATAAGCTTCTGATGCATATTCTGTTTTAAAATCAATCTTGCTCAATTTATCCGGAACCATCTCTCTGAATTGCATAACCACTGTGTCCATAAGTTCATTCAAATCAACCTTTTGATTGCTGATCGTAACCTCCCCACTCTCAAGCTGCGAAAATATTATCATACTCTCAATTACGCTTGTTAACCTGTGACTATTGGCCAAAATATCGTTACTGTATTCTTGTATTTTCGGGTCAGAAAATTCAAGAGCCAACAATTCGGAATAACCGTTTATAGCATTCAGCGGTGTACGCACTTCATGCGAAATATTGGATACAAAAGCGGTCTTAAGCCTGTCGCTTTCCTCTGCCTTTAATTTAGCCTCGAGCAATTGTTCTGTTCTGCTTTTCACCTCACGTGAAAGTGTTTTGTTCCAGAAAAGAAGTAATAATGCCAGACCTGCTGCCATGAGCCCTGTATATAACCAAAAGCTATATTGCCTGTAAAAAGGAAGGTACCGCTGGTATGACCATTTGTTTACCAATTTAGCCAAATCATCTTCTGATATTCCATTAATCGCTTTTGAATAAATTTGGTAAAGCATAGCTTTATCTTTCTGAACCCCGATAGATAAAATCGTATTTGCAGGAATATCGGTAATAGTTACAAGGTTATCATTATTCTTCAGGAAATACCGAACAGTATATTTTTGAGACATAAATACATCTGCTTCTCCTCTATTCAGAGCTTTTATGCATTTTCTATCATCTGCATAATACACTATTTTATGTTGATCAAAAGTATTGAGCAAATAATCAGTGATAAAGTAATCTTTTACTGCAGCTATTCTTAATTCAGGATGCTGTTTTAAATCAGCAAGGCTTTGTGGCTTTTTAGTGTCTTTGCGCACGACCATTACATGTGGGTCCATAACTACCGGACTTGTAAAACTTAAATAAGTCCTCCGGTCTGTAGTAGGAATAATCGGATGAATAACATCTATATTACCAGCTTCAGCCGCTTTCAGATAATCGGCCCAGTTTGGATAAAAAACCTGCTTGTATCTGAACCCCGTAGCATCGTCAATAATCTGCTGCAATTCATTAAATAAGCCCGTTATCGATTGCTTCTCCTCTACAAAAGCATATGGAGGATATAAGGGATAAACGCCTATTGTAAACTCATGCTTTGCAATCCATTCTTTTTCTTCTGGTGTAGGCTCATAAGAGGTAGTTACTTTATTACAACCAGCTAATAAAAAAAGAACCCAAATGATTAGCAATATTGGTTTAGTCATAAAATACCTGGTTTATTTCTACAGACAATTTACGAATAAATCAGGAAAAAAACGGGCTTTTTTACTCAAATGGTTTTTCAGAGCAGGTATAATTACGGTTTGGAAATATCAGTAATATGAATTATATTCACCTATGTAAATATTTTTATGTGCAGCATTTTAAATAGAATGTTTCTTAATAATAAGAACGCTGCCAACAAATGAAGATCTAATTTTGTTAAACAACCAAAATAAAATATACTTCTATGCTGTTTGATTTAGACTTAATAAAAAACGTATACGCGTCATTCGAAGACAAACTAAAAGACGCCAGAAACACATTAAACCGACCACTAACCCTTACGGAAAAAATTCTCTATTCGCACCTGCACAAAGACCAACAAATAAAAGAGTTCAAGCGTGGGGAGGATTATGTAAACTTTGCCCCTGACAGGGTTGCAATGCAGGATGCAACAGCGCAAATGGCGCTATTGCAGTTTATGAATGCAGGCCGCAATAAAGTAGCCGTTCCTTCAACGGTGCATTGCGATCACCTTATTCAAGCGCAGGTTGGTGCTGAAAAAGACTTATCAACAGCATGGAACCAAAACAGTGAAGTTTTTGAATTTTTAAAGTCTGTTTCAAAAAAATATGGAATTGGTTTTTGGGAGCCCGGTGCTGGAATTATTCACCAGGTTGTGCTCGAAAATTATGCATTCCCTGGCGGCATGATGATTGGAACTGATTCGCACACAGTAAACGCCGGCGGACTGGGAATGGTGGCTATTGGCGTAGGCGGAGCCGACGCCGTTGATGTTATGGCCGACATGCCCTGGGAATTAAAAATGCCTAAACTCATTGGGGTTAAACTTACTGGTAAACTCAGCGGCTGGGCATCTTCAAAAGATGTAATTCTAAAAGTGGCCGAAATTCTTACCGCAAAAGGAGGAACAGGCTTTATACTGGAGTATTTTGGCGAAGGAGCAAATTCTATAAGCTGTACAGGTAAGGGCACAATTTGTAATATGGGCGCAGAAATTGGTGCCACCACTTCTCTGTTTGGTTATGACAACAGAATGAGCGACTACTTGCAAAATACTGGCAGGGAGGATGTAGCCGAATTAGCCAATCAAATGAAAGCCAACCTTACAGGTGATAAAGAAGTTTACGACAACCCGAATCAATACTTCGACAAAGTCATTGAAATAAACCTCTCGGAAATAGAGCCGCTTGTAAATGGGCCATTTACACCAGACCTTGCTCACCCTATAAGCAAGCTAGGCGACAACGCCCAAAAGAACGATTATCCGTTAGATATTGAAGTTGGATTAATAGGCTCTTGTACCAACTCATCCTATGAAGATTTAACACGAGCAGCATCCATCGCAAAACAAGCAAAAGAGAAAAAACTCAAAGTAAAAACTGAATTTATGGTAACCCCCGGGTCAGAAATGATTCGATATACAACCGAAAGAGACGGGGTACTCAAATATTTTGAAGATATTGGCGGAGTTGTATTGGCTAATGCATGCGGGCCATGTATTGGACAATGGAAAAGACATACCGATGACCCTGAACGTAAAAACACAATTCTGACCTCTTTTAATCGCAACTTTGCCAAGAGAAATGATGGTAATCCAAACACACACGGATTTGTGTCTTCACCCGAATTGGTTACAGCACTAACAATAGGTGGCACACTTACATTCAATCCAATGAAGGACCCACTCATTAATGAAGATGGTGAAGAAGTATATCTCGATCCTCCAACAGGTGAAGAGTTCCCGCAACAGGGCTTCGATCTAAAAGAGATGGGCTTCATTCCTCCGGCGAAAGACAGTAGTGACGTCGAAATTGTGGTAAAAGAAGATTCAAACAGACTTCAATTACTTGAGCCTTTCCCGGCTAATAATGAAAAAGATATAAAAGATTTAAAGCTTTTGGTTAAAGCCAAAGGTAAGTGTACAACTGACCACATCTCCATGGCCGGTCCCTGGTTGCGTTTCCGCGGCCACCTTGATAATATTTCTGATAATTTATTGCAGGGTGCAGTCAATGAATTTCATGACAAAGCCAATTATACCAAAAACCAGGTCAATGGTGAATATGATAAAACACCAGGTGTAGCACGAGCATATAAAGAAGCCGGTGTACAGTCGTTCATTATTGGAGATGAAAACTATGGCGAAGGTTCTTCACGTGAACATGCCGCAATGGAACCCAGGCATATGGGTGTCAGGGTGGTTATAGTAAGGTCTTTTGCACGCATACACGAAACAAACCTTAAAAAACAAGGTATACTTGCTTTAACCTTTGCCAACCCTGCTGATTATGACAAAATAAAAGAAGACGACACTATAAATGTACTTGATATAGATAAACTGGCACCAGGCAAGGATGTGACTGTAGAAATTAATCATAAAGACGGGGCTACTGAAAGAATTATGGCCAAACATACTTACAGTCCGGTACAAATAGAGTGGTTCCATGCAGGATCTGCCTTAAATTTAATTAGAAAACAAAATAAATAAAATATATTCTATGAAAACGTTCAAAGAAACACTAGCCGAAAAGATAGAAGCATGGCGACCAAGAACTGAGCGCCTTATAAAAGAGTATGGAGACGTAGAAGTGGATAAGGTTACCATTGGTAAAATTCTTGGCGGAATGCGCGGCCTGAAATGTCTGGCTACAGATATCTCATACCTCGATCCGAACGAAGGTATTCGATACAGGGGGTATACCCTTCAGGAAGTTTTCAAAAAACTCCCCAAACCACCCGGAAGCGAAATGCCATATGTAGAAGGTGTCTTTTATTTGCTGGTAACAGGTGAAATGCCTAATGAAAAGGAGCTGGAGCATGTGCTCGACGAATTTTCCAAACGTCGGATATTGCCTCGTTATGTATATGAAGTTATTGATTCATTTCCCTGCTGCAGCCATCCAATGTCAATTTTCTCTACCGCTATACTGACGATGGGTCGTGAGTCATTTTTCGTTAAAAAGTATCATGCAGGGGTCAATAAAAAAGACTACTGGGAGTCTACGTATGAAGATGCATTAAACCTTCTGGCTAAGCTACCCGAAATTGGTGCATATATTTATGCTAAGCTTTACCGCGATGGTAAGCGAATACACAGTAATCCCGATCTTGACTTTGGAGCAAACTTCGCACACATGATGGGTAAAGAAAAGCCTTACGACGATGTTTCGCGCATGCATTTTATAATTCACAGCGACCATGAAAGTGGTAATGTAAGCGCGCACACCGGACACCTTGTAGGAAGCTCACTAAGTGATGTCTATCTTTCCATCTCATCAATGGTCAATGGTCTTGCTGGTCCGCTTCACGGGTTAGCCAACCAGGAAGTTCTGCGCTGGTTACAACAATTAATGGACCGCATGGGAGGAAAAATTCCTAATGAGGAAGAAATGAAACAATTTGTGTGGGATACATTAAATTCAGGTCAGGTTATACCAGGGTATGGTCACGCAGTATTGCGCAAAACAGATCCACGTTATGCATTGCAAAGAGAATTTAGCCTTAAACATCTGAAAGATGACCCGCTATTCAAATATGTAGACATGCTCTATAAAGTTGTTCCTCCAATTCTCAAAGAACAAGGTAAAGCCAAAAACCCATGGCCTAACGTCGACGCACAAAGCGGAATAATACAATGGCACTATGGCATTACCGAGTATGACTTTTACACAGTACTATTTGGAATAGGAAGAGCTATAGGTATTACAGCCAATTTAATTTGGGACAGAGCTCTTGGCTATCCACTTGAAAGGCCCAAATCCCTTACCACAGAAATGTTGGAAGAGATAGCTGGAATCAAAAAAAATGATAAGTAGTTGTCTTTCAGGCAACTAATCGCAAACAAAGGATTAACTATTGATTATTAAGGCAATATATAGTATTCTGTTTTTATAAATTAGACAAAAAAAACCAGTTAAAATTTGCAAAAGACGAGAAATGGCCTATATTTGCAATGAACTGGTACATAAAATTTGGTTAAACGTAAAAATTTTAGGTTTATGAACAAAGCACAATTAATAGATGCTATGGCATCTAAATCAGGTCTTTCAAAAAATGACAGTAAAAAAGCGCTAGAAGCTTTTGTTGAATCAGTTACCGACTCACTGAAATCAGGTGATCGCATTCAATTAGTAGGATTCGGTTCTTTCTCAGTAGCAGAAAGAAGCGCAAGAACAGGTCGCAATCCAAGAACAGGCCAAGAAATTAACATCCCAGCTAAAAAAGTTGTGAAATTTAAAGCAGGTAACGATTTAGCTGACGAAGTAAGCTAGCATACTGCTAAAAGTTTAGAAAAAGGGTCCCTTTAATCTTGGACTCTTTTTTTTTTGCCCCAAATGCTTAATTTTGAGACCAAAATTATGGATATTTCATCTAAGCATAGAAGTAGTGAAACAACTAATAGAACAACTCAAAGAATTTATCTCAGAAGAACGGTTTAATCTGTTTGAACAAATCTTACAAAACCGTACAAACTATATAACTGTTGCCATAGAAGACATATATCAATCGCATAATGCCAGTGCAGTATTGCGCTCATGTGATTGCTTCGGAATTCAAACAGTACATGTGGTAGAACAACAAAACGAATTTATTCCAAACCCTGAAGTGGCAATGGGCTCATCAAAGTGGCTTAATATAAATCACTACAAAGATAAAAACGCCCTACCAAATGCCATCTTAACATTAAAGAAGCAAAATTACCGGGTTGTGGCTACCACGCCCCATCAAAATGACACCTTATTACCAGACTTTGATCTCGAAAAAGGCCCTGTAGCATTACTTTTTGGTACTGAAATGCGCGGATTAAGCAACCAGGCCATTGACCTTGCCGATGAATACCTGAAAATTCCGATGTATGGTTTTACAGAAAGCTTCAATATATCGGTGTCAGTAGCGATAATATTGAATGAGCTACGGCAAAAACTTAACAAATCTTCTATTCCATGGCAATTGAATGAACAGGAATACGAAGAGACCTTGTTTAAATGGATCAAAGCTTCGATAAAAAGGCCAGAACTTATAATAGAGCGCCTGCAACAAAATAAAAAGAATAATCTGACAAGTTGATATCAAACAATAAACTACGAATTAGAGGTTAAAAAGTGTAAAATTCGCTCATTCTCATTACTTTTGCCTTCAATTTAGCTAAAACAGAACTTAATGAAATTTGAAGCATTCCAGTTGAACGAACAGTTACTTGAAGCCATTTCCTACATGGGCTTTGAAGAAGCTTCGCCAATACAACAATTAGCCATTCCGCCAATTTTGGAAGGCAAAGACCTAATAGCCTGCGCCCAAACTGGAACAGGCAAAACAGCTGCATTTATTTTACCTGTAATAAATCAAACCATTGCATTAGAATCAGAAGGAGTACATACACTTATACTCGTTCCAACGCGGGAACTGGCAGTACAAATAGATCAGGAAATTCAGGGAATTGGTTACTTTGCCGATGTTGATACCATCGCAATATACGGAGGAGGCAATGGTACAGATTGGGACCTTGAGAAAAAGGCACTTACAAAAGGCTCAGGAATTGTAGTAGCAACACCCGGCCGCTTGCTTGCCCACCTAAAACTGGGCTACGTAAATTTCAGTCAGGTAAAAAACCTCATCCTTGATGAAGCCGATAGAATGTTGGATATTGGCTTTTTCGACGATATCATTAAAATCATATCTCACCTTCCTAAAAAAAGGCAAAGCTTGATGTTTAGTGCCACTATGCCTGGCAAAGTAAGACAATTGGCAAATAAAATACTGCACAAACCACTTGAAGTTAATACAGAAATATCTAAACCGGCAGAAGGAGTGCTGCAGGGTACTTATCTTGTATACGACAAGCAAAAATTACCTCTGCTAATTAGTTTAATTGCAGATAACCCCGAATATGAAAGTATTCTGGTTTTCACTTCCACAAAAAAGAATGTAAACACTATAGTGAACCAGCTTAAAAAGAAAGAGCCCAGTACAGAAGGAATTTCTTCAGATCTGGAACAAAACGAAAGAGAAAATGTGTTGCTTAGATTTAAATCTAAAAAAACGCGCATTCTGGTTGCCACTGATGTGTTGAGCCGGGGTATTGATATTAAAGATATCCACCTGGTTGTAAATTATGATGTACCAGGCGATGCCGAAGATTATGTACACCGCGTTGGACGTACGGCCAGAGCCAAATCAACAGGGGTTGCCCTCACGCTGATCAATGAACAGGATATGTATAAATTTCACCGCATTGAGCAACTAATTGAACGTGAATTAATCAGGATTCCACTCCCAAAAGAATTGGGCGATGGCCCGCAATGGAGTCCCAAACCCGATAAAAAATTTCGGAAAAAACGGCCATCGGGACGCAAACCCGGCTATCAAAACCAAAAAAGAAGAAAAAAGTAACTATTTAAATAAAATGAATGCAGAAGAGCAACAAATTATTGAAAACCTGAGCCTAAAGCCACACCCTGAAGGCGGTTTTTTCCGGGAAACATACCGGGCACCAATCTTTGTTGCAGGTAAAAACTTACCCGAATCGTTTGGAGGAAGACGCAACCTGTCAACATCAATTCTTTTTTTTCTACCAGCCGGCAATTTCTCAGCATTTCACAGGCTAAGGCAGGATGAAGTTTGGTACTTCCATTATGGCAAAGGACCTGTACTGCATTGCATATACCCTGACAACACATACAAAAAAATTACACTGGGACCCGGCATTGAACAAAATGAATACCCACAGGTTGAGATTCCGGCAAATACATTGTTTGCCGCCCAGACAATCCAAAGTTTTGCGCTTGTAGGATGTCTGGCCACACCGGGATTCGACTTTGCCGATCTGGATATGTCTCCTGCAGCACAACTAATCAAAGAATTTCCCGATCATCAGCAAATAATAAAAGCGCTTACCAGAACTTAAATAACTTTACTATTCTGGTTATCTTTGTTATATTTGTTGAAAAAATGAAATTCTATTCTTTTCTAGCCGCAACTTTCCTAATTACCCTCAATGCTTTCAGCCAAAAAGAAGAAGCTTATTTCACAAAAGATTCCGTTTCAAACGTAGGTTTTAATGTAACGCTATATAGTCCTGCTGAAAATGCCAGATATTGTCACATTCAGTATGACAATTCAGTAAAAAAATACACCCCTCAGGAAGTAGATGAGTATGGTGTCAAAGGGAGAGTATTTGTTGCTAAAAAAATTGAATACAAAAACGAGAAAAAAAGAGTTTTCCTTGAAAGGCTAACTACAGGCAAAATAGTTCTCTATCGTTATGTAACCGATAACGATCAGCTATACTACTACAGCAACCATAATAAGAAACTGGCACCACTGCCTAAAAACAAAAATGGCATATCGTATAAAGAAACTATAAAAAAGCTTACAGGCGATTGCCCTGAAATGACCGACAAACTTTTCAAACGTATTAAATATAAAAGAAACCCTATGGCTACCGCCATTCGCTACTACAATATATGTGAACCACGTTATATTCCCACTTTTAAAACAGGGTTATTAGTGTGGTTAGGATTACATAAAAACACTTTGACCGAAAATATGAAATTATCAACTCATACAAGCAATCCACTCGCTGATTTATCATACCAGTTTACCACTAATCTGGCATTTGGTGCATTTATCGACATACCAATAAATTTTACCCGACATTCTTTTCATATTGAAGCAATAATTAACAGATACAACCATGAATTCAGCGAAAGTGTAATTGCAAATTATAACTATGTAAGTATGGTGCAAGCAGACCTTGTACTGAAGCTCAAAACCACAACTTTACAACTTCCTGTAATGTACAAATACTCCATTCCATACGATAAGAATCTCCTATTTGTAAATGCCGGTCCTGTACTGGGTTTCACAATTAGCGACAAATCTTCGTTACAATACAACTTCTATAATGGAGCAACTCAGTCAATTGATAAAGAATTAGTCGATAATATTTCGTTCGGAATTTCTGCAGGTCTTGGTGCTGAGTTTGATATTACGGAAAAATATAAAGGAATTACAAGCCTTCGGTATACTATGCAAAGCATAAATAACAAAGAGACTTTTATCCAACATTTAATCGCAATAAATCTTGGGATTTTTATTTAGACTCATTATTTTTTAAGCATCTTTCCAGAACTCCGTAATAACACTATAGCCGTCACTACAGGGTAATATGCGGCTATATCTTATTTAAAACTGGGCATATGTCCATAATTTAAACTTTTTGATAGGCTGATGGTTATAATAGCAAATAGCCAAAAATGTTTGTTGACGAACACCCCTCAAAAAGATAAAAATCTATGGACTACACAATTCTTAATTTTGAGCAAAAGCAGACGATAGGCATACTTACTATAAATCGTCCTGATGCCATGAATGCCCTGAATTCAAAAATTTTCGACGAACTTGACCATTTCCTTGATCACCTTCCAAACATCAGAACCCTCATCGTAACAGGTGTAGGTAAAGCTTTTGTAGCAGGTGCTGATATTTCAGAAATGGTAGAAATGAAAACCGACGCCGCCCGACAGTTTTCGCAGCGCGGCCAGGATATTTTCAATAAAATTAAAGACCTAAGAATTCCGGTAATTGCTGCTGTAAACGGCTTCGCACTTGGTGGTGGTATGGAACTGGCCATGGCTTGCGATATTCGCATAGCAAGCGAAAAAGCCAAGTTCGGACAACCTGAGGTAAACCTTGGACTGATTCCTGGTTTTTCGGGAACACAACGTCTTTCCCGTTATACATCATTGGGTAATGCATTATACATGCTGCTTACCGGCGAAATGATTACCGCTCAGAAAGCCTACACAATGGGCCTTGTGCAAAATGTAACAAAACCCGGGGAACTTATGGATGAAGTTACAAAAGTAGCTGAAACCATTGCATCAAAAGGTCCTAAAGCCATCGAACATGTGAAAAAAGTTGCACGCCAGGGTCGTTTTATTCCTTTCAACGAGGCCAACAGGCTAGAATCAGAAGTATTTGCTTCGCTCTTTGGTAATGAAGGTACAGAAGGCATGAAAGCATTCCTCGAAAAAAGAGACCCCAATTGGTAAACACAAAACATAAATTTATGCATTACACCGAAAAATTAAAAAACGTATCTGTTTTGGGTGCTGCCGGCAAAATGGGAAGCGGAATATTATTACTCACAGCACAGGAGCTATTACACCAAAAATTGCAGCATGAAAATAAAAATCAGCAGTTTGTGCTCAATGCCATTGATGTGTCACATAATGCACTTGACGGACTTCTAAAATATGTCAGGGCGCAAGCGCAAAAGTTTGCCGAAAAAAAAATTGTACAGATTCGAAAAATGTATGCTGATCAAAAACAATTACACGAAAACGCAGACTTTATTCAAAAATATGTTGAAGATGTAGTAGATATCATCAAACCAACAACAAGAATTGAAGCAGCATACGACTCCAACCTTATACTTGAGGCTGTAAGTGAAAACCCCGATCTGAAAAATAAAATTTTCAGGCAAATTAGCAGCAATAATAACAACAATCCGTGGTTTTTCACCAACACTTCCTCAATCCCAATACATGAAATTGATACAAATGCAAATCTTAACGGACGGTTAATGGGCGTACATTTTTATAACCCCCCTGCAGTGCAAAAACTTGTAGAACTCATCAAATCTGAACAAACATTACCGGAATTAGCTGAGTTTGCAACACAATACGTGAAAAACCTAAAAAAAATAATTGTCCCTTCAGCCGATGTTGCCGGGTTTATAGGCAACGGCCATTACATGAGAGATACAATAAATGGCATCGATCTGGCCATAAAGCTTAACCTGAAAATACCCTTACCACAAGCCATTGCGACAGTGGACACAATTACCCGTGATTATTTAGTGCGGCCTATGGGCATTTTCCAACTGGCCGATTATGTAGGGATTGATGTGGTGCAGTACATCATGAAAGTGATGCATGACCGGGGAATTGATGATAATTTGCAAAGCGATTTGCTTGACAAATTAGTGGAGTCAGGTATTAAAGGTGGACAAAACAGTGATGGTAGTCAAAAAGACGGATTTTTCAGGTACGAAAAAGGGCGTCCCGTTGCCGTAATAAATCCTGAAACTATGCAATATGCAAATCTAAATACGCTCAGCTCAAAGGTAGATACTTACCTGGGAGAGAAACCGGAGGGTGCGGTAAAATGGAAATCTCTGCTTAAGGCAACCGACAAAGAAGATCAACTCAGAAACTGGTTCAATACGCTGAAAAATGATAGCAGCAAAGGATCAGAATTAGCCATGGAGTACCTTCAAAAATCAAAAAACGCTGCACTACAACTAGTTAAGGATGGCGTGGCAGCAAACGAAGAAGATGTAAACACCGTGTTGATGACAGGATTTTTCCATGCATATGGACCTGCAAACGATTTCATGAACTAAAATCAATTGTTATGACTACACTTCGCAAAAAAATATATATGACAGCCGGTCACAACACAGTATCGCTGGGACCAGGCCGTAAAGAGTTTCACCCTAAAAAGCCCAGACCAGGTATTGAACATTACCTGAAAGAGGCCGGGGAAGGCACAATAAAAAAACTTGGTGGCGCGGAAAAAATCGATGAGTCGGTGGTGGGAAATTTTATGGCACCACGCTATAACAAACAAGGCCATCTTGGAGCCTTTGCTCCCATGATCTCACCCGCCCTGCAGTACAAGCCCGGGCTAAGTGTGGAAGCTGCCTGTGCCTCTGGCGGTATGTCGTTAATGACCGGAATTAAATCGATTTTGGCAGAAACAGCCGACACTGTGTTGTCGCTTGGTGTTGAAGTTCAAAATTCTGTAAAAGCCGTCTACGGAGCCGATATTTTAGCCGGTGCTGGTTGGTTTCAGGAGCGTAAAGACGGTCACGCCCACTTCTTTCCGGGGCAGTTCAGCGATCGTGCCGGGGCATATTTTAAAAAATTTGGGCGCGAGAAAACCAGGAAAGCCTATGCGCGCTGGTATAAAAACGCCATTGAAAACGCAAGATTATGTGAAACTGCACAGGAATATCACAATACGCACACCGATCCGGAATCACTTGCCCTTAATACAGAACCTAATCCCAGGGCTTTTACAGACCATCTCACAGTGTTTGATTCATCAAAAGTATCAGATGGCGCTTCTGCCATTGCCATTATGTCTGAAGAAGGCCTGAAAAAACACAATATTTCACTTAACCAGGCTGTACAAATAGTTGGGTATGGCCATGCGGTAGAAGACCTTACCCAAAAACCCGGGGAGCTTACAAAACTGAATACCATGCAAAACGCTGTAAAAAAAGCAATGAAAATGGCAGGTATCACTAAAAATGATTTGGGAACCGTAGAAATCCACGATTGTTTCACCTCAGCAGCCATTATTGGAATAGAAGCTATTGGGCTGGCTCCTCACGGTAAAGGCACCGATTTCGTGCTTGACGGACATACAGCCAGAGATGGAAAGATTCCGTTCAATACAACTGGCGGATTAATTGGCTGGGGACATCCAACAGGAGCCACCGGTGTACATATGGCTGTTACAATTTGGGAGCAATTGACAGGTAATGCCGGCGATGCACAAATAAACATCGATCCGAAACGCCCATATGGCATGTCAGTCAATATGGGCGGCGACGATAAAACCGTCATGGTAATCATATACAAAAATGCTGCATCCTAAATATCCATCACTATAAATTACGCTTTTATGAACTTTGAACTTACCGAAGAACAGGAAATGATTCGCCAATCGGCCCGCGATTATGCACAACGCGAGTTAATTAAAGATGTCATTGAACGCGATACCAATGCCATCTATCCAAATGAACACGTAAAGAATCTAAAAGAACTCGGTTTTTTCGGCATCATTTCAGATGAAAAATATGGTGGTACAGGCCTCGACTATTTATCGTATGTGCTTGCCATATCTGAATTTTCGAAAATAGACTCCGCGATCGGAGTTATACTGTCTGTACACAACTCGCTGGCTGTGGCAGGAATAGAGCGTTTCGGAAATGAAACACAAAAACAAAAATATTTACCACAAATGACCAGTGGTGAGAAAATTGGCGCTTTTCTTCTTTCAGAGCCCGAAGCGGGTTCAGATGCCTCCTCCCAGCATACAACAGCTGTTGATAAAGGTGACCATTATCTTATTAACGGAACCAAAAACTGGATCACTAACGCCAATAGTGGAGGTATTTATCTCGTTATAGCGCAAACGCATCCCGGGAAAAGGCACCACGGAATTAATGCTTTTATTGTAGAAAAAGATACCCCGGGCATAACGCTTGGCCCCCACGAAGATAAGATGGGCATGCGCAGTAGCGATACCCACTCTGTCATGTTCTCCGATGTAAAAGTACCAAAAGAAAAACGCATCGGTGAAGATGGTTTTGGGTTTAAGTTTGCCATGAAAATGCTTGATAGCGGACGCATCAGTATTGCTGCACAAGCACTGGGTATTGCAGAAGGAGCTTACGAAAGAGCCCTGCAGTACAGCAAAGAACGTAAGGCCTTTGGAAAAGAGATATCCAAACACCAGGCCATCGCTTTTAAATTGGCAGAAATGAAAACACGCATCGAGGCAGCACGCAACTTTGTATGGAAAGCAGCATGGGAAAAAGCCAATGGCAAAAATTTCAGTATGACCGGTGCTATGGCAAAATATTACGCTGCCGAAACTGCCATGTTCGTAACCACCGAGGCAGTTCAAATACACGGAGGTTACGGTTATGTGAAGGAATACCACGTAGAGCGTTTAATGCGTGCAGCCAAATTGACACAAATTTATGAAGGAACCTCAGAAATACAGAAAATGGTGATTTCAAGAGCCATTTTAGATGCATAAATTATGAACTAAAACACCAAATCATGAATATTCTTGTATGTATAAGCAGTGTACCTGAAACAACAACAAAAATAAGGTTCACAGACGACAACAAAGCTTTTGACACAAGTGAAGTAAAATGGATCATTAACCCCTGGGATGAGTTGGCACTAACCCGTGCCCTGGAGCTCAAAGAGCAAAACCCTGATCAGGTAAAAGAAATAACTGTTGCCACAGTTGGAGGACAATGGACCGAACAAGTAATACGGAAAGCTCTGGCTATTGGTGCCGATAAAGGTTTAAGAGTAGATATCGAACCAATGGACGCATGGCAAACAGCATCGCAATTATTACCTGTTGTGCAAAATGGTAATTATGATATTGTAATGGCAGGGATTGACTCCAGTGATTACAATGGAATGGCTGTAGGCAATATGTTGGCAGAAATGGCCGGATTGCCATCTATTGCAGCTGTCAGCCACCTCGATT
>NZ_DATFKB010000175.1:0-7774 GCF_035268865.1 Salinivirga sp. | reverse complement strand
GATTTTTAGCACTTTTCTGTAAGCGGCGGGGTTTTTTTGCCTACTTTTTTTGACCTGTAGCAAAAAAAGTAGGGTTATGCCAAAATTGGGTGCCCCATTGCACAAAACACGAGAATAGAACGCGGATTATACGGATTAATTGATCCAAATATCATATGTTTGCTCTCGTTGTAGCATAGTGTTCTGTAATTATTTGAATAAAATAACATCTCTGATATCTTAGATTAGCTGATTTTCGCAGATAAGGAGAAGCATAATTGTGGCTTTTTACAAAAAAACCTGGTAATGAAACCCCAGGAATTCCAATCATAACCCCAAACGTTATCAGTATGCATCCGTTTAATCTGCGATCTATTGTTATTTACGGGAGTTTGTTCAGGTTACTTCTGAAATGTTTTTCACATTCTAACAATTCAAACCATGTCTTTATGCTGTAGCATCAAATAGGTTGTAATATATTCGACATAGACAATTCAATACTAATCCACAACTTTATGAAGTAATCCTGTATTTTTCGACTATGCTAACATAAAAAAACCGGAGCCTTTGGTCCGGTTTTTTACGCTTTATCATCAAAAAATTAGTCTCGAATTTTTGCTGCCAGAAACTCGCGGTTCATTTTGGCAATGTTAGTGATGCTAATGCCTTTGGGGCATTCTGCTTCGCAGGCACCTGTGTTGGTGCAATTACCAAAGCCCAGCTCATCCATTTTGGCTACCATGGCTTTTACGCGGCGTTTGGCCTCCACTTTACCTTGTGGCAGGCGCGCCAGATGCGATACTTTGGCTGAAACGAACAGCATGGCCGAGGCATTTTTACAGGCTGCCACGCATGCCCCACAACCTATGCAAGATGCAGCATCCATGGCTGATTCTGCTTGATCGTAAGAGATTGGAATGGCGTTTCCGTCGGGTATGCCACCGGTGTTTACCGATACATAACCGCCAGCTTGCAATATCTGGTCAAATGCATTACGCTCTACTACCAGGTCTTTTACAACCGGAAAAGCTTTGGAGCGGTATGGCTCTACCACAATGGTTTCGCCATCTTTAAATTTACGCATGTGCAACTGACAGGTGGTTACATCCTCGTCGGGACCGTGCGGGCGGCCGTTTACATAAAGACTGCAGATGCCACATATACCCTCGCGGCAATCGTGGTCAAAAGCAATCGGGTCCTTCCCTTCAATAATCAACTGGTCGTTCAGTATGTCGAGCATTTCAAGGAATGATGAACCGGTAGATATATTTTTAACGGTATATGTTTCAAATTTACCTTTGGCTTTGGGGCCTTGTTGGCGCCAAACCTTAACTTTTATTTCTTTTAATATTTTGTCTGCCATAAAGCGCTTTTTTTAATCATTAATACCAATTATTTATAACTGCGCTGTGTAAGAGTCACAAATTCAAATTTTAACTCCTCCTTATGCATTTCAGGCGTTTTGTCATCGCCTTTGTATTCCCAGGCACTCACGTAAGCCCCATTTTTGTCATCGCGCAGGGCTTCGCCCTCATCGGTTTTGGACTCTTCGCGGAAGTGTCCGCCACATGATTCGTTGCGCTCCAGTGCATCGCGTGCCATAAGTTCACCCATCTCAAGAAAATCGGCCACGCGCATGGCTTTTTCAATTTCAGGGTTAAACTCTTTGAGATCACCCGGTATAAGTACATCTTCCCAGAATTTTTTGCGCAATGCTTTAATCTCTTCAATGGCTTCTTTCAATTCTTTCTCATTGCGGCTCATTCCAACCTTATCCCACATAATTTTTCCAAGTTCTTTGTGGAAATGGTCAACCGGTGTTTTGCCTTTAATGTTTTTCAGTTTTTCCAGCTTTTCAGTAACCGCTTTTTCGGCTTCTGCAAAAGCTTCATTGTTAGTATCAACTTGTGGGTTTTGTATTTCGTCGGCCAGGTAGTTGCCAATGGTATATGGAATTACAAAATAACCGTCGGCCAATCCCTGCATAAGCGCTGAGGCGCCTAGGCGGTTGGCACCGTGGTCGCTAAAGTTAGCTTCACCTATGGCATATAATCCCGGAACGTTGGTCATTAGGTTATAATCGACCCATAGCCCACCCATACTGTAGTGAATGGCCGGGTAAATCATCATGGGTTCTTCATATGGGTTCACATCGGTAATTTTTTCGTACATCTGGAAAAGGTTTCCATAACGTGCTTCCACAACATCTTTTCCCAGTCGATTAATGGCATCTTTAAAGTCAAGGAAAACAGCTTTACCTGTTTCATTTACACCGTAACCGGCATCGCAGCGCTCTTTGGCTGCACGTGAAGCTACATCGCGGGGTACCAGGTTTCCATATGAGGGATAGCGGCGCTCAAGGTAATAATCGCGGTCCTCTTCCGGTACCTGGGAAGCTTTAATTTCGCCATTTTGTAGTTTTTCCACCGTTTTCTTGTCTTTGGGTACCCACACGCGGCCATCGTTACGCAACGATTCTGACATGAGTGTAAGTTTACTCTGCTGGTCGCCATGAACCGGAATGCAGGTTGGGTGAATTTGTACAAATGCCGGGTTCGACATGTAAGCACCTTTTTTGTAGGCCTGCCATTGTACGCTACCGTTGCTGCCCATTGCGTTGGTCGAAAGGAAAAATACATTTCCATAGCCTCCGGTAGCTACTACTACTGCGTGTGCGCCAAAGCGTTTTACTTCGCCGGTTGTGAGGTCACGTGCTATAATTCCGCGAGCCTTTCCATCAATAGTTACCACATCGAGCATGTCATGGCGGTAGTACATTTCTACCTGCCCTTTGGCAATTTGGCGGTTTAATGCGCCATAAGCACCTAATAAAAGCTGCTGACCGGTTTGCCCACGTGCATAAAATGTACGTGAAACAAGCACACCACCAAAGGAGCGGTTGGCGAGGTTTCCTCCATATTCGCGTGCAAAAGGTACCCCTTGAGCAACACACTGGTCAATTATATCGCCACTGACCTCGGCAAGGCGGTACACGTTAGCCTCTCTGGACCTGTAGTCACCACCTTTAATTGTATCGTAAAACAGCCTGAAGTCACTGTCGTTGTCGTTTTGGTAATTTTTTGAAGCATTGATTCCTCCTTGTGCTGCAATAGAGTGTGCACGACGGGGGCTATCCTGGTAGCAGAAGTTTTTTACGTTGTAACCAAGTTCTGCAAAGCTGGCTGCAGCTGAAGCTCCTGCTAATCCTGTGCCTACTACAATAATATCCAGTTTGCGTTTATTTGCCGGACTTACCACTTTTAAGTCGGCTTTATGTTTGGTCCACTTTTCGGCCAGAGGGCCTTCGGGTATATTTGTTTTAATTTTTGTCATAGACTATCGGATTTTAGAAAAATATCATATAGTATACCGGAATTGAAATGAAACCTCCGGCAATTACAACTGCATAAACAATGGCAATGGTACGAAGCCTTTTCATCCAAATATCATTGTTCCATCCCATGGTATGGAACGATGACCAGAAACCATGTGAAAGGTGCAATCCCAGAGCTATAGCACCCAAAATGTAAATGCTGCTGTATATATAGCTTGATTTGAAGAGTGTTGCTACAAGGTTATAGGAATTTTCCATTTGCTCTCCATCAATTGTGATGTGGTCGAGCAGGGGATCACCCGCAAATCGCATCTTCCAAAAGAAATTCCAGATGTGAATTACCAGGAAAATAAACACCGTTGACCCCAGAAAGAACATGTTTCTGGAAGCCCAACCTCCGGTTTCCTGGGAATCGCGCTTGTTGTAACGGGCTGGCCTGGCCAGGTAGTTGCGCAGGGTTACAATTGAAGCATACAAAATATGGATTATGAAGCCCAGCGCAAGGACAGGTTCCATTACTTTGATGGCCGGGTTGGTTGCCATGAAATGAGCGGCTTTGTTAAATAATTCGCCCGTGTCATCAAAAATGAGTGTCAGGTTCACGGCGAGGTGAACCAATAAAAAAATCATCAAAAAAAGTCCCGACAGGCTAACGAGTACTTTACGGCCTATCGAAGATTTTGTTATATTACTCATAGATTTTACTTTTGGTGATTATACGCATGTGATTTAAGCAAAAATAAGGGATTTAACCCGAAACAAATACAAATCATTTATCAAAACGAATTTGAGACTCTAATTTATATACATTCTAAAATCTATATGCTTAAATATGTGTTTTTATTTGCTTTGCCTACTTGTTTTTATATCAGTTTTTTAATTCAATCGTAGACTATTTGTGCTATAGGACTGGTATTATTGTTGTAGTAATTTAGAATTGTTATAAATTAACATTTCGTTTAAACATATTTCGATCGTAAGACTTTAAATATTTTGAAATGGAAAAAAATAAGCGACCTAACATATTTAAACGGATATTTAACTTCTATTATCAAGGCTTCAGGGACATGCCCCGGTATGGTGTGCAACTGTGGATTTTGATACTTTTAAAGCTATTTATCATGTTCGCGATTCTGAAAATTTTCTTTTTCCCCGATATTCTGGAAACACAGTTTGACAGCGATGAGGAAAAGAGTAAATTTGTTATTGAGCAACTAACCAAACCTAACAAATAAGCTATGATAGAAAATGTAGACTTGTCCCTGGTAGATTGGTCCCGTGCACAGTTTGCACTTACTGCTATGTATCACTGGATGTTTGTACCCCTTACGTTGGGGTTGGCATTCATCATGGCCATTATGGAGACCATCTATGTAAAAACGGGAAATCCTGAATGGAAAAAAATCACTAAATTCTGGATGACCCTGTTCGGTATTAACTTTGCCATTGGTGTGGCCACCGGCCTTATACTGGAATTTGAGTTCGGTACCAACTGGTCCAACTATTCCTGGTTTGTGGGCGATATTTTTGGTGCGCCACTGGCCATAGAGGGTATTATGGCCTTTTTTCTCGAATCCACATTTATAGCGGTGATGTTTTTCGGATGGAACAAAATAAGTAAACGGTTCCATTTAATTTCTACATGGCTGGTAGCCTTTGGAGCCAATCTTTCGGCACTATGGATACTGGTAGCCAACGGCTGGATGCAATTCCCTGCCGGCATGAAGTTTAATCCCGAAACAGCACGCAATGAAATGGAGAACTTTTGGGAAGTTTTTTTATCACCCGTTGCAATCAATAAATTTTTGCATACCATTTCGTCGGGTTATGTGCTGGCCTCCATTTTTGTACTTGGAATAAGTGCATGGTTTTTACTAAGAGGCCGCCACAAATTAATGGCAAAACGGAGCATTGTAGTAGCTTCAGTTTTTGGTTTAATTACCAGTTTGTTTCTCGTGATGACGGGTGATGGAAGTGCCTATCATGTAACTCAGAAACAGCCAATGAAACTTGCTGCAATGGAAGGTTTGTATGAAGGACAGGAAGGGGCAGGCCTTGTGGCAATAGGCGCACTAACGCCCGGCAAGGAGTATAACGACGATAAGGATGCATTTCTGTTTAAAATGGAAATTCCGAAATTACTTTCTTTACTTGGTTACAGAGATGCCAATGCATTTGTACCCGGCGTAAAGGATTTAGTTGATGGTTATGAATATACCAATAAAGAAGGGAAAACCTTCAAAGGCATATCCGTAGAGGAAAAGATTAAGCGCGGTAAGATAGCCATTAATGCCCTGGCCGATTTCCGGCGTGCCAAAGAAGCCGGAAATGATGAGGCGGCCAAAAAGCACAGGCTTACGATGGAAGAAAACTTCCAGTATTTTGGTTATGGCTATTTAAACGATCCTAAAAGCGTTATACCCAATGTACCGCTTACTTTCTACGCATTTCATATTATGGTAGCGCTCGGCTTTTTGTTTATTCTTCTTTTTGCTTTGGCGCTATTCTTCGTGAATAAGGGCAACCTTGCCAAACAAAAGTGGTTTTTATGGGTCAGTTTGTTTAGTATACCGCTGGCCTACATTGCATCTCAATCCGGATGGATTGTAGCTGAAGTAGGTCGTCAACCCTGGGTTATACAGGATTTATTGCCAACTGTTGCAGCCGTTTCTCAGATTGATGCAAGCTCAGTGCAAATTACATTCTGGTTGTTTGCTGCCATATTCACGGCATTGCTCATAGCTGAAATAAAAATTCTTATTCGTCAAATTAAAATTGGTCCAAAAGACCAGGAAGGAGGGAAATAGCCATGTTTGAATCTTATGAATTTCTGCAACATTATTGGTGGTTCATTATTTCTCTTTTGGGATCATTGCTCGTATTTTTACTTTTTGTACAAGGTGGGCAAACCCTGATTTACACTTTAGGGAAGAATGAAACCGAAAGAACCATGTTGGTTAATACACTTGGCCGCAAATGGGAGTTTACCTTTACCACATTAGTGACATTTGGCGGTGCCTTTTTCGCCTCTTTCCCGCTGTTTTATTCAACCAGTTTTGGTGGTGCTTATTGGGTTTGGATGGCCATTCTTTTTGCTTTTATCATACAAGCTATATCCTATGAGTATCGTTCTAAACCTGACAATTTTTTGGGTAAACGCACTTTTGAGGTCTTTCTATTTCTGAATGGCGCCCTTGGTACAATTCTTTTAGGTACTGCAGTGGCTACCTTTTTTACCGGATCTGAATTTGACGTTTCAAAAATGAATATTACCAATATTATAGGAGAGGTCTCGCCTGTAATAAGTCGTTGGACTGGTCCTGCACACGGCCTTGAGGCTGTTTTAAATTTGCATAATGTAGTGCTTGGATTAACGGTATTCTTCCTTGCTCGCGTTTTAGGTCTGCTTTATTTTCAAAATACAATAGACCATGAGGAAATAATACCAAGAATTAAAAAGCAGTTGTGGATAAACGGAATTCCATTTGTAGCATTGTTTTTAACTTTTGTGATATGGTTATTCTTGCGCGATGGATTTGCAGTTAACCCCGAAACAGGCGATGTGTTCATGCAAGCCAACAAATACTTCTTCAATTTGATTGAAATGCCGCTTGTGGGAATTGTATTTGTAATTGGTGTATTGTTGGTATTGGCCGGAATAGCTGGTGGTTTGTTCAAAAAAGATTGCGATAAAGCGATTTGGCCCGCTGGTTTGGGGACAGTATTTACAGTGTTGTCACTTTTCCTTATTGCAGGTTACAACAATACAGCATATTATCCATCGGTAGTAGGCGATTATAGTAGTTCGCTTACCATATTTAACAGTTCATCGAGTCCATATACGCTTAAGGTAATGAGTTATGTTTCATTGCTTGTGCCTTTTGTGTTGGCCTATATTGTATATGCATGGCGAGCTATCAATAATAAAAAGATTGATAAGGAGGAGATGGAGTCCGATTCTCATGTATATTGACACTTAATTTCCCAAAACGTAGTTTTGGGAAATTGTAGTGGAAAATATCCCGATAGCGAAGCGTATCGGGATTGGTTCAGGATTGACGACACCTTTTTCCGATAGCGAAGCGTATCGGGATTGGTTCAGGATTGACGACACCTTTTCCCGATAGCGAAGCGTATCGGGATAGGTTGAGAAAGATAGTTTTTTAGAAATGATTGATAATTAAACAGGATAAATTATGATAACTGAAATATTATGGCTCTTATCGTGGCCCGTTTTAATTGTGGTTAGTTACTTCGCAGTAATTTGGGCATTAAAGAAGTTTGACGCAAAACTTACTGAAGAATAAATTCAGGTCGATCTTTATCAGGCTGTTAAAGGCGGGTTTCTTTTACCTGCTTTTAACAGCTTTTTAATATACAAAGAGTGTCAATCCAATCATAAAGGGATATAGAGCTGGCGCTTTATCTTTTTTGAAGTGATTAGTTAATCCATAATAGGCT